>NZ_JAHLYO010000001.1:0-38408 GCF_025128015.1 Synechococcus sp. CS-1333
GCCGGCAGGCTCGCCATCGGCATGGCCATGGCCGGAGCGCAGGTGGCCAGCGCCAGCCCGAGGCTGAGGCCGAGGCGGCTGAGCTTCTGAGCGGAACGTGTCATGTCAGCTGACTCCGAGTTTCAGACCCGACACCGTGCCGCCGATGCGGAAGTCACGGCCCTCAAGCTCCACAGGGGCGCCGATCTTGAGGTTCTGGTTGCCGAACACCACGCCGCCGCTGGTCTTGCGCCCTTTGCCCTCAAGTACGAAGCGGGCATCAAGCGAACCGAACACGGCCTGGTTGGGGTCGATGGCGGTCACCACCCGTCCGTCGGGCTGGACCGCCACGAGGCGGCGCTGCAGCGGCACCAGCTCCTGCAGCTTCACCGTGCCGTGGGGTTGGTTGCGGATCACGATGCTCACCTCACCGTCGTTGCGGATCGAGCGGATCAGGGCCTGGGGATCCGCCACCGAGGCTCCTCGCACATCCACCATCACCGTGACCGGCTGCATGGCGCCGGTGGCTTCCGCCACCGCACCGCTGAGCTTCGGGCTCCAGATCACCCCGGCCAGGGCCATCAGCACGGCGGCGGCGGCTCCGACGTCCACCAGACTCCAGGAGCGGCGGGTGGTTTGGGGCTCGGCGGCCATGGCGCAACGTTCAGACACGCAAGCTTAAGGAGCCTGACCAGGTGCCACCAGGGGGGTGGAGCTCCTGAATTCGCACATCGGTGCGGCCGCAGGCCGTCAGTTCCTCAGACTGCCGAGAAAGCGATCGAGGGCCTGCAAACCGCCCGCCACTGTGGCCGCCTGTCCGGGGCTGAGCGTTTCCGCCACCTGCTCCGCATCGGGCTTCTGCTCGAAGGTCTCCACCAGGCGGTGGCCATCGGGGTCGTTGCGGTACAACTCCCACGGGCCGGGGAAGCAGCGGCGCAGGGCGCCCTCGGGCAGGGGTAGCAGGGCATAGGCACTGCGCCAGGTGGAGAGGAAGCCTCGCCGCCGCTCCCGCGCCACGCTACCGATCCCAACGGCCGCATCCTCGAGGCTGCCGTTGAGCAGCACCACCCCGCCGCGATGGTTCAGGCAGAGGCGCTCGACCGCGTCGTAGTCCGACGGGCCTGGTGCCACCAGCAGCAGCAGGGTGTCGCCTGGGGCGGCATCGCTCGTTGCGTCGCCGGCAGGGCCCTGAGGGGCGCTGGAATCCCCAGCCTCTGCGCCGGCGACGTCTGAATCCAAAGGCTCTGCCGGAGCCCCAGCTCCAGCAGCAGCCACAGGATCAGCGGCGGCGGCGTTCAACCGCTCCTGGTCCTTCAGGCTGCCGGTGCGGGCGGCCAGATCAGGGGCGTCGCGCTGGGCCAGGGCAGTGGCACCCGCATCGGGGAACACCAGGCGGAACTGCCGTTCCTGCGCCTGCAGGGCCTGGCCGAGCCGCAGCACCACTGGCAGCAGACGCAACCCTTCAAAGCGGAACTCCAGGGTCCAGCGGCCGTTGGCGCTCTCCGCCAGGGCGGCGTTCAAGCCCTCCATGGCCTGGGCTTCGGCGCTGAGCAGATCGGGAGGAAGCACGCTGAATCGGTGGCGGGCGCGCCGACCCTACTCAGGTCCCTCAGCCCTCCCGTTCCAGCCGTTGTCGCGTGCGCGCCTCCAGGGAGTTGCTGGCCAGGGTCACCAGATCATCGAGTGAGCGGCTGTTGAGCAGGGCCTCCACCCGGGCCCGCGCCGCCGCATTGGGGCAGTTGTCCGGTCGCTGACAGCCGCTGGTGCATTCCACTGCGCAGTTGACGGCTGGATCGGCAGGGGCCTCCTCGTTCAGATCCGTTGCTGCGCCCAAAGGGCTGGTGCCACCATCGCTCTCCTCCGCCCACTCAGGCGCTGCAGGCACATCGGGAGCAAGCTCACCGAACAGCTCCGGCGCCAGCACCCCGTCGAACACCGGCTCTGCCGGCCCGCTCATGAACAGGTGGTCCGAACTGGTGTCCCAGTCGATCCAGAGGGTGCCGCCGGGCAGATCGACGCGGGCCGATCGTTCGCACAGGCCGAGGCGATGGCTGGCCACGAGGGTGGCGCAGGCGCCGGTCCCGCAGGCGAGGGTGGGCCCGGCCCCCCGCTCCCAGACCCGCATCACCAGATGGCTGGGGCTGATCGCTTCCACGAAGTGCACGTTGGTGCGGGCGGGGAAGGCCGGGTGGCACTCCAGCAGCGGGCCGAGCCGTTCCAGATCCACCGCTGCCACCGCCTCCACCGGCAGCACCACGTGCGGGTTGCCCATGCCGGCGGCGGCCACCGTGAAGCTCTCGCCCGCCACGCTCAGTTCCCCCTGGGGCAGGCCGGCCGAACCGATCGCCAGGGTGGTGGGCACCTGCTCAGGCACCAGGAACGGCGTGCCCATGTCGACACGCACGGAGCCATCGGCCAGCAGCTCCGGCACGATCAGGCCGGCCAGCGTTTCCACCACCCAGCGGCGGCCCGGTGCATCGCCGTCGCTGTCGGCCAGGAAGCGGGCCAGGCAACGGATGCCATTGCCGCACATCTCAGGCTCGGTGCCGTCCGCGTTGAAGATGCGCATGCGCAGTTCTCCATCGTTCTCGGGCGGGAGCGCCAGGATCACCCCGTCGCCGCCCACACCGAAGCGGCGGTCGCAGAGCAGGCTCACCCGTTCTGGGGTGAGATCAAAACAGAAATCAACGGTGGTGGCGTTGCGACCGTCGAGCAACAGAAAATCGTTGCCCAATCCCTGATACTTGCTGAACGCCAGCATCCCGTTCTCCCAGCAGGCCTGAGTCTGATCTTATGGAGATCACCACCCTTGATTCGAGCCTCCCGGGCGTACGCCAGCTGCAGCACTGGATCCGGGGCCGCAACCAGCTGGAACTGCTGCTGGTGGATTCCGTGCAGGTCACCGGCTCGTTGCTCTGGCAAGACCCCGAATTCCTGGCTCTGCGCGGTGAACACGAGGGCGACCCGGTTCTGATCAATCGCCGCATGGTGGTGTCGATCCGCTCCACGCCCTGACCCGAGGCGCCGGAAACGTCTGTGGCACGATCGGGCGTGAGAGTGAACGGCTGATCCCTGCGGCCGCCGCCAAGTCCGTCGTGCCCGAGAAGCTCGTGTCCGAGAAGGTCATCGCCGAGACCGGCCCCACCGATACGTCCCCTGTAGCCGAGAGCGGCCGCGCCACCGCTCCAGAGGCGGGTCGCTACCAGCCCGCGGCGATCGAGAGCCGCTGGCAGGCCCGCTGGCAGGCCGAGGGGCTGGATGCCACGCCAGACCCTGGCCCGACGTCTGCCGACGCCCCCGCGGCGACGGAGCAGACCTTCTACGCCCTTTCGATGTTCCCCTACCCCTCGGGGAATCTGCACATGGGCCATGTGCGCAACTACGTCATCACCGATGTGATCGCCCGCGTGCAGCGCCAGCGGGGGCGCAGGGTGCTGCATCCGATGGGCTGGGATGCCTTCGGTCTGCCGGCTGAGAACGCCGCGATCGAACGGGGCATCGACCCCGGTGACTGGACCGATCGAAACATCGCCCAGATGCGTCAGCAGTTGCAGCGCCTCGGTCTGTCGATCGACTGGAGCCGTGAGCTGGCCACCTGCCACACCGACTACTACCGCTGGACCCAGTGGTTGTTCCTGCAGTTTCTCGATGCCGGCCTGGCCTACCGCAAGGAGGCCACCGTCAACTGGGATCCGGTCGATCAGACCGTGCTCGCCAATGAGCAGGTGGATGGGGACGGCCGCTCCTGGCGATCCGGCGCGCGGGTGGAAAGGCGGCAATTGCGGCAGTGGTTCCTGCGCATCACCGCCTACGCCGATGCCCTGCTCGACGACCTGCCCCAGCTGCAGGGCTGGCCGGAGCGGGTGCGCACGATGCAGGCCAACTGGATCGGCCGCTCGGTGGGGGCAGAGCTGGAGTTTCCCGTGCTGGCGCCGGACGGCACCACCCAGGACACCACCATCACGGTGTTCACCACCCGTCCGGACACGGTCTACGGGGTGAGCTATCTGGTGCTGGCGCCCGAGCATCCGCTGGTGGCCACGCTCACCGCGCCCGAGCATGAGGACGCGGTGCGTGTGTTCTGCGAGCGGGTGGGGCTGCAGAGCGAGCAAGAGCGGCTGGCCGACGACCGGCCCAAGCGGGGCGTGCCGCTCGGCCGTTCGGTGCGCCACCCGTTCACGGGGGAGGCGATTCCGCTCTGGATCGCTGATTACGTGCTGGCCGATTACGGCACCGGTGCCGTGATGGGCGTACCGGCCCACGACCCGCGTGATTTCGTCTTCGCCCGCCAGTACGAACTGCCCGTGCGGCGGGTGATCGTGCCGGAGGGAGCCGATGAACACGACTGGGACGGCACCGCCTGGACCGAGCCCGGTGTGCTGATCCATTCCGGGCCGTTCGACGGGCAGCCATCGGGGCAGGCGAAGGCCGCGATCGTGGCCCATGCGGAAGCACAAGGCTGGGGCCGCGCCCGGGTGCAGTTCCGCCTGCGCGACTGGCTGATCTCCCGCCAGCGCTACTGGGGCTGCCCGATTCCGGTGGTGCACTGCGACCATTGCGGCGTGGTGCCGGTGCCGGCCGAGCATTTGCCGGTGGAGCTGCCCCGCGGTGTCGCCTTCAGTGGCAAGGGAGCCTCACCGCTCGCCCAGTTGCACGACTGGGTCAACGTGCCGTGCCCCAGCTGCGGCCGCCCTGCCCAGCGCGAAACCGACACGATGGACACCTTCATGTGTTCCTCGTGGTATTACCTCCGCTTCAGTGATCCTCACAACGAATCACTACCGTTCGCCAAGGCGACCGCCGATCAGTGGCTGCCGGTGAACCAGTACGTGGGCGGGATCGAGCACGCGATCCTGCATCTTCTCTATTCCCGATTCTTCACCAAAGTGCTGCGCGACCGCGGCCTGCTCAGCTTCGATGAACCCTTCCAGCGCCTGCTCACCCAGGGCATGGTGCAGAGCCTCACCTATAAGAATCCGCACACCGGCAAATACATCGCTCCGGCCGATGTGGCCGATGCCGATGATCCCCGCGATCCGATCAACGGCGATCGGCTGGAGGTGTTCTTCGAGAAGATGTCGAAGTCGAAGCATAACGGCGTGGATCCCGCGGCCGTGATCGATCGCTACGGCGCCGACACCGCCCGCATGTTCATCCTGTTCAAAGCCCCGCCGGAAAAGGATCTGGAATGGGATGACGCCGACGTGGAGGGCCAGTTCCGTTTCCTGCAGCGGGTGTGGCGGCAGGTTCAGGGCGCCCGCAGCCGTGGCGTGTCGATGGCGGCCACGGTCACTGCCAGCGCCGATCCTGGCGCCGCGGCTGATGCCTCCGAGAGCGACCGGGAGCTGCGCCGTTGCGTGCATGCGGCGATCGCTGCGATCAGCGATGACCTGGCCGACGGGCGCTATCAGTTCAACACCGCCGTGTCGGAGTTGATGAAGCTCAGCAATGCCATGGGCACTCACCTGGAGGCTGTCTCGGCACCGGTGGCCGAGGAGGCGGTGCGCACCCTGCTGGTGCTGCTCGCGCCCTTCGCCCCTCACCTGGCCGCGGAGCTGTGGGAGCAGCTGGGCGGGGCCGGCAGCGTGCACCGGCAGGGTTGGCCCGAGCTGGATCCCGCTGCCCTGGTGCAGGACACCATCGCCCTGGTGATCCAGGTGAAAGGCAAGGTGCGGGGCAGCCTCGATGTGCCCGCCGATGCCGATGCCGCCGCCCTCGAGCGCCTGGCCCTCGACAGCGACATCGCCCGCAAGTGGCTGGACGGCCAACCGCCACGCCGCGTGATCGTGGTGCCCGGCAAGCTCGTGAACCTGGTGCCCTGAACCTTGCTCCCCTGCGCCCTTGCCCCATTCAGGCCAGCAGGGCGGCGGCGTGGTGGCGCAGGTGGTCGTCGATGAAGCTGGCGATGAAGAAGTAGCTGTGGTCGTAGCCGGGCTGTAACCGCAGCTCCAGTGGGTGGCCGGCGGCGGCAGCGGCGCTGCGCAGCCGATCGGGCTTCAGCTGCTGGTCGAGGAACGGGTCGGCGCTGCCCTGATCCACCAGCAACGGCAAGCGCTCGCTGGCCTGGGCGATCAGGCTGCAGGCCTCCCAGGCGGCCCAGCTGCCACGCTCAGGGCCCAGGTAGCGGCTGAAGGCTTTCTCCCCCCAGGGGCAGGTGCTGGGCTGAGCGATCGGCGCGAACGCCGACACCGAGCGATAGCGACCCGGGTTGCGCAGGGCACAGATCAGGGCCCCGTGGCCGCCCATCGAATGGCCGCTCACTCCGCGCCGCTCGTTGAGCGGCAAGGCACTCTCCAGCAGGGCGGGCAGCTCCGCCACCACGTAGTCGTGCATGCGGTAGTGGGTGACCCAGGGGGCTTCGCTGGCATTCAGGTAGAAGCCTGCCCCCAGGCCGAAATCCCAGGCGCCGTCGGGGTCATCGGGCACGCCCTCCCCCCGGGGGCTGGTGTCGGAGGCCACCAGGGCCAGGCCAAGGGCGCCTGCCAGCCGCTGCGCGCCCGCCTTCTGCATCATGGTCTCATCGGTGCAGGTGAGCCCCGAGAGCCAGTAGAGGGCCGGCACCCGGGCGCCGGCGAGCGCCTGCGGGGGCAGAAACACCGACACATGCATGCTGCACCCCAGCACGCTGGAGCGATGGCGGTAGCGGCGTTGTGCGCCACCGAAGCACCGGCTTTCACTGATGGCTTCGAGAAGGGAGTCGCTCATGGACGAAAACGCCGCAGAAGGGGACGGATCGGTGCTGGGCTGCCGATGGCCAGTGACGATGCCGGAACGCCTGTGCTGAGGCCAGAGCGGCCGTCGATCGGGGTGGCGCGGTATGCCCCCAGGTTCAACCGGCGAAATCAATCACCGTGCGGATGCTGGTTCCGGCGTGCATCAGATCGAAGGCTTCGTTGATGCGATCCAGCCCCATGGTGTGGGTGATGAAGGTGTCAAGCGGGATCTCGCCCCTCTGGTAACGCTCCACGTAGCCGGGCAATTCCGTGCGGCCGCGCACGCCGCCGAAGGCCGACCCCCGCCATACCCTGCCGGTCACCAGCTGGAACGGACGGGTGGAGATCTCCTGGCCGGCGCCGGCCACACCGATGATCGTGGATTCACCCCAGCCCTTGTGGCAGCACTCAAGGGCGGCGCGCATCACCGCCACGTTGCCGATGCACTCGAAGGAATAATCCACGCCTCCATCGGTGCGCTCGATTACCACCTGCTCGATCGGGGTGGTGCTGTCTTTCGGATTGATGCACTCGGTGGCACCGAGCTGGCGGGCGATCGCGAACTTGTCGGGATTGGTGTCGATGCCGATGATCCGCGCCGCTCCGGCCATCACCGCGCCGATCACCACCGCCAGACCGATGCCACCGAGGCCGAACACGGCCACCGTGCTGCCCGCCTCCACCTTGGCGGTGTTCAGCACTGCGCCGATGCCGGTGGTGACGCCGCAGCCCAGCAGGCACACCTTGTCGAGCGGGGCGTCGCGGTTGATTGTCGCCAGGGCGATTTCCGGCACCACCGTGTATTCCGAGAACGTGGAGGTGCCCATGTAGTGATGAATGGTCTGGCCGTCCTTGGAGAAGCGGCTGGTGCCATCGGGCATCAGGCCCCGTCCCTGGGTGCCGCGGATCGCCTGGCAGAGGTTGGTCTTGCCGGACAGGCAGAAGCTGCAGCTGCGGCATTCCGGCGTATAAAGCGGAATCACGTGATCCCCCACCGCCAGAGAGCTCACCTCCGGCCCCACGGCCTCCACCACACCGGCGCCTTCGTGGCCAAGCACTGCGGGAAAAATCCCTTCCGGATCGCTGCCGGAGAGGGTGAAGGCATCGGTGTGGCACACGCCTGTGGCCACGATCCGCACCAGCACCTCTCCCGCTCGTGGCGGTGCCACGTCGATCGTGGTGATCTCCAGGGGCTGACCGGCCGCCCAGGCCACCGCCGCACGTGAACGGATCATGGACTGCCCCCCGAAACCAGCCCCATCCTGCCCCCAGAGGCTCCGGCTCAGGAGCGGCGAAACACCAGGGAGGAGGGCGTGCCCCAATCGCCGCTGGCCACATAGCCGCGGGGATTGCCGCAGAGGTGGCGCAGGATCCAGAACAGGGGCTCGGGGCTGTCGATGCTGAGCTGCCCCTGAAGGCTGGCCAGATCGTGGGGTTCGCCATCGGCCAGCAGTGCTTCCAGCCGGCTCTGCAGATCCAGGATCACGGCGGCCGCCTTCTTGCCCGCCTCCACGCCCGGCTGGTCGTAAGCGTTGATGTTCACAAGCTCCGCGTAGAGCCCCACAGCGCGTTCGAACAGCGCCACCAGGGCGCCCAGCAGGCGGGCATCGAAGCGCCGCATGCTGAGCGTGATGCTCTGCCGCCCGCCTTCCGATAGGGCAGCGCGGGTGCCCTGCAGGAAGCCGTCCAGGTAGTCACCGGGATGTTCCCCGTGCAGCGGCGGCACATCGGTGGGATCTTCCAGCACCTCGATGAAGGTGACGAAGAAGTTGTCGATGCCGTCGCGGAGTTGCTGGACGTAGGCGTGCTGGTCGGTGGATCCCTTGTTGCCGTAGACGGCGATGCCCTGGTAGGCGGGTTCACCGTTGCGGTCGAGCCGTTTCCCCAGCGACTCCATCACCAGCTGCTGCAGGTAGCGGCTGAACACCTCGAGGCGGTCGCGGTAGGGCAGCACCACCATGTCGCGGTGGCCCTTGCCGTTGCCCGCCACATACCAGGCCGCAGCCATCAATGCTGCCGGGTTGGCGGTGAGCTCGGGCACCCGGGTGGCCTCATCCATCTCAGCGGCACCGGCCAGGAAGCCGCGCAGATCTGCCTGGATCAATGCGGCCGGCAGCAAGCCCACGGCGCTGGTGATGCTGGTGCGGCCGCCCACCCAATCGAACATGTCGAAACGGCGGAGCCAGCGCTCCTCCACTGCCAGCCGGTCGAGCTGGCTGCCCGCCATCGTGACCGCCACCGCCTGATCGGCCCAGCTGCCGCCCAGCGCTTCCAGCCGGGCCCGCGCCTGCTCCATGCCAAGCCGCGGCTCCGGCGTGCCGCCCGATTTACTCACCACCACCATCAAGGTGGTGCGCAGCCGCTCGCCGAGGCCGGCCAGGGTGCGGCTGAATCCCTGCGGATCGACGTTGTCGAAGAAGTGAAAGGGCAGGCCCTGACCCTGCTGCTGCAACGCCCGCAGGATCAGCAGCGGGCCGAGGCCGGAACCGCCGATGCCGATCCACAGCACATCGGTGAAGGGCGCCAGGCCCGGCGGCTGGATCTCACCGGAGAGCACCTGCTGGGCGAAGGCTTCAATGCCGTCGATCTCCTGGCGGACGTGGGCGCCGATTCCTGGCTCGGGCGCCAGCTGCGGCGCCCGCAGCCAGTAGTGACCCACCTGGCGTCCTTCATCCGGGTTCGCGATGGCTCCGGCCTCCAGCGTGGCCATGGCCGCGAACGCGGAGGTGAAGGCGGGGGCCAGCTCCTCGAAATGTTGAGGCCCCACTGCCATACGGCTCACATCCAGCCACATCCCCAGCCCTTCGTGGTGCCAGAGCAGCGAACAGAACCGTTGCCACTGTTCCGCCGAAGGCTGCGGCTTGAAGTCTGGAAACGTGGTCATGCGCCCTGGTGGAAGTGACAGGTTCTGGCGATGAACCTATCGGTGGAATCGCCCTCTGAACCGTGACACAGCCCATCGCCGTGAGCCGGAACACGCAAGCGGCGTAATTGTATGGACGGCCACACAAACGGCCCAAGGTGCGGGAGCAGCCAGTGGACGACGGTAGAGTTTATTTAACAATTGACTCCAAAACCCGGTTTGAAGGCTGCCTTGAAGCTACGCATTCCGCTTGGCTCCCTTCGCACACCGGCGTTGCTGCGAGCCTCCAGCTGGGTCCTCGCCCTCGGCCTGATCAATGCCCAGGTGGCCACCGTTCGCCACCCCGATGCTGCCTCGTTGCTCAAGCTGCACGAAGCTGCCCTCAGCACCAGTCTCAATGCCCGCAGCGGCAAACCCGCCAAGCTGGCGATGCAGGGTCTGCGGGCGAATCCGGTCGATTTCACCCCTGAAGAGCTGCGTGAGCTGCAGCGACGTTTCGGCGTGCATGGTCCCCAGCCGAAGCTGGCCCAGTTGCTCACCCACGGCCTGGATCAGCTCACCCCGCTGCGTGCCCACACGGTCAGCCGCATTGAGGAGCTGAGGCCGGTGATCGTGAGCGAGTCACGTCGGCTCGGCGTGAACCCGATGCTCGTTGCCGCCGTGCTTTTCGACGAGATTCAGCGGGCGAAACCCGGTGAAGATCTGCCGATGGCGGCCGATTCCGGCCTCTTCAAGACCCACGGGCCTGCCCAGCTGGGGGTCGATGAGTTCGTGCATCAGGGCTTGCTGCCTGCCGATGCCAGCCCCGAGGAACGGGCTGCCGCCCGGCGTGAGCTGCTGGTCCCCGAGCGGAATGTGCAGCTGCTGGTGGGTAAGTTTCACCGCCTCTCCATCCTGCTGGGATTCCCCACCGACCGCCTCCTGCAAGCCAGCGCTGGTCCCCGCGATGCCAAGGCGCTCGCCACCCTGGCCTACCTCCACAACGGCAAGCTGGATTACCCCGCCCGCATCCTGAGCTACATGCAGGATCCCGCTCTCCACGCGCTCATCTACGGCGAGCGCAAGCCACAGTTTTCTCCGCTGATTTGAGGCGCAGACGCCATTGGAGCGTCGGTCCCAGAGCTGTTCGTAACGCCAGGTAGGCATCCGTCAGTCGGACTTGCAAAGCATGCCGAGGGCTGCGAGACGCGTCTGCAGTTCCGACCATCTGAAGCTGCGGGGATCTGCCCGTTCACCCCCCAGATCCACATACCGGTGGGTGGTGATGTTCTGGGGAGGGATGCCGAAACGGCGCATCCAGTCGGTCAGCACCACCGCCAAAGCGTCGTACTGGTCGTTGCTGTAGCCACTGTGCTCCGCGTCGGCATCCTCACCATCGAGCGGTGTTTCCAGGCTCAGGTGCAGGGCGAAGTTGTTCACCGACCCCCCAACATCCGGGTTGGTCATCACCCACTGGCCGTTGAAGGCGGAGTTGCCAGCGCCGAAAGCACGATAAGCAGGATCGAGCGCCTGCACCACCTGCCCGTTCTCCCCGATCATCAGGTGGTAGCTCACCTGGTCTTCGTCGCGGGGGTGGGGGGTAAGGAAGGTCTGCACCGCCGATTGCATGCCGTAGACCGTTTCGTGCAGGACCACCACGCGAGGTGTGGGGTCCACCGGATTGCCGAACGCATCGCTGCGGAAGCGGCTGCCGTAGTTGGTGGGATCGATGGTGAGGCGCTCCATCTCCAGCGGCAGTGCGGCCACCTTCGCCTCCAGGCGACGGCTCAGCGCCGGATCGGCCGTGCATTGGCGCTTCAGAGGGCTCACCCAGCGGTCGTGGGCCGGTGGCGTGGGGGCTGGGCGGGCATTGAGCGACGGCGTGGCGGCCGGGGCCGAGGACCCGGAACGGGGGGCCCCTACCTGCTCGAGCAGCTCCAGCAGGGAGGGGCTGGCGTCGGAGGGGTTGCTGGCGGAGATCTCGCGCCCCAGCCAGCCCAGGCCACCGAGGCCCAGCACGGCTACAGCAGCCAGCGCCACCGCCCCGCCCCGCTCGGGCGCCAGCTGGCGGGCGCGCACCACCAGTCCGCGGACGTGGTTCAGCATGGAACCAACTGCAACCATTGCGTGCGCAGGGCCAAGGCCGCCGCCGGGCCGTCGGGATCCGGCTGCAGTCTCCAGCTCTGCACCGCCGGCGCTGTGGGCTGCAGAGAAATACAACGCAGCCTGCCGTGCCGCCCGATCGTGAGGCTGTGCCTGCGGCCTTCCTGCCACCGGTGCGGGAGATCGCTGGGCGTGTGCAGCCGCCAGCCATCCAGGGCTATCAGCTCGTCCGCCACGCACAGGCCCGCCGCTTCCGCCGGGCTGTGGCGCGCCACCTTCTGAACGCTCAGGCTCGAACTGGACGTGCTGCAGGCCAGGCCGGTGAAGGGAGCGGTGTCCTTGTGCGGCACCAGCACCAAGCCCACGCTGTGCAGGGCCTCGTGCAGGGGCGGGTCCTCCTGCCCCTCCAGCCAGGCCGGCAGTTGCTTGCGCAGTTCAGGCAGCTGCGCGGCAAAAGCCTCGATCAGATCGGCTTCGCTGTAGCCCCGCCGCCAGCGGCCGTGCGTCTGCCAGAGCGCGCGCAGCACGGCGGCCAGGCACGAACCGGCCAGGCGCAGCTGCAGATCCAGCACCAGGGCCACGACGGCACCTTTGAGGTAGTAACTGATCTGATTGTCTCCGCTGTAGGCGTCCTGCCGGTAGAGCTTCACCCAGGCTTCCTGGCTGCTTTGGCGCAGGGTCTGGCCGAGCAGGCGGCCGGGAGTGAGCAGGTAGCGGCTGAGCTCAGCGCCCAGGTCGTCCCACAGGTCAGTGTCGGTGCCGATGCCGGCGAGCCGCGGCAGAAACTGGTCGTAGTAGCTGGTCACCCCCTCGGCGAACCAGAGGGTGGGCACGACCATCGGGCGGTCGTAGTCGATCGGGGTGAGCTCCGCTGGCCGCAGTCGCCGCACGTTCCATTGGTGCAGGTATTCATGGCCCACCAGTTGGAGAAACCTGCGGTAGCCGCCGGGCTTGGCCAGCTCCTCCAGGCCGTACTGCAGCACGGTGGCGTTGTCGTGCTCGAGGCCGCCGAAGCCCCGCTCCAGCAGGTGCAGCACAAACAGGTAGTCAGCAGCGGCCGGAGCCGCTTCACCCATCAGCCGGCAGCAGGCGGAGCACACCCCCGCCACGTCGTCGAGCAGTTGTGGGTAGCGCTCCAGCAGCGGATTGGGGTCTCCCCCCACCGCCGACCAGCACACCCAGCGGTGCGGCACCCCGTGCACTTCGAACCCATGCCAGCGGTGCGGACCTGCCTCCACCGGGGTGTCCACCAGCTGGTCGAAGCTGGCTGCGATCCAGCGGTGTTCGCTCGGTCCGTCCAGACAGGGCAGCGGCACGAACGGCTCCCAGCCCTCTGGCAGCAGCAGGTGCAGGTGGTGCGGCGTCCAGCGTGCGCCGTTCACCTGCAGGGCCAGGGCGGCCAGGGTCAGGCAGGCGTGGTCGTCGTCGAGGTGGCAGGTGCGCACCGTGAGTTCGGTGGCCATGGCGCCGTAGTTCACCTCCACCGGAAGGAGCGGTTCGAGCTGGGCGGTCCACACCGACGGCTCGCGCCGCACCAGCGGCACCACGGCTCCCGCTTGTACCAGCTCCAGGTTCTGCAGCTGGCGCACGTAATCGCGCTGCAGGTAGGAGCCCGGTGTCCACACCGGCAGGTGTAGCTCCAGGGCCTGGTGGATGGGAGTGAAGCGAAGCCGACAGCGGATCAGATGCTGGCGAGACGCCGTCAGATCCAGCGTGAGCTCCACCGGATCCAAGGGCGTCAGGCGGCGAGATGGACGTGAGCCTGGGGCAGCTCGCGCATCGCCTGGGCCAGGGCGACGCGGGCGGCGTAGCTGCGGGTGACCGCCGCCAGGAAACGCTGCACATCCAGGGAGCGGCTCAGCCGTTGCAGATCCCCCACCACGGCCAGGGAGCCGTCATGCTGGCGCTGCCAGCCGAGTGCAGCGCCATCCAGACGCACCTTCACAGCCACCGGCACCTGCTCGTCGTTGAAGCCCTGCAGCACCCCATCGATTTGAGGGCTCGCACCGAGTTCCTCAAGGCTGGCGACCAAGTGATCGAGATCGCTCACGACCGTTGGCAGGATGGAAAGGTGGGACATGAACCCGATGCCTGCTGCGGCAGACCATAGCGACGTGAATGCCGGCATCCAGTGGCCGTTGTCACAGCCCTGGCCGGCGGCGCATCCTCCGCTGCGGCTGGGAGTGATGGCCTCAGGCCACGGCTCGAACTTCGAGGCGCTGGTGGCCAGTGGCCGCCACGGTGACCTCAACGCCAGCGTGGAGTTGCTGGTGGTGAACCAGCCGGGCTGCGGGGCCATCGAGCGTGCCGAGCGGCTGGGCATTTCCTGGCGTCTGCTCGATCACCGTCGCTTCAGCAGTCGGGAGGCGCTCGATGGCGCCCTGATCGAAGCCTTTGGGCAGGCAAAGGTGGATCTGGTGGTGATGGCCGGCTGGATGCGGATCGTCACCCCCGTGCTGATCAAGGCCTTTCCGCAGCGCCTGGTGAACATCCACCCGTCCTTGCTGCCCAGTTTCCGCGGTGTCGACGCGATCGGCCAGGCGCTGGCGGCAGGGGTGACCCTGGCGGGCTGCAGCGCCCACCTGGTGACCGCCGAAGTGGATGGGGGTCCGATCCTGGCCCAGGCTGCCGTGCCGGTGTGCCCCGGCGATGACCATGCCCGCCTGGCGGCCCGCATCCAGCAGCAGGAGCATCGGATCCTGCCGCTGGCGGTGGCACTGGCCGCCGAGCGGCTGTCGCAGGCCAGCTCAGCCCAGCTGGCGCAGGCTCAGGGATAGAAGGGCAGCAGCGGCAGGCCGGTGCAGGCGGGCAGCCCCGCCAGCAGGTTGAGGCACTGAACGCCCTGTCCGGCCTGGCCCTTCACCAGGTTGTCGATGGCGCACATCACGATCAGCTGGCTGGTGCGCGCATCCACCTGCACCGACAGCAGGGCCCGGTTGGTCTGCCGCACCCACTTGGTGGAGGGGTAGGTGCCCACCGGCAGCACCTCCACGCAGGGGCTCTGGCGGTAGGCGGCCTGCAGCAGGGTGGTGCAGTCGGCGGCGGTGAGGCCGGGATCCCGCAGGCGGCCGTAGACGGTGGCCAGCAGCCCGCGCACCATCGGCATCAGGTGGGGGGTGAACTGCAGCCGGATCGGTTGACCGGCCGCGCGGCTGGCTGATTCCTCGATCTCACTGGTGTGGCGATGGCCCACCACGCCGTAGGGCGCCACCGCCTCGCCGGCCTCGGCCAGCAGCAGGTTCTCCTTGGCGGCCCTGCCCCCGCCGGAGGTGCCGGTCTTGGCGTCGATGATGATCCCGCTGGTTTCAATCAGGCCCTGGCTGAGAAACGGCATCAGCGCCAGCAGGCTGGCCGTGGGGAAACAGCCGGGGGCCGCCACCAGCCGGGCAGCGGCGATCGCCTCCCGCTCCCACTCCACCAGGCCGTACACCGCTTCTTCGCAAAGGGCGTCGTCGTTGCGCGGATGCTCCTGGGCTTCCGCTGCATACACACTTTTCCACTGGTTCAAGGAGCGGTAGCGGTAGTCAGCGGAGAGATCCACCACCTTCACCCCGCGCGCCAGCAGATCGGGCACGAGACGCGAGGCCAGGCCGTTCGGCAGGCTGAGCACCGCCAGGTCGGCCTCCGCGGCGATGGCGTCGGGTTCAGGCACGCGCACCACCAGATCCCTGGCCAGCGGCAGAAACGGCGTGATCGCATTCCAGCGCTTGCCGGCACTGCGTTCTCCACCCAGAAAGGTCACCTCCAGGTGGGGATGGTCATGCAGCAGCCGCAGGCTCTGCAGACCGCCATAGCCACTGGCGCCGATCACGGCCACGCGCCGGGCTGGTTCTGTAGGAGCCATGCGGTAGCAATTGGGAGGGGAAAGCGTACTGGTCGTCCTGCGATCTCTTCACGGTGCGCAGGTGTGCTGGTGGAGAATGAAGGTTGATGGCCCACGTCCCCTGGCTCTCCGTTCCGACCCACTCCACGATCGCGGCAGCGTTGAGGCGTCATCGCCAGCGGCGCAGGTGGGAGGCGGCGATGCTGCAGAAGCGGCCATCCGGTTTGATCCCGTAGCGGATGCCTTGGCGGCCATTCGCAACGGCGAGATGGTGGTGGTAGTGGATGACGAAAACCGTGAAAACGAAGGCGATCTGATCTGCGCGGCCCAGTTCGCCACGCCGGAACAGATCAACTTCATGGCCACCGAAGCCCGGGGCCTGATCTGCCTGGCGATGGAAGGGGAGCGCCTCGATGCGCTGGAACTGCCGCTGATGGTGGATCGCAACACCGACAGCAATCAGACCGCCTTCACCGTGAGCGTGGACGCGGGCCCCGAGAACGGCGTGTCCACCGGCATCTCTGCCGACGATCGGGCCCGCACCATCCAGGTGGCGATCCATCCCCAGAGCCGCCCCCACGATCTGCGCCGGCCCGGCCATATCTTTCCGCTGCGGGCCAAGCGTGGCGGCGTGCTCAAGCGTGCCGGCCACACCGAGGCGGCGGTGGATCTTTCACGTCTGGCTGGGCTGTATCCCGCCGGCGTGATCTGTGAGATCCAGAATCCCGACGGCTCGATGGCCCGGCTGCCGCAACTGCAGACGTATGCCCGCCAGCACGGATTGCGGCTGATCAGCATCGCCGATCTGATCAGCTATCGCCTCACCACCGAACGGTTCGTGCGGCGTCAGGCGGAAGCCATGATGCCCAGCTCCTTCGGTACCTTCCGCGCGATCGGCTATCGCAACGAACACGACGGCAGCGAACACGTGGCGATCGTGAAGGGACACCCGGAACGGGCCACCGGGTCGGTGCTGGTGCGGGTGCACTCGGAATGCCTCACCGGGGATGCCTTCGGTTCCCTGCGCTGTGATTGCCGCCCCCAGCTGGAAGCCGCTCTGCGCATGATCGAAGACGCCGGCGAAGGTATCGTGGTGTATCTGCGCCAGGAAGGGCGCGGCATCGGCCTGATCAACAAGCTCAAGGCCTACAGCCTGCAGGATGGCGGCCTCGACACCGTGGAGGCCAACGAGCGCCTGGGTTTCCCCGCCGATCTGCGCAATTACGGCGTAGGCGCCCAGATCCTCAGCGATCTGGGGGTGAAGCGGCTGCGGCTGATCACCAACAACCCCCGCAAGATCGCCGGGCTGGGTGGCTATGGCCTCCAGGTCGACGACCGCGTGCCGCTGGAGATGGACGCGGGCCTGCACAACGCCGCCTACCTGAGCACCAAGCGCCTCAAGCTGGGCCATCTGCTGATGCAGCCCCCCGGCCTGGAGCCACCCCAGCCCACCAGCCTCGGCCTCACCGCGGTGCTGGCCTGGCAAGGCAGCGGCAACGATCCCGCCCGCACCGAAGCGGAGCACTGGCCCCAGCTGCGTGCCTGGGCCCAGCAGCGCAGCCTCGATCTGCGGCGGGAGGAGCATCCCCGGCTGCTGGCTCTGCTCCAGCAACCGGAGCTCGCCCTGCTGCTGGCTTCCACCGACGGCCACGCCCTCGGTCGCGGCGATCTCACGGCCTTGCTCGGCTTGCTGGCGGAATGGCCTGGCTGCAGGGCGATCACCCTGCTGCTCACCCCCGATGCCCAGCGCAGCAGCCACCCCAGCGCCACGCTGGAGCCGGAGCTGCGGCCACTGCTGGAGTTGCGCCAGGACGGGCCCACCCTGCCCCGCCAGCCCGGCTCGCTGCTGCGCTGGCAGTGAGCCAGATCAATCAGTACGGGGCCGCACCGACCGGCGCTTGGCACTGATCGGCGCTTGCTACTGATCGCCGGTTGGAACCGCTCAATCCGTCCAGGTCGTTGGCCGGCGGACTGGCCGATCCGGCCACAGGCGTTCAGGCCAGGATCGTCACCTTGTTGATCTTGGTGCCCTTGCGGATGGCGAGCACCACATCCAGATTCGCTGCCTGGCCAAACACGGTGTGAACCCCGTCGAGGTGCGGCTGGGCGTCGTGGCACAGGAAAAACTGGCTGCCGCCGGTGTTCTTGCCGGCGTGGGCCATCGAAAGGGTGCCGGCCTGGTGCTTGCGGCTGTTGATCTCACAGGGGATCTTGTAGCCAGGGCCACCGGTGCCGGGGGCGCCGGCTGCGCCGGGTCGGGTGTTGGGGCAGCCGCCCTGAGCCATGAAGCCATCGATGACGCGATGGAAGGCCAGGCCGTCATAGAAACCGGCTTCGGCCAGCTTCACGAAGTTGGCCACCGTTGCGGGGGCATCGGCGTCGAACAGCTCGAGTTCCACGATGCCGGCATCGGTCTCCATCTGGGCTTTGGTCACGGCAGGCTCGGGAAAAACGGACTTTATCCACTCTCAGGTAGAACAGTGCCCCACCCTCCGCTCGGGGATTCCCCCTCACCCCTGACGTCATGAGTGCCACCGCTCCAGCTCCCAACGGCTCCGGTCACGACCTGGGCGGTGCCCGGCTCGGCATCCTCGGCGGCAGTGGCCTCTACGCCATGGAGGGCCTGGAGGATGTGCGGGAACTCTCGCTCGACACCCCATTCGGAGCCCCTTCCGACAGCCTGCGGCTGGGCCGGCTCGGCGGCCTCGAGGTGGTGTTCCTGGCGCGCCACGGTCGCCATCACAGCCTCACCCCCACCGAGGTGCCCTACCGGGCCAACATCTGGGCCCTGCGTTCGCTCGGCGTGCGCTGGATTCTCTCCTGCTCGGCTGTCGGGTCACTGCAGGAGCCGCTGCGCCCGCTCGACATGCTGGTGCCGGATCAGTTCATCGATCGCACCCACCAACGCCCGCTGAGCTTCTTCGGCAACGGCGCCGTGGCCCACGTGGGCATCGCCGATCCCTTCTGCCCCAGCCTCAGCCGCCTGCTGGCCGATGTAGCCGACAGCCTCATGCCGGCCGGCCGCCAGTTGCACCGCAGCGGCACCTACCTCTGCATGGAAGGCCCCGCCTTCTCCACCCGCGCTGAATCCAACCTCTACCGCAGCTGGGGCTGCTCGGTGATTGGCATGACGAACCACAGCGAGGCCCGCCTGGCGCGGGAGGCGGAGATCGCCTACGCCACCCTGGCCATGGTCACCGATTACGACTGCTGGCACAGCGACCATGCCTCGGTGAGCGTGAAGCTGGTGATCCAGAACCTGCACGCCAATGCACAGCTGGCGCAGCAGGTGGTGAAGGTGGCGGCCGAGCGTATCGCCGCACAACGGCCCGCCAGCAGCGCCCACAGCGCCCTGCGCAATGCCCTGATGACGCCGAAGGAGCGGGTGCCGGCCGAAACGCGCGAAAAGCTTGACCTGTTCACCGCTCCCTACTGGGGCCCCTTCGTGCCTGACGAAGCTGCCGCCTAGATCAGCCTGCCCTCCAAGGGGCGCCCCGGGCGCTCAGTGGCTGAGCTGGGCGCCGAGGGCGGCCAAAGCAGGCCGCAGGTGACCGCCGGCCGCATCGAGCGCCGCCGCCGCCGCTGCGGCATCCAGATCGGTGACCGCCATGAGCAGGGCCCGCTTAACGGATCCGCCCGCTGCCTCGAGCAACTGGATGCCGCGCGGTCGCTCCACCCCGGCCAGATCCCGCAGGATGCGCAGGGCCCGGTCTTCCAGCTTGCTGTTAGTGACCGCCACATCCACCATGCGGTTGCCGTGCACCTTGCCCAGCTTCACCATCACGCCGGTGGAGAGGATGTTGAGGGCCATCTTGGTGGCGGTGCCGGCCTTGAGCCGGGTGGAGCCGGTCACAAGCTCAGGGCCGGTGAGCAGGCGGATGTCGATGTCGCAGGGCATCGGCGCCTGGGAGGTGGGCACACAAGCCATGCCGATCGTGAGGGCGTTGAGGCTGCGCGCATGCAGGAGAGCGCCATGCACGTAGGGGGTGGTGCCCCCCGCGGCGATTCCCACAAGCGCGTCGTCGCTGCAGAAACCGCGGGCTTCCAGGTCGGTCTGCCCGGCTTCGGCGCGGTCTTCCAGGCCTTCGGAGCTGCGCAGCAGGGCCGGCGCCCCACCGGCGAGCACCCCTTGCACGAGCTCGGGCGGGCTGCAGAAGGTGGGAGGGCACTCGGCGGCATCCAGCACACCCAGGCGGCCGGAGGTGCCGGCACCCAGGTAGAAAAGCCTGCCGCCTGCGCGCAGCCGGGCCACGATCGCGTCAACGGCGGCGCTTAGCGCCGGTGCCGCTGCGGCCACCGCCAGCTGGGAGCAGCGCTCCTCTTCGCAGAACAGTTCAACAATGGCGCGGGTTTCCAGCTGATCCAGCGCGCTGCTGGCGGGATTCGGCTGTTCGGTGAGCAGGTGACCGCGGTCACCGGCGGCCACGCCGAAGGCTGAGGACTGGCTCATAGCAAGCCTTCAAGCCGGCGTCGAAAGGCTTCCAGTTCATCGCTGGCCGCTGAGGCCTCGGCTTCGGGCACGCCGTCGTCGGTGGAGACCAGGCCGGCGGTGGTTTCTGCCGCACCGCTTGCTGCAGTGCTGGTCCCGCTGGCCTCCTCGTTCCAGTTGCTCACATCCATGTTGCGTTCCGGGGGCGAGATCCACAGCCGCTCCTCCGGCGACTGGGGCAGGAAGCCCGTGGGCACGAAGCGTGCCTCGTAGCCAGCCTGGGCGCAGAACAGCTCCATCTCCTCCCGCTCCAGCGCCTCTACCGAGGGCAGCGGGAAATCCTGGGCCTCCAGCAAGCCCGCGTAGCGTTCGGCGTCGTCGGGGTCTTCGAACAGCAGCACCACCGTGTGGCCGCCGAGTTCAAGCGAATGGATGCCTTCGTTGTCTGTGCCGGCGTCAAACAGCAACACATGGACCGTCATGGAGCGCTCCAACGCCATGGGGTCAGTGTCTCACCCCGCGCCAGTGGTCAGCTCAGGCACCGGTCAGCCGGCTTCTGCTTCCGCTTCGGCCTGCTCGGCCAGTTGCTCCAATCGCCGGTAGAGCGCTGCCTCGGCGTCATCGAGCTGCTCCGGGACGACGATCCGAATCTCCACCAGCTGGTCGCCACGCTGCCCACGGTGGGCGAGCCCCCTGCCCCGCAGCCGCAGCAGACGTCCGCTGGAGGATCCAGGCGGCACGGTGAGCTGCACATCGCCCTGCAGGGTGGGCACCACGGCGCGGCAGCCGAGCGCGGCGGCGGGAGGGAAGAGATCCAGGGTGTAGAGCACGCGCAGGCCATCGATGCGCAGACCCTCAGGCGTGCATACCCGCAGTTGGATGAAGTGGTCGGCCCCTCCGGGCGCCACCCCGGCCAGCCGCAGGCGCCAGCCGTCCCCGGCCAGCGGCGGGGTCCAGAGCTCCACAACGGTGCCGTCGGGCAGGGACAGTTCCAGTCGTTCCCCGGCCAGTGACTGCTCCGGGGTGAGCTCCACGGTGGTTTCCAGATCAGCGCTGGCCTGCACCGGCGGCGGAGACGCTGGCGCCTGGGTCACCCGCCCGCCGCCATGTTCGCGGCTGCGCCCGGCCGGCGCTGAAGCAGGCGCCGCGGTCGGTTCCGGCGGCTCCTCGTCAGCGAGGCCGGTCGGGCCGTCCTCAGGCTCGTCGACGTCGTCGCTGGCAGCCGTTGTGGTGCGACCGAACAGGGCCTCCAGGTACTCCTCAAATGCTGGGAAGCCCCTGGCGAAGCGATCACGGCTGCCGCTCTGCGCCCCGCCGGCTTCCTGCCCCCGTTCCCAGGCCTGGCGACGCTTGGGGTCACTGAGCACCGCGTAGGCCTCATTGACTCGCTTGAAGCGTTCCTCGGCTACGGGATCATTGCCATTGAGGTCGGGGTGCCAGCGGCGCGCCTGCTGGCGGAACGCCCGCTTGAGGGCAGCGGCGTCCGCACCGGGTTCTAGCCCCAGGGTCGCCCAGTAATCAATGGCCGCCGGGGGGGAGGCGCTGCGGGTCACCGAGGTCAGTCCTCCGACCAGGGGTCATCGGCGGCCGCTCTGACGCGGCGGGGCGGCGGTGCCGACGGCTCCTCATCGCTGGAGGGGATGTAGCGGTTGCCATCGGCGAAGCTCTGGCGACCGCGGCTGGAGAGGTTGCGAGGGCTGGCGTCGTCAGCTGCATCGCCATCCACGTCGCTGTAGCGGGGAGTGCCGTAGCTGGTGGTGGGATACGAGGAGGTGCCATAGCTGGGGGGCCTGTAGCTCGGCGGCTTGTAGCTCGGCGAGCCGTAGCTGGGCGGCCCATAGTCAGTTGGGCCATAGGCCGCCGGGGCGTCGTAGGCGCTGCGGTTCAGCGGTGCGGAGTCCCAGGCCTCACGGCGCGGGCGATCGCGGCCGCCCGGGCGGTCCCAGTCGTCATCGTCGTCGGCGAACAGATCATCCTTGAGGGAGCCGAGCGTGTTCTTGAGGCCTTGCAGCGGCCCCGCCTCGCTCTTGCGTTCACTCACCAGCCGCCGGTTGAGCCCATAGAGGGCCTCCTGCAGCTGGCTCACGGCCAGATCCAGTTCCACCGGATCGTCGCCACCCACAAGCATCTGCACATCGCGGAGCGCCATCTCCACCGATCGCTGCTGCCGCTCCGCCCCATAGGGCCCCAGCTCCAGCGCCGCGTCGCGCAGCCGCCGCTCGGCCTGGGCCACCAGCGTCTGGGCGCGGTTGCGGCGGTCCACCTCGGCCCGCTTGCGCCGGTCTTCCACCGCCTTGCGTTCCGCCTCCTCCAGCAGGGCGTTGATCTCGTCCTCGCTGAGGTTCGAGCCCCCCTGGATGCTGACGCTCTGCTGCCGGCCGGTGGTGCGGTCGGTGGCCGAAACCTGCAGCAGCCCGTTGGCGTCGATGTCGAAGGACACCTGCACCTGGGGCACGCCGCGGGGAGCGGGCGGGATGCCGGAGAGGCGGAAGCGGCCCAGTGATTTGTTGTCGGCCGCCATCTGCCTCTCGCCTTGCACCACGTGCACCTCCACCGCCGACTGGTTGGCCTCCGACGTGCTGAACACATCGGAGCGGCGCACCGGGATCGCGGTGTTGCGCGGAATCAGCACCTTCATCACACCGCCGATCGTCTCCAGCCCGAGTGACAGGGGGGTGACGTCGTTGAGCATCAGGTCGCGCAGTTCACCGGTGAGGATGCCGGCCTGCACCGCTGCGCCGATGGCGACCACCTCATCGGGATTCACTGACTGGCAGGGTTCGCGGGGAATGAGGGTGCGCACCATGTCCTGCACCATCGGCATGCGGGTGGAGCCGCCCACCAGCACCACATCGTCGATCTCTTCGGCGGCCATGCCCGCATCCCGCAGGGCGCGCTGCACCGGCCGCAGCAGCCGGTCGAGCAGATCGGGGCAAAGCGCTTCGAACTGGCGGCGCTCCAGCACCACCTCGATGTGCAGTGGTCCTTCCGGACCGGTGGCGATGAACGGCAGGGACACGGGCGTGCTCGCCACCCCGGAGAGCTCCTGCTTGGCCTTCTCCGCCGCCTCGGTGAGCCGCTGCAGGGCCTGGCGGTCACGGCGCAGGTCGATGCCGTTGCTGCTCAGGAAGCCGTCGGCGAGCCAGTCGACGATGCGGCGGTCCCAGTCGTTGCCACCCAACTGGGTGTCGCCGCTGGTGGATTTGACGTCGAAGACGCCATTGGCGATGCGCAGCAGTGAGACGTCAAAGGTTCCGCCGCCGAGGTCGAACACCAGCACCCGTTTCACCAGGCTGCGATCGAAGCCATAGGCCAGGGCCGCCGCCGTGGGCTCATTGAGAATGCGCTCCACCGTGAGCCCCGCCAGGCGGCCGGCGTCGCGGGTGGCCTGCCGCTGGGCATCGTTGAAATAAGCAGGAACGGTGATCACCGCCGCTTCCACCGGTTCGCCGAGATAGGTGGCGGCATCGTCCACCAGCTTGCGCAGGATGCAGGCCAGCAGCTCCTCGGGCGCGTATTCCCGCTCGGTGGCAGGGCAGACAGCCCGCACGTTGCCCTGGTCGTTGGCACGCACGGTGTAGGGCACGGCCAGGCTGTCGTCGTCGAGCTCGTCCCAGCTGCGGCCCACGAAACGCTTCAGGTTGGCGAAGGTGTTGCGGGGATTCAGCACCAGCTGGCGCCGGGCCGGTTGGCCCACCAGCAGCTCCTGGTCACGGTTGAAGCCCACCACCGATGGGGTGGTGCGTGTGCCCTCGGCATTGGCGATCACCTGGGGACGGCCGCCCTCCAGAACCGCCACCACCGAGTTGGTGGTGCCCAGATCGATGCCGACGATCCGACCCATTGAGCCTCAAACTGAAGGACCAAACTACCGGCTTCCCTGTCGGGCGGCCGCTGCAACGCCTCCCGCTGGCCAGGTTCAAGAGTGGGTCTCAGCCCAGGACTCCGAACCTCTCCAACCCCGCTGAAGGCCCACGGCCAGGCCCATCTGGGGTTGTCGTTAACGCTCTCTTAGTGGAATTCAAGCAGTGGTCGGAACTAGTTTTAGGGTGGACGCTGAACCATTGAGTTGAACCGACCGTCCTCCCGCGCCCACGATCAATGACATCTGCGCCCCACAAAGATCAATTCACGTTGCGGCGCAGGCCAGCGTCAGATCGCCTGATCGACAGTGGTTTTCGCAACCTCACGATCGTACTTGCCTCCTTTGTTGCGATTACCCTGCTGGCGATTTTCGTCACTGTTTTCCAGGGTGCTAGGGAGGCGATGCATGAGTTTGGCCTCTCTTTCCTGACCACCTCCAGCTGGAACCCCGTTGACAACGAATACGGGGCGTTCACGGCCATTTATGGCACTTTGGTGTCTTCGATCATGGCTCTGGTGATTGCCGTCCCGCTCGGGGTCGGTACCGCTATCTTCATCACTGAAAATCTCATTCCCCTGCGCTGGCGCGAGGTGATCGGGGTGATGGTGGAGCTGCTCGCCGCCATTCCATCGGTGGTGCTGGGCTTGTGGGCCATCTTCGTGATGGAGCCGTTCGTGCGGCCCTTTCTGCAATTCATTTACGACACGCTGGGCTGGCTGCCGATCTTCAACTCTCCGCCCCAGGGGCCGGGCATGGCGCCGGCGATCATCATTCTGGTGGTGATGATTCTGCCGATCATCACGTCGATTTCACGGGACGCCCTCAACCAGGTTCCAACGGAACTGCGCCAGGGGGCCTATGGGGTGGGCAGCACACGATGGGTGGCGATTCTCAGCGTGATCCTTCCAGCTGCCGTGTCATCGATCGTGGGCGGGATCATGCTCGCTCTCGGACGGGCCATGGGAGAAACCATGGCCGTCACCATGATTATCGGCAATTCCAACAATTTCAGTTTTTCCTTGCTGGCACCCGGCAACACCATCGCTTCAATGCTCGCCAACCAGTTCGGCGAGGCTGATGGCGTGCAGGTTTCGGCACTTCTTTATGCCGCTTTGATTCTGATGGTGCTCACCTTCACGGTGAACATCATTGCGCAGTGGATCATCAAGAAACTCAGCCTTAAATACTGAATCCCATGACCACCGCCTTTCCTGCTGCTTCCAAGTCGCTGCGGTTCAACCCCTCGCTCAAGCGCAACCGCCTGGATCAATCCCTGACTGCCCTCGCTGGAGTTTTCAGCACCATCGCGGTGCTGCCTCTGGTTCTTGTTCTCCTCTATGTGCTCCTTCAGGGAGGGCGCCTGATCAGCATCAACCTGTTCACCCAGCTGCCGCCGGCGCCGGGTCTGGAAGGAGGTGGGATCGGCAACGCTCTGATCGGTACCGTCACGGTGACGTTCATTGCTTCGCTGATCGCCATCCCTGTGGGTGTGGGTGGAGGCGTGTTCCTCGCCGAATACTCCAAGGGAGGCTGGTTTGCGCAGTTCATACGCGTCGGCAACGACATTCTTGCCGGCGTTCCTTCGATCATCGCTGGCGTGTTCGTGTATGGCGCGATCGTGGCAACGCGGATCTTCTTCGGTCAGTCGTATTCAGCGGCGGCCGGCGGTATTGCTCTGGCGGTGCTCATGCTGCCCACGGTGATCAAAACTACCGATGAGGGTCTCAAGCTGGTTCCTCGCGAGCTCACCTGGGGGGCAATCGGCGTGGGCGCCTCCAAGTTCGTGACCATCACCCGCATCACCCTGCCGAGTGCCTTCACACCGATTGCCACCGGTGTGGTGCTGGCAATTGCCAGGGCGGCCGGTGAAACCGCACCGCTGATCTTTACAGCCCTCTTCTCTCCCTTCTGGCCGGAGGGCCTCTTCAACCCGATCGCCACCATGTCGGTGTTGATCTTCAACTTTGCGATCATGCCGTTCGAGGCCCAGAACGAATTGGCCTGGGCCGCTTCGTTCGTGCTTGTGGTGATGATCCTCGCGGCGAATCTCTTTGCCCGCTGGCTGCGCCGCTTCGCCTCTAAGTAAGACGGCAAGGCCCCTCCCCTCCACCTCTCTTCGCCTTCGATCCCACCCACCACCTGATCCCATGACCTCGACCCTGCAAGCGAAACCGGCTCCCAGCACCTGTCTGGCCCTTGAGGACGTCACGATCAGCTACGGCAGCTTCGAGGCGGTGCGGAACGTTCACATGGAGATTCCCGCTGGCAAGGTCACGGCCTTCATCGGACCCTCGGGTTGCGGCAAGTCCACCGTGTTGCGAGCCCTCAACCGCATGAACGATCTGATCGAGGGCTGTAGCTTGAAAGGCCGGGTGGTGTTCGACTCCCAGGACATCTATGCCAAGGAGGTGGATCCGGTGGAGGTGAGGCGGCGCATCGGCATGGTGTTCCAGAAGCCGAACCCGTTCCCCAAATCGATCTACGAAAACATCGCCTTCGGTGCCCGGATTAACGGCTACAAGGGCGACATGGATGAGCTGGTGGAGCGCTCCCTGCGCAAGGCCTTCATCTGGGATGAAACCAAGGACAAGCTCAAGGAGAGCGGAAATGCCCTTTCCGGCGGTCAGCAGCAGCGCCTGTGCATCGCGCGTGCGATTGCGGTGGAACCTGAAGTGATCCTGATGGATGAGCCCTGCTCAGCGCTGGATCCGATCTCCACCTTGAAGATTGAGGAGTTGATGCACGAACTCAAGAAGACCTTCTCGATCGTGATCGTCACCCACAACATGCAGCAGGCTGTGCGGGTCTCTGATCAGACCGCCTTCTTCAACGCGGAAGCCGTGGAAGGTGGCAGTGGCAAGGTGGGTTATCTGGTGGAGTTCAATGACACTGAGCGCATCTTCAACGCTCCGGTGCAACAAGCCACCCAGGACTATGTGACTGGCCGTTTCGGCTGATCAACATCTTTCTTCAACCCCTTGGTTCGCTGCCTGCCCGGTCGCGAACCGAGGGTTATGTTTTGAAATGGATTGCCGGCTCAACCGGCACCTGTCTGGCCGTGCGCTGCTGGGTATCACCCCGCAGCTACAAAAAAAGACCGGCGCTAAGGCCGGTCTTGGTGAATCTGGACGGAGAGGGAGGGATTCGAACCCTCGATAGAGTTGCCCCTATACAGCATTTCCAGTGCTGCGCCTTCGACCACTCGGCCACCTCTCCAGCGGCTGTCATGGGGCAGGTGGCAATGTAGCAGCAGGCCGTTTGTGGTTCACGTCAGGCGATGACCAAGCGTTTTCCGATCACGGTGCACTGGCGCCAGCAGAACAGGGTGATCCGGCTGGATGTACCGGAGGGGGAGTACGTGCTGCGCAGCTTTGAGCAGCAGGGCCAGCCGCTGCCGTTCAGCTGCCGCAATGGCTGCTGCACGGCCTGCGCCGTGCGCGTGCTCTCGGGTGAGATCGATCAGCGCGAAGCGCTCGGCCTCTCGCAGGAGCTGCGCAAGCGCGGCTATGGCTTGCTCTGCGTGGCCCGCGCCACCGGTCCCCTGGAGGTGGAAACCCAGGAGGAGGATGAGGTCTACGACCTGCAGTTCGGCCGCCACTTCGGACGTGGCCGCATTCGCCCCGGCCTGCCGATCGAAGAGGAGTGAGCCCCCAGCCATGCCCCTTCAGCCATAAACGCCCAGCCATACCTCCCCAGCCATGACCATCAGCCTCCAGCCACCGGCCGCCGGCCATCCCTGTCTTTCCCAGCAGGCTCTGCAGGCCTCTGGCCTCAGCGTTGGGGACCTGGAGCGTCTGGCCGGGGTAGCCCGCCGGGCTGCCGCCGCCGGTGGCGCCGAGCTCACGCGTCATTTCGGCAAGCTGCGCCAGATCCGGGAGAAGGGCCGCGCCGGGGATCTGGTCACCGAGGCCGACCTGGCGGCTGAGCAGGCGGTGCTCGCTGTGCTCGCCGCTGAGAGTGCCGGTGTAGCCGTGCTTGCGGAAGAGAGCGGCCACAGTGCCACCCGCTCCGACCTGGAGTGGTGCGTGGACCCGCTCGATGGCACCACCAACTTCGCTCACTCCTTCCCGCTGTTCGCCACCTCGGTGGGTCTCACCTGGCGGGGCACGCCGCTGCTGGGGGCAATCGAAGTGCCGGCCCTGGCGGAGCACTACTGGGCGGCGCCTGGCCTGGGCGCCTGGTGCAACGACCAGCCGATCCAGGTGAGCGGCTGCACCGAGCTCTCCGCCTCCCTGCTTGTCACCGGTTTCGCCTACGACCGCACCACCCAGCCCGACACCAACTACACCGAGTTCTGCTGGTTCACCCACCGCAGCCATGGGGTGCGCCGCGGCGGGGCTGCCGCCGTGGATCTGGCCTTCGTGGCGGCCGGCCGACTCGATGGTTACTGGGAGCGCGGACTTTCCCCGTGGGATCTGGCCGCCGGCGTGGTGCTGGTGGAGCAGGCGGGAGGCATCGTCAGTGCCTACGACGGCACGCCGTTGGTGCTGGCCGACGGGCGGCTGATCGCCACCACCCCCGGCCTTCATCGCGCCCTGATGGATGGGTTGGCCCAGTGCCGACCGTTGCCAGGCGCATTGTTCGGCGCCCCCGAGCTCTGAGCGGGCCCCACGCCGCTCCATAGGATCCAGCCGCTCCCCTTCACTTTCCTCTGATTTCCCATGGCCCTGCAACCCGCCGCCGGCGCCAGGGATCTCAATCCCGTCCAGGTGGGCGGCAACCGGCGCCTGCGCGAGCGTCTGGCGGAGGTTTATCGGCTCTGGGGTTACCAGGAAGTGGCGCCCCCGTCGGTGGAACGGCTCGACACGCTGCAAGCCGGCGGCGGCATCGCCGAGCAGGACGTGGTGCGCCTCGCGGCGGAAGAACCGCTGGGCCTGCGGCCTGAGTTCACGGCCTCAATCGCCCGGGCGGCCTCCACCCGCATGGCTGCGCGCCCACGGCCGCTGCGCCTCTGGGCGGAAGGGCCCACCTTCCGCGCCCTCGTGGGTGATGCGGGCGGGCAACGCATCAGTGAGCAACTGCAGAGCGGTGTGGAGCTGCTCGGGGTGCCCACGGCCTCCGCCGATGTGGAGCTGATCCGCCTGCTGCTGGCCTGCACCGAAACGGTCGGGTTGGAGCCCAGCCATGAACCCCAGCTGCTGGTGGGCCACCACGGGCTGCTCAGCACCTTGCTCGAACGCTTGCCTTCCCAGCACCGCACTGCCTGTCGCCGTGCCCTCACGGGCTTCGATCCGCTGGCCCTGGCTGCCATTCCGCTGGAGCCTGTGGAACAGGCGCAGCTGCAGGCCCTGCTGCGCCTGCGCGGCGAACCGGCCTGGGTGCTGAAGGAACTGGAGCGGCACCTGGGGACCAGCCCACTGCTGACGGAGCTGGCCACCACGCTGGAGCTGGTACGCCCAGCGGCCGAGCGCCTTGGGGTGCAACTGCAGCTGGATCCCAGCTTCCAGCCCCACTTCGATCTCTACGACGGCATCGTGCTCAAGCTGGTGTGTCGCGGTGCGGCGGCACCGGTGGATGTGGCCAGCGGCGGCCGCTACGACGCCCTGGTGGGTCGCTTCTGCGCCGATGCGGCCCTGGCCGCGGGTGTGGGTTTCGCCTTTTCGATCGAAGACATCCGCGAGCTGCTCAACGGCACCCCCGGCAGCAAGGAAGCGACCAGGCTGGCGGAGCGCCCGCTGCTGGTGGCCTACAGCCACCCCGGCGGACTCGCTTCTGCCCTGGAAAGGCTCGATCAGCTCCATGCTCAGGGCCGCGCTGCCGAGCTGCTGCCGGAGCCGCTCGGCTCGCACACTGAGGCTGAGGCGGTCGCCTTCAGCCGCGACAGCCAAGGGCTGGAGTGGCTTGGCTGAGCCGGAGCAGGGCCTGGCGGATTTCTAGGATCGCGCCACGCTTGCGCCCGCCCCGTCATGGCCCACACGATCCTCACCGATGTCTGCGAGGGCGTGGCCGATTGCGTGGATGCCTGTCCAGTGGCCTGCATCAAGCCGGGCTCGGGAGCCAACAGCAAAGGCACTTCCTTTTACTGGATCGAATTTGACACCTGCATCGACTGCGGCATCTGCCTGCAGGTGTGCCCGGTGGAGGGGGCGATCGTGCCGGAGGAGCGGCCGGCCGAGCAGCGTCGCAGCTGAGGTGTCACCCTCCCGCCACCGGCATCCGCTCTGGACGCGGGCCTTCCACGGGTTCAACCTGGTGGTGTTTCTGGTGATGGCTGCCAGCGGTCTACAGATTTACAACGCCCATCCCGCGTTCGGTGGTCGTGGCGGCGCCACCGTGCCGGAGCTGTTCACCCTGGGCGGTTGGCTGGCCGGCGGACGCGACTGGCACTTCGGCTTCATGGGCCTCTGCGCTTGAACCTTGGACTCTGGATCGCCCTGCTGATCCAGCGGCGCCGCGACCGGCTGGCGCAGAGCAGCGATCTGGCCACGCTGAACGCGAGTTCGAATCTGGCCAGGCGACGCCTGTCGGCGCATCGCCTGATCTACACCTTGATGCTTGTTCTGCTGGCCTTTGCGCTGATGACGGGCCTGGCGATGTACAAGCCGGCTCAGTTCTGGTGGCTGTCGGGCCTGTTCAGCTTCGGGGAACTGTTCGGTGCCACCAGCTGGCACACCTTGCGTGTGGCTCACCTGGCCACGATTCCCGCCATCGCTGTCCTCACCCTGGCCCATGCCACCCTCTCCTGGCGCGTCGGAGGATGGCGGCTCTGGCGCTCCATGCTCGCTTGACACCGCAGAGCCCCTGGCTGACCCGCCGGCAATTGCTAGGCCTGGGTTACAGCGGTGGAGCTCCTTTGCTGCTGGGCGGGTGCGCTCTCAATCGCTTCAGCGAGCAGGTGGGGAAGGCCACTCTGCGTTGAACGAGCGTCTCGAAGCGTTGCTGCAGGGGAAGGGCAAGGTGCCGGAGTTTCGCCGGGGTCAGGTGGATCCTGCGGCGCTGTTGGTGAACAGCTTCAACGGTGTGCCGCGGCTGGATCCTGCGCGCTACCGGTTGCGCGTGGATGGGCTGGTGCGCCAGCAGCTGCAGTTGAATCTGGCCGATCTGGCCGCTCTGCCCCAGCACGAGATCACCATCCGCCATGTGTGCGTGGAGGGTTGGGCGGCGATCGTGTGCTGGTCGGGGGTGCGGCTCGCCGATGTGCTGGCACTGGCTGGATTTTCCAGCCTGGGCGGCTACGTGGCGATCGAATCCGCCGATCAGTTCTTCACCACCTGGGACATCGCTTCCGCGCTGCATCCCCAGACCCTGCTGGCCACCGGCATGAACGGTGCGCCGCTGCCGGTGGCCAATGGTGCCCCCCCGCGCCTCGCCTCGCGGATCAAGCTGGGTTACAAACTCAGTAAATGGGTGACGGGGCTTGAGGTGATCAGCTCACTCGACCCGTTGCGGCGCGGCACCTGGGAAGACAACGGCTACGAGTGGTTTGCCGGGCTTTGAGCGGAATTGAGCAACGAACTCCGCCCTCATGCGCCGAGGTGTGTATTCCCACCAGGGGATTCAGCATCCGCTCAGAGCCATGCCTGAGCTGCTGACTGGGCTGTTGCTGTTGAGTGCGTGGCCACAACGTGCGGTTGGAGCTAAAGACGGCTGATGCACCAACGACTGGCAATGGACCGGATCCGTCGGCAGCGAAAGAGTCTTCATCAGCTTGCCATCTGTCCGGACCATCCATGCTCCTATCCCCAGGGATGTTGCTCTGTATCCCCCCAGATGGCTCGATGCTCCGCGTAAGGCTCCGCGCTCATCCCATGCCAGGCAAGAAGGAATCAGATCCCCGTTGGCTTGTGGCCGGTGAAAGCAATCTCAGCGCTGAGGACTATCCCCCCTTGCAAGGTCCATCCGGCTGCCCACTTCATCCGTTCAGATGGCCATCGCTGGCGGATGACCATCCCTGCTCCAAAGCGTCGCCTGGTGCTGCTGGGCTCCGCATGGCCGCGCAACCGGCAGGCCGCCACAGCGTGCCCAAGGGGTAGGCGCAAGCACCCATGCAAGGCGCGGCAAGGACCTGGACCTGCACTGGTGGCTCCCCTCCATGCGCTTGGCACGCCTCAATGGCGCCCGCGCCGCCCGCGATGCCCTTGCCACCACACCAGGGGTTCGGAGACCCCTCCCTGCCACGGCTTGAGCCGGTCCAGGGGGATCCCTAAGGTCGCTTCAGTGACTCAACTGCCATGACGGTGCTGGAACAGGGCCAGATTCAGATCCACACCGAGAACATCTTTCCGATCATCAAGAAGGCCGTGTATTCCGGCCATGAGGTGTTCCTGCGGGAGCTGGTGAGCAATGGGGTGGATGCCATCAGCAAGCGCCGCATGGCAGCGATGGCTGGAGATTGCAGCGAGGGTGAGGAAGGCCGGATTCAGATCCGCATTGATCGCGAAGCCAAGACCCTCACCATCAGCGACAACGGCATCGGCATGACGGCCGATGAGGTGAAGCGCTACATCAACCAGGTGGCCTTCTCCAGCGCCGAGGAGTTCCTGGAGAAATACAAACGGGAAGACGACGCCATCATCGGCCATTTTGGCCTTGGCTTCTACTCCAGCTTCATGGTGGCGGCAAAGGTGGAGCTGGTGAGCCTGAGCGCACGCCCCGAATCCGAGGCTGTGCGCTGGAGCTGCGACGGCTCCCCCAACTTCAGCCTCGAATCGGGCGAACGCGCCGAGCCTGGCACCGATGTGATCCTGCACCTGCAGGAGGAGGAGATGGAATACATCGAGCCATCCCGCATTCGCTCGCTGATCACCACCTACTGCGATTTCCTGCCGGTGGAAGTGCAGTTGGAAGGCGAAACGGTCAACAAGCGGCAGGCACCGTGGCGCCAGAGCGCCCGCGACCTCACTGAGAATGACTACATCGAGCTCTACCGCTATCTCTACCCCTTCCAGGGTGATCCCCTGCTCTGGGTTCACCTCAACACCGACTACCCCTACAACCTTCAAGGCATTCTCTACTTCCCCAAACTCACAGGCCGGGGTGATTGGGAGAAAGGCGAAATTCGCCTTTACTGCAACCAGGTGTTCGTCAGCGATTCGATCAAGGAGGTGGTGCCCCGCTACCTGCTGCCGCTGCGCGGCGTGATCGACTCTCCCGACATCCCCCTCAACGTCAGCCGCTCCGCCCTGCAGACCGACCGGCGCGTGCGCTCGATCGGTGGCTTTGTGGCCAAGAAGGTGGGTGACCGGCTCAAGCAGCTCCAGAAGGACGAACCGACCCGCTACGCCGAGATCTGGGAGGGCATCGCTCCCTTCATCAAGATCGGCGCCATGGAAGACGACAAGTTCGCCGAGCAGGTGGCGGATCTGGTGCTGTTCGGCACCACGGCCGCTGCCGCCGACCCCGAGCCGATCGCCGTGGGCGGTAAGGCGTTCACCACCCTCGCCGCCTACCGCAGCCGGCTAGCGCCTGAGAACGACAAGCGCATCCTCTATTGCACCGATGAGGCCGGCCAGGCCGGAGCGCTGGCCCTGTGGCAAAGCCAGGGCGCCGAGGTGCTCCTGGCCGATGCCCTGATCGATGCCCAGTTCATCCCCTGGCTGGAGGCACGCCACGAGGAGCTCACCTTCAACCGCGTTGACGCCGAACTCGACGACAGCCTCCAGGAGAAGGAGAGCGAGCTCACCGATTCCCAGGGGAAGGACAGCTCCGAGCAGCTGCGCAGTCTCTTCAAGCAGGCCTTGGCCAACGACAAGGTGACCATTCAGGTGCAGGCCCTCAAGGGGGACAACGCCCCAGCCGCCTTGATCCTTTTGCCGGAGCAGATGCGGCGCATCAATGACATGGGCGCCTTCATGGAGCAACGTCTGCCCGGCCTGCCCGACCACCACGTGCTGCTGATCAACCGCCGCCATGCCCTGGTGGAGGGGCTCCTCAAGCTGTCCGCCGGCGCCGTGATCACCGGTGGCGGGAGCTCCCCCAGCCAGCAGCTCGCCGACGACCTCAGCCGTCACATCTACGAGCTGGCCCGCCTTTCGGTGGGAGGCCTTGAACCCAACGAGCTGGCGGGCTTCCAGCAGCGCAGCTCCAACCTGATGGGTCGCCTCATGGAGCGGGGCCTCTGAGGCCTCGCCTCCTCTTTGCTAGATTCGCCCCTTCGGGCCTGGCCCGTTTGTCATTTTCAGCAGCTGAACGTCATGTCCCGGGTTTGCCAACTCACCGGTAAGCGTGCCAACAACGGCATGGCGGTCAGCCATTCCCACGTGCGCACCAAGAAGCTCCAGCAGGTGAATCTGCAGGAGCGTCGCCTGTGGTGGGCTGAAGGCAACCGCTGGGTGAAGCTGCGCGTGGCCACCCGCACCCTTCGCACCATCCAGAAGAAGGGTCTGGGCGCCTACGCCCGCGAACTGGGCATCAACCTGGCCAAAATCTGAGCCGGTACGTCCCGGTTTGGTGAAGCGTCGACGACTCCTGCAGGGTTCCGCCCTGTTTGTATCCGCATGGCTGGGCCGACCGCGTGCGGCCATAGCGATGGGTGGAACCCTTCCGGAGCTCGACCGTCCAGCTCCTTCGTTTCGTTTGCCGGCCTTCACGGCCGATCAGCTGGAACCCACCACCCTCGGGCTTGAAGATTTCCGCGGCCGCTGGCTCGCGCTCTTCTTTTATCCCAAGGATTTCACCGGCGGTTGCACGCTGGAAGCGAGAGGCTTTCAGAACGATCTGGCCAGCTTCCACAGCCTTCAGGCTGAGGTGGTTGGTATCAGCGCCGATGCACTCGATGATCACGCCGCCTTCTGCGACAGCGAGGGACTGGCCTTTCCACTGCTTTCCGACCCCGGCGGCAAGGTGAGCCAGCGTTACGGCTCCTGGCTGCCGCCCTTTTCCCAGCGTCACACGTTCCTGATCGATCCTGAAGGGATGCTGCGTACCCGCTGGGTGGCCGTGCGCCCCAGCGGCCACAGCAAGGAAGTGCTTGATGAACTCGAGCGCCTTCGCGGGCTATCCAGCGGTTCGCTCACCACCTGATGGTGGAGTGGACCCGCCGAACTTGCGGCAGCGAGCATGGGGTGAGCGTTCTGCTGCGTGCATCTGGTGAGAGGGACGCAGAGTGCCTCTTCTGCACCCTGCACGTTGTACGTGCCATCCACCGTGCCAAGACCTCAACATTCGGTTGACGTGAGGCTCAGGAAACAGCAGCGTTCTGCTGCACCCCGATTCTCTCTCCGTGCCTGAGAGCCTCGCCCTGATCACTGCGATCGTCGTTCCGTTCATCTTCAAGCTGGTGGGCGCTGTTGCCCTCTGGATTGCCGGCGGCTGGCTCATCACCCTGGCCGTGCGCCTGTTGCGCAGCTCTCTGCGCCACAGCAGCCTCGACGCGACGGTGGTGTCTTACCTGCTCAACATCCTCGCGGCAGTGCTGCGGGTGATCCTGGTGGTGGCCATCCTTGGCTTCTTCGGCATTGAAACGGCCAGCTTCGCCGCCCTACTGGCCGGTGCAGGCGTGGCCATCGGCGCGGCCTGGAGCGGCATGCTTGGCAATTTCGCCGCCGGGGTGTTCCTCCAGGTCTTCCGCCCCTTCAGCGTGGGCGATTTCATCACTGCCGCCGGCGTCACCGGCACCGTGGAGGAAATCGGCATGTTCGTGAGCTCGGTGCTCTCTCCCGATAATGTCCGCAATATCATTCCCAACGGCAAGCTCTTCAGCGACAACATCCAGAACTATTCCGTGCATCCGTTCCGACGGGTGGAACTGGTGGCCCAGCTCGACAACAGCGCCGATGTGGCCCGTGCCGTTGCCCTGCTCAAGGAGGGCATCAAGAGCGTTCCCAACCAGTACGACGGCATGCCGGCAGATGTGGAGGTGCTGGAGTTCACCGAGCGCGGCCCGAAACTTGCCGTTCGCCCTTACACCCATACGGACAACTACTGGCAGGTCTACTTCGACACCAACCGCATGATCGTGGATGTGCTGGGCAGCAATGGCTTCCCGGTGCCGCGCATCCCGCTGGCGATGGCCGCTCCTGCCAGCAACTAGAAGGCTGCGGTCACTGGCCGCTGACCACCGTCCGCGGCCAGGTTCACGGCTTTTCGAAGAAGCCGAGCGTGCTCAGCCAGTAGGCCATCGCCCCCAGCGGGATCAGCACGCTGAGCAGGATCTGCAGTTTCACGCGGTCCATCGGAGAGGTGCAAAGGTCACCGGCTTGCCAGTCAAACCACCCGCCAAGCCGGCCGCGAGCCACAGACGGCAAACAGGTGTGGCTCGAGCCGGATACTGCCAACAATTCCGTTGCCAGCCGGATGTGGCAGCAATTCTGATGCGTCCCGTGGGGCCGTCGTCCTTCGGTTCTGCGAGCCGAAGCCGGTAGTCAGCCCAGCTGCTGATGCAGCAACGCAGCGTGAACTGCCGTTTGCTGGCGCAACTGCTCAATGGTGGCTCCTGCCGGGGGAATCTCGGCAGCGCTCAGCCAGCTCTGCGCCAGGGGTCCTGTCTGGTGCGCCGCCAGGGCCGTTGCTTCCAGATCGATGCAGGGGCAGGCGAGAGCATCAGCGGCCCTCCTCACCTTGGGGTCGTAGCTGAGTGCTGCGCAGGGGGCTCCTGCCAGGGCCGCCAGGATCAGGCCATGCAGCCGCATCGACACCACCAGCGCGGCCCCATGGAACTGCTCGCAGGCCTCCTCTGGAGTCCTCACCTGCAGCTCCCGGCTGCGGGCCTCAAGCCCCTGCGGCAAGAGACCCCTCTCCTTCAACTCCTGCAGCAAGCCCGTGTCCTGCTCCCGGTGGAAGGGCAGCCAGTGCACCGGCCGGTCCAGGCGGCGCGCCACCTGGTCAAGGGCCTGCAGCAGCACGGCCCAGCCGCTGTCATTGAGCAGCCTGGTGGGGCGCCAGCACAGCACGATCGGTCCGCCCGGCCCCTGCCAGCACTGAGCCGGCAACGACCACACCGGATCACTGCCCACTGGCGCCTGCACACCCCACTCAGCAGCCAGGGCCGCTGAACCGGCATCCCGCCAGGTGATCCCCTGCACCAGAGGCAGCAGGCGCTGCACCAGCAGCCGGCTGCGGCGGCGGCGCAGTGGGCCCAGCCCCTGTCCCCAAAGCAGCACAGGCAGGCCAGCCAGGCGCGCCCGCAGGATCAGTCCGGTGTAATAGATCAGGCTGCCGAAGCTGGTGACGTCCTGCAGCAGGCTGCCGCCACCCAGCACCAGCGCATCGCAGCCACCCAGGGCCTGCAACACCGACGCCAGGCGCCGACGGTCCACGGTGCGCACCCCGAAGCAGCGCTCCACCTCCTCGCGATCGAATGCGGTCACGAGTGGATCGCATCCCGCTGGCAGCTGCGCCAGCAAGGCGGTGAGCAGGGCATCGTCGCCGAGGTTGTGCTCGCCGTAGTAGCCGCAGAGCAGGGGACGGTTCGGCATCAGGGGGTCGGCATCAGTCGGGCTGCCAGTGACGTGGCAGGCAGGGGCGCCGGCAGGCAGGGGCGAGACCGGAACTGCCAACGCTGGCATGGTCGCAGCGGGCTCCTTCATGATGAGGCCACTCAAGCGGACGCTCCGATGCACGCGCTCTCGCTGCCCACCTGGTGGATCCACATCGCCTCGGTGCTGGAGTGGATGCTCGCCATCGCAGCGATCGTGCGCTGGGGGGAACGGCGCCATGAACCGCAGTGGCGCTGGCTGGCCCTGGCCATGCTGCCTGCCCTTGTGAGCGCCATGGCGGCCTGCACCTGGCACCTGTTCGACAACACCGAAGCTCTGCGTGGCCTGGTGGTGTTTCAGGCCTTCACCACCTTGGTCGGCAACATCGCACTGGCGGTAGCTGGCTGGCAGTTGCTGCCGTCCCCGCGTCAGGCCTGACGGGGATCATGCCGCTTCTTGTCATTCCGTTGCCTGTCATCGCTCTGCTCACTGCCCCCCTCCACTCCTTCAATCAGCTTGCTGCCCCTTTCCATGCGTTCGTCATGGCCAGCAGCGCTGCAGGCAGCTCCGGTCTGAGCGGGGCCGTTGGCGCTGTTCAGGATGGATGGCGCCACGGCCTCGGGTTGCTGCAACCGCTGGCAGCTGTGGATCCTGCGCCCCTGTTCGTGCTCTCCTTGCTGCCCTACCTGGCCTTCCTGCGCTGGGCCGGTCGCAGCGGCCGCTTCCCGCCGCTGGCCTTGCGAGGCTTTCAGTTCACGCTGGTGTTCGTGGCCGTCACGATCGTGGCCGCGGTGGTGGCAGAACTCCGTTTTGGCCAGCAGCTGGCGGATGTGGACCCCTTGCATGGCGCTGCCGAGGCCTTCCTCACCGTGGCCAATCTGATGGTGTTGCTGGGTTTCAGCACCGCCTCCGCGGACGGCCCACCGCCTCAGGGCCATGAACAAGTTTTACGCCCGGGTGAGGATGGAGTGGTTCACCCGGAAGATGGGGCGTCGGTTTCAGATCCAAGATGATCGCTCCGCTCCTCGCGCTTGCCCCCGCTTCGATTTCCTGGTCACCGAAAGTGGCTCTGGTGATGATTGTCTGCAATGTGATTGCCATCGGCATCGGCAAGGCCACCATCAAGTACCCCTCCGAAGGCGCCCAGCTGCCCAGCCCGCAGTTCTTCGGCGGCCTGAGCCATGCCTCCCTGCTGGCCACCACCAGCCTGGGCCACATCTTCGGCATCGGCGCCATTCAGGGCCTGGCCTCCCGGGGTGTGCTCTGAGTTCACGGCCCGAGTGGGTGGCGCTTCAGCGC
>NZ_JAHLYO010000002.1:0-9297 GCF_025128015.1 Synechococcus sp. CS-1333
GATGCCTGCCGGGAAGATCGCCAGGGTGCCTTTCACGGCTTCCACGTGGTGGTCTTGCCAGTGGAATTCGGTGCCGCCGTCGGGGACGTCGTTGCAGTAGAGGATCCAGGCCAGCAGGCGGCGGATCGGCTCGGTGGCCTCCTCGCTGGTGGTCCAGTCGCAGTGCCAGGCGTGGAAGGCTTCGCCGGGGGCGTAGCGCTGCAGGTTGAAGATCGGCAGCACGAACAGCGCCTGCTCTGGCGCACACTGGCGCAGCAGCGGACGCTCCTGCAGGTAACGCTCCAGCCCGGCGTTTACGCCGCGCACGATCACCTCGGCCAGGGCGTAGGCCTCCGGATCGCTGCGGTCGATCGCCACCAGGCTGATGTCGGTCGACACCTTGGCAGGTGTGGCGCCAGCACCGGTGGCAGCGGCAGCATCGCTACCGCCCTGCGGCTCACCGAAGGCGACGCCGCGGCGCTGCAGGTCGGCGCGGCGTTCGTAGAAGGCGCAGATGCCGTCGGCGAGAGCCGCGTAGCCGGCGTTGCGGTAGGTGCCGATCAGGTTCATGCTTGAGCAGCGTCGGTGGAGCCGGCAGCTTCGGCCACCTTGCTGGCCCAGGGCACGGCCACCAGACCCTCCAGCTGCTGCCAGCCGGCTGGACCCGCCACCAGCTCGTTGAGCCCGACGCGGGCCAGCGCTTCGGCCACCCGTTCGGGCGGCAGCGCCACCGAGGGGTGTAGCGGCAGCACCACCACCTGGCTGTCGGCCGGATCGGCCAGCAGGCGCAGCTCCAGATCCTCCAATGTCCGCTCGAAGAATGTCTGCCGCAGGGTGCGGGCCAGGGTTGGCTCCAGCGCCGCCGCGAACTGGCGCAGGCCCTCGTCGTCGCCGCTGCAGCCGCAGCTGAGTGCCAGCCAGATCATCAATTTCGCCCAGCTCTCGGTGGTCCACAGCGGCGGAAAGCTGCTGCGGTGCTGGCGCACCAGCTCGTCGATGGCGAACTGAAACAGCGCCGCCTGCAGCTGTTCAGGAGCGGATGCGGTGGGAGGGGCTGACATTCAGGGTGCAGCGGGACCTGCCGCCAACACTGCCACCGCCAGCGGCCGGCTCGCCTGGTACACCTCCTGGCCGAACACGTTCTGCACCACGAACAGCAGCACGAAACCGATCACCGCCGCGATCAGGGGCGTGGTGATCCAGCCGGAGGCGATGCCGCCCAGCACGCCCCAGCGGATCTGGCGCACCCCCTTCATGCCCTGCAGCAGGCCGATGCCCAGCACCGAACCGATCACCGCCTGCGAGCCCGACACCGGCAGCAGCGGAATCGTGGGCAGCCCCCAGCTCGCCAGCAGGCTCTCCAGCGCCGTGGAGGAAAACAGAAACAGCACCAGCGAATGCGACACCACAACCACCAGCGCCGCCAGAGGGGAGAGGGTGAGCAGGCTGTCGCCCACGGTCATCATCACGCGGCGGGAATAGGTGTACACACCCACCGCCACGGCGATGGCACCGATCAGAAACAGCTGCTCCACCGACGACACCTCGAACGTCCCGAAGCTGAGATCACGGAACGGTGAGGCCTCCACGAAGAAGCCCATCACATTGCCGATGCCGTTGGCGCCGATCGCGTAGGAGCCGAAGATCCCCGCCAGCAGCAGGCCGCTGCGGGTGTTGCGATCGAGCGAGAGCAGGTGTGGCCGCGTGAGGCTGATCCAGGCCACCAGCAGCTTGTACATCACCATCGCGAAGATCGCCCCGAGCACTGGCGACACCACCCAGGTGGCCGCGATCCGGCCCAGCGTGCCCAGGTTGGTGGGGGAGCCACTGAACAGGTTCCAGCCGATGATCGAGCCCACCACCGCCTGGCCGGTGGAGGCCGGCAGCCCCACAGCGCTCATCCAGGCCACCGTGAGCGCCGCGGCCAGGGCGGCGGTGAACGCCCCCGGCAGCGCGTTGATCGCGCCCAGCTGGCTGAGCCCCTCCGCGGCGCCGCTGCCGCTGGTGACCGCCCCGATGATCACGAACGTGCTGCAGAGAAAGGCGGCGGTGGGGAAGCGGATCATCCGCGTGGCCACCGCGGTGCCGAAGGCGTTGGAGGCGTCGTTCGCGCCCATCGACCAGCCGAGGAACAGGCCGCTGGAGAGAAAGATGAGCGTGACGATCAGGGCCATGGTCAAGGCGGCGGCTCAGAGGGATCGCTTGATCGCGAAGATGGAAAGGTCGTCGCCGATGTTCTCCGCCTTGTCGGCCAGGGCATCGAGCATGGCCGCCGTTTCCCGCAGCAGCGTGCGCTGCTCGAAACTCAGATCGGCGGCCACGATCCGGCGTTTGAGCTTGTAGGCGAGTCGGTCTGTTTCGTCCTCGAACACCCGCACCTCGTTGAGGTGGTCGCGCACCGCCGCCGGGGTGCGGAAGAAGGTGCGCGCCGCCACCAGCACCGCCTGCACGCCGCGGATCGCCATCGCCGTGAGTTCGGCGAAATCCGTGCCGAATTCCGGCAGCCGCTGGGGTTGCACGATCATCAGCTCCTCAAAGTCGTCGCCCATGTCATCGAGCAGGGCGAACAGGCTGCCGAGCAGCCGCAGCACATCGCCGCGGGCATCGGGCAGCAGCATCTCGGTGTAGAGCATGGTCACGATCGTGCGGCGCAGTTCACTGCAACGCCGTTTGATCTCGGTGAGCTGGTTGAGCCTCTCCAGGCAGACCGTTTCTTCTTCACTGCCGCAGAGATAGGCCTTGAGGCCCAGCTCCCCCACGATCACCCCTTCGGCGATCTTGTCGAGGAACTCGTCGATCAGGCCTTCCAGGAAGCGGGTCTTGCCGAACAGCGGTGGAGTCTCATTCGCCACCTGTCAACCTCTCCCCGATCCAGCCGTGCCTGCACCGTACCCGCTGCCGCTGGCTCGGGCCACGGCGCCGCTCAGTCGTCGAGCGCCACCAGGTCGCGCAGCTGGCCGGGGTCGAGCCCGCCGAGCCATTCCTCGCCGCTGCCGATGATGTCTTCGGCCAGGCGGGCTTTCTCGCGGATCATGCGGTCGATCTTCTCCTCCACCGAGCCGCTGGTGATGAACTTGTGCACCATTACCCGGTTGGTCTGGCCGATGCGGTAGGCGCGGTCGGTGGCCTGGTTCTCCACCGCCGGGTTCCACCAGCGGTCGATGTGGAACACATGGCTGGCGCGCGTGAGGTTGAGGCCCACCCCACCGGCCTTCAACGACAGCAGGAACAGCTGCGGGCCGCGCGGATCCTCCTGGAAGCGGTCGACCATCGCCTGCCGCTCGCTCTTGCTGCTGCTGCCATACAGGAAGGGCACCTCCTGGCGGAAGCGCTGCTGCAGGTGGACCTGCAGCAGGTGGCCCCATTCGGCGAACTGGGTGAACAGCAGCGCCCGATCGCCCGCTTCGATCACCTCCTCCACGATCTCGTCGAGGCGTTGCACCTTGGCGGAGCGGCTGGCGAAGCCGCTGCCCACGCCGGTTTCCTTCAGCGCCAGCGCCGGGTGGTTGCAGATCTGCTTCAGCTTGGTGAGCAGCGCCAGCACCTGGCCGTGCTTCTGGCCCAGCGGCGCCCGGGCGATGGCATCGAGGCTGTCGTCCACCGTCTTGCGGTAGAGCGTCACCTGCTCCGGCGAGAGCCCCACCCACTCGTTCAGCTCCACCTTCTCGGGCAGGTCGGAGATGATCGATTTGTCGGTCTTGAGGCGCCGCAGGATGAACGGCCCCACGCGTGCCTTGAGGTCGCGCAGGGAGGCGGTGTCGCCGTAGCGCTCGATCGGCAGTCGGTAGCGCTGGCGGAAGAATTCCTCCTCGCCCAGCACGCGCGGGTTGAGGAAATCCATCAGCGCCCACAGCTCGCTCACCCGGTTCTCCACCGGCGTGCCGGTGAGGGCGATGCGGAAGCGGCTCTGCTTGCCCGCCCGCGCCAGATCCCGCGCCGACTGGCTCTGCTTCGAGCTGGGGTTCTTGATCGCCTGCGCTTCATCGATCACCATCCCCTGCCAGTCGATCGCCGCCAGCAGTTCGTTGTCGCGTTGCAGCAGGCCGTAGCTGGTGAGCAGCAGATCCACCCCCTTGAGCGCCTTCTTCAGGGCGGCGTCGGTGGCGGGGCGGCGCGGCCCGTAGTGCTCACGCACCTCCAGTTCGGGCGTGAAGGCCGCCGCCTCCCGCTTCCAGTTGGTGAGCACGGAGGTGGGCGCCACCAGCAGCACCGGTCGCTTCAGCTCCTGCTCCGCCTTGAGGTGCTGCAGGAAGGCCAGCAGCTGGATCGTCTTGCCCAGGCCCATGTCGTCGGCCAGGCAGGCGCCCTGATCGAAGCGGTGCAGGAAGGCCAGCCAGCCCAGGCCCCGTTCCTGGTAGGGGCGCAACTGGCCGGCGAATCCTTCCGGGGCGGGCAGCGGATCGGGGGCCTTCTGCTGGTGGTATTGCTCCAGCACCGCCTGCAGCCGTGGCCCCGCCGTGAAGCGGTGCACCGGCAGCCGCTGCAGCGTTTCCCCTTCGTTGCCCGTCACCCGCAGGGCGTCGTCGAGGCTGAGCGGTGGATCGAGGGCGCAGAACTTCTCGGCGTTGCGCAGATCGCCGGGGCGCAGTTCGATCCAGGCCCCCTTGTGCTGCACCAGCGGGCTGCGCTTGCCCGCCAGCCGCTCCAGATCGCGCAGGCTCAAGGTGACGCCGCCGATCATCAGCTCCCAAGTCCATTCGAGCGATTCGCCCAGGCTGAAACCGCGCGAACTGGGCGGCAGATCCGCCGTGATCGATAGCCCCAGGCGGCTGGCCAGGCCGCCGCTCAGGCTCGGCGGCAGCACCACGCCCACGCCCACGTCGCGCAGGCGGGCGGCGGCGGTGCGCACCAGCACGAAGGCTTCGGCAGGCGTCAGCGCCATCTGCTCCGGTGTGGCCGTGTCGAGGCCGCGCTCGATCGGCTCGAACACCTGCAGGGCCCGGCCCAGGCCCTCCAGCAGCAGCTCACCCGGCTGCTGCACGGCGATTTCGCCCAGCTGCACGGTGCCGGCTCCGGCCGACCACACCGCTGTCGCCGCCATTTTCAGGCTCGGGTCGGCTTCCCCCTGCAGGCTGAAGCGCAGCGGCCAGAGCTCGTCGCCTTCCGCCGGAATCTCCAGCTCCAGGCAGGTGTGGGCCGGCGCCACACGGCCGGCCACCGCTTCCCGCCAGTGGTGGGTGGCGGTGGCGAGCCGTTCCGCGTCCTCCGCCGACAGGTCGAGCCGCCCATCGCCGGGGCCGAGTGCCCGCTGCCAGGCCGCCAGCAGCGGATCCAGCCCTTCGGTGGCCGGCACGAAGCTCTCGCGCATCTGGCCATCGAGCAGATCGGCGAGGATCGCCACCACCCGCAGCCGGCCGGATCCCGGCCGCCAGCAGGCCAGCGGCGCGGCGCCATTCCCGACGCCCATGCCGGCACCCAGGCCACCGCCAGCACCTCCGCCCCCGCCAGGGCCGTTGCCGGAGGGGGCCAGCGCCGCCACCGCCACCTGGGGCAGCTGCGCGGCCAGATCTTCCAGCCGGCGGCGATCCTCCTCCCGGTTCAGCAGCGGCACCCAGCGGGCCCGGCCGCCTGCGCCGCCGGCGCTGGGTTCCACCTGGGGCAACCAGCGGCCGCGGGCGATCAGGCTCAGCGCCCAGCGCTGCAGGTGGCTCCACCAGCGCAGTTCATCGGCCAGATCGGGGTGATGGCCGGAAAGGGGCAGCTGCCCCAGCCAGTCGGCGGCGGCGGCGGGCTTGAGCCAGAGGCCCTCCACCTGCCACGGCCACCAGCTGAGCGCTTTTGGGATCGGCTCACCGGCCTGCAGCGGCAGGCCACTCCAGGCGGCGCTGCCGCTGCTCTTGCTGCCGCGGGCGTTCTGGCTGCGGCTCGGCAGGGTGAGGGTGGCCACGGCGGGGCGGAAGGCCTCAGACCAGAGCGCGTGCTCTTCCAGCCAGGCGCCCAGGTCGTCCTGGTCGAGGCTGAGCGGGTGGGGCTCCGGCGTGCGTTTCGGCGTCACCGGCGCCGCCACCCGCCAGGTGTCAGCCCAGATCAGCAGACCGGGCCGGTCGAAACTGCCCACCGTCGCCCCTGCGGCGATACCGGAAGTCAGCCAGGTGGCATGCAGCAGGCTCATGGCCGGGGGGTCAGGGCCTGATCAAGGCCGAAGTGCGGGCAGCAGACGCTGGGCACCTTGCAGCAGCAGGGCAGCGCCCGCGACAGGCAGCCAGAGGGGCAGCCAGGCACGGATCAGCGCCATCATCAACGACGACAGCCCCGGCGCCAGGCCCTGGCCCCACGCCAGCGGCCCGAACGGGGGCAGATCCAAGGCGGCGCCAAGGCTGAGCAGGCCGCACACCGCCCCCACCAGCCCCGCCTGCAGGTGCCCGTCATCCGGGTCGACGCGCTGCAGGTGAAAGGCCAGCAGGCCGTAGAAGAAGCCGCAGCCCCCGGCCCGCAGGGCCGGTTCCAGGCCCCCGCCCAGGCCGAGAGCCGCCGCCGCGCCCCCGGCCAGCAGCGCCCAGCTGATCGATTGCAGCCGCAGGCGTGCGCGGGGCTGTGGCGTTGGCCTGGGCTGCGCCGGAGGCTGGGGCTGGTCGGAGGCGGGCAGCACAGCGACGGCGGGGCGGGCGCAGCGTAAGGTGCCGCCCCGGATCCGGTCAGGGGGGCGCTCGCCGAAGATGGGCGCTTCGCATTGTTTCGCCGCGACGGGCCATGGCTGCCGCACCTTCTCCCAGCGCCTCCCCGGCGGCCCAGCCGCGTCCCCGCAGCGGCGCCGAGATCCGCGAGGCATTCCTGGCCTTCTATGCCGCCCGCGACCACCGGCGCCTGCCCAGCGCCTCGCTGGTGCCGGACGACCCCACCGTGCTGCTCACGATCGCGGGCATGCTGCCCTTCAAGCCGGTGTTCCTGGGGCAGGCGCCGCGGCCGGCGGCGCGGGCCACCACCAGCCAGAAGTGCATCCGCACCAACGACATCGAGAACGTGGGTCGCACGGCGCGGCACCACACCTTCTTCGAGATGCTGGGCAACTTCTCCTTCGGCGATTACTTCAAGGCCGAGGCGATTGCCTGGGCCTGGGAGCTGAGCACCGAGGTGTTTGGCCTGGATCCCCGCCACCTGGTGGTGAGCGTGTTCCGCGAAGACGACGAAGCCGAAGCGATCTGGCGCGAGGTCGTGGGGGTGAACCCGAAGCGGATCATCCGCATGGATGAAGCCGACAACTTCTGGGTGTCCGGCCCCACCGGCCCCTGCGGCCCCTGCTCGGAGATCTACTACGACTTCCACCCCGAACGCGGCGATGACGCCATCGATCTGGAGGACGACAGCCGCTTCATCGAGTTCTACAACCTGGTGTTCATGCAGTTCAACCGCGATGCGGAAGGAACGCTCACCCCTCTGGCGAACCGCAACATCGACACCGGCATGGGTCTGGAGCGCATGGCCCAGATCCTGCAGGGCGTGCCGAACAACTACGAAACCGATCTGATCGTTCCGCTGATTCACACCGCTGCCACGCTGGCCGGCGTCGATTACAGCCAGCTCGAGGAGAAGGGCCGCACCTCGCTCAAGGTGATCGGTGACCACAGCCGCGCCATCACCCAGCTGATCTGCGATGGGGTCACGGCGTCGAACCTGGGCCGCGGCTACATCCTGCGGCGCCTGCTGCGGCGGGTGGTGCGCCACGGTCGCCTGCTCGGCATCGATCAGCCCTTCCTGCGCACCATGGGTGAAGCGGCGATCGCGCTGATGGCGCCGGCCTTCCCGCAGCTGCTGGAGCGGCGTGATGCGATCCTGGCCGAGTTGGGCCGCGAGGAGGCCCGCTTCCTCGACACGCTCGAGCGCGGCGAGAAGCTGCTGGCGGAGGTGCTGGCCTCCCGCCCTGCCGCCATCAGCGGCGCCCAGGCCTTCGAGCTCTACGACACCTACGGTTTCCCGCTGGAGCTCACCGAGGAGATTGCCGAGGAGCACGGGCTCACGGTCGACCGTGACGGCTTCGAGGCGGCGATGGAGGCCCAGCGGCAGCGGGCCAAGGCAGCGGCCGTGAGTGTGGACCTCACCGTGCAGGGGGCGGTGGCGGCCGCGGCGGCCGACCTCCCCGACACTCGCTTCGAGGGTTATGGCGCCCTGGAGCATCCCAGCCAGGTGCTGGCGCTGGTGGTTAACGGCAGCCCGGCCGAGCGGGCGGTGGCGGGCGAGGCGGTGCAGGTGGTGCTGGATGCCACGCCCTTCTATGGCGAATCCGGCGGCCAGATCGGCGACCGGGGCCTGCTGCTGGGCGGCGTGCTCGGCAGCGAGGGCGCCGGCGACGCGGGCGTGATCGTGCGGGTGGAGGCGGTGAGCCGCCTGCGCAAGCAGTTCGTGCATCAGGGCCGGGTGGAGCGCGGCAGCCTGGGCCTCGGTGATCGGGTGATCGCCCGGGTCGACCGGGCCTGCCGCCGCCGCGCCCAGGCGCATCACACCGCCACCCACCTGCTGCAGGCGGCGCTCAAGCAGCTGGTGGATCCCGCGATCGCCCAGGCGGGTTCGCTGGTGGATTTCGATCGCCTGCGCTTCGACTTCCACTGCCCCCGCGCCGTGAGCCGTGAGGAGCTGGAGCGGGTCGAGGAACTGATCAACGGCTGGATCGCCGATGCCCACGAGCTGGAGGTGCAGGAGATGGAGCTGGAGCGGGCCCGCGCGGCCGGGGCGGTGGCGATGTTCGGCGAGAAGTACGACGCCCAGGTGCGGGTGGTGGATGTGCCGGGGGTGTCGATGGAGCTGTGCGGTGGCACCCACGTGGCCAACACCGCCGAGATCGGCCTGTTCAAGATCGTCAGCGAAACCGGCGTGGCGGCCGGCATCCGCCGCATCGAGGCGGTGGCGGGTCCGGCGGTGCTGGCCTACCTGAACGAACGCGAGGCGGTGGTGCGTGAACTGGGCGACCGCTTCAAAGCCCAGCCCGCTGAAATCGTGGAGCGGGTGAGCGCTATGGCCGAGGAGCTCAAGGCCACCGGCAAGGCCCTGGCCGCCGCCCGCGCCGAACTGGCACTGGCGAAGGCGGCGGCGCTGGCGGCCCAGGCGGAACCGCTCGGCTCCTTCCAGCTGCTGGTGGCCCGCCTCGATGGCGTGGAAGGCGCCGGTCTGCAGGGGGCGGCCCAGCAGCTGCAGCAGCAGCTGGGTGAGGGGGGCGCGGTGGTGCTGGGCGGCCTGCCTGATCCCGCCGACCTCACCAAGGTGATCCTGGTGGCCGCCTTCGGCGCGGCGGTGGTGCAGGCGGGCGCCAAGGCGGGCGCCTTCATCGGCACCATCGCCAAGCGCTGCGGCGGTGGCGGTGGCGGCCGCCCGGCCCTGGCCCAGGCC
>NZ_JAHLYO010000003.1:0-67119 GCF_025128015.1 Synechococcus sp. CS-1333
CGGTGCCAAGAGCGGCGTCATTGGTGGCACCGTCGGCATCATTTTGGAGGCCAAGGGTAACGGGCTGATTGCCAGTACCAGAGACGGAGAAGACCGCGAAGGGTGAGTTTTCGTTAACGGAGATGTTGTTAACAGAGACGTCATTGTCTATGTTGGTGATGTCAATGACGGCCGTGCGGCCATTAAAGGCAGCATCGGACGAGCTACTTGTGGCTGTGATCGTATACGTGATATTGCCGTCAAGGATGACGTCGTTGACGCCAGTGACGGTTACAATCTGGGGTGAGTTCCAATTGGCTGTTGTAAAGGTAAGTGTAGTAGTGCTCAGGCTGCCTTCGGTGGCGTCTAGGCCTGTGAGCGTGACGGTGACGGTTGCAGATGGTTGAGCTGAGAGCTGCAGACTAAACGTTGCTGATGTGCCGGATTCATTGGTTGTGAGCGGACCTCCCGTGAGCACGAGGTCTTTGCTCACCACGTTGGTGAACGTTGGACCTTGGCTGAAATCGAGCGCGTAGAACGCAGTGCCTGAACCATTGCCGGCGCCTACGGTATAGGTGAGTTGCGACACCTCATCAAAACTGACACGCACACGATAGTTGTCGCCAGTTGTTGTTCCTGGGAGCGCAGTGATATTGCCAGGGCTGCTGCTTGGGTTTGGGGCAAAGCTTGTGGTCGCGCCATTCACTGAAACGGCCAATGCCGTCGAGCTGCTGAGCTCGATGCCGCCGACATCGGTAAACGAAGTGAACTGATTGCCGCCGTTGCCGCTTGAGCTGCTGCTTGTACTGTCAAGGTCATATGAATTAGTAAAGACATTTCTAAGGGTAACGGCTGTGCCATTGGGATTTGTGCCGGCGCTATAACTCCCGCCTTCAATGAATCCCACCGTGAACGAGGCCGAGCCCCCGCTGGAGTTCCATTGGAAGTTTGGCTGAAGGAATCTGGCTGGGGTTCCGCCGAGAGCAGATGTGCTGTATGGGTTATCGGTGCTGTCGAACGCAGTCATCGTGCCCGATGTAATCGAGTTGAATCTGACGATTGCGTCGACGACCTGTCCGTCGATAGTGATTACATTTCTGTACAACCATGTTTCGCCGGCTGTGTTGGCGGATCCTGAGATACGGCGATCGCCGGTGGCGCTTGTATCGTTGACGCGGAAGTCAAGAGATTGCCCTGCAACGTCGATGAACGAGGCGGCGAGGGAAACAGACTGACTCTCAGTCGCAGAGATGGAGAAAGCGGCAAAGGGTGCGCCTTCGTCGACCGAGATAGAATTAACAGGAACGGCGCGATCAACACCTTTGGCCGCGTTGTTTCTGGCTGTACCGTCTGGATTAAAGATGGTACCGGTGCCGTCGTCGACAATGGTGGCGGTGCCTGAGGTGGCATTGCCGCCAGTGGGAGTGGCGGTCAGCGTGAAGGTTGCAGATCCCTTAAAGGTGGCGACGTTGAGGATGGGAACGCGGACTAGGAGAGTGCCTTCGTTGCCATTGAGAGCGACAGAGCCAGTGGAGTAGGCAGTCCAGGTGTTGCCGTTATCAGCGGAGACTTCCAGTGTGTTGGTGACATTGCTGTCAGCGCCGGAGGCCGCGGAGCCGCCGTTGGCAAGGGAGAGGGAAACGTCTTGCCCGAATGCGCCATCAACGGTGAAGACGACGAAGGGAGAGGCCTCGTTGACGGTGGGGCTGTTGACGGTGACGACGTTGTCATCGTCAGTGTTGGTGATGTCAATGAGAGCCTTGCGGCCATTAAAGGCAAGATCGGACGAGCTGCTCTTTGCTGTGATCGTATAGGTGATGTTGCCGTCATGGATGATGTCGTCGACGCCAGTGACGGTTACAATCTGGGGTGAGTTCCAGTTGGAAGTTGTAAATTTCAGGGTAGTGGTGCTCAGGCTGCCTTCGGTGGCGTCTAGGCCTGTGAGCGTGACGGTGACGGTTGCAGATGGTTGAGCTGAAAGCTGCAGACTCAACGTTGCCGATGTGCCGGATTCATTGGTTGTGAGAGGGCCTCCTGTGAGCACGAGATCTTTGCTCACCACGTTGGTGAACCTTGGGCCTTGGCTGAAATCGAGCGCGTAGAACGCAGTGCCTGAACCATTGCCGGCGCCTACGGTGTAGGTTAACTCCGACACCTCATCAAAATTGACACGTACACGATAGTTGTCGCCAGCTGTTGTTCCTGGTAGCGCAGTGATAATGCCAGGGATGTTGGCTGGGTTTGGCGCAAAGCTTGTGGTCGCGCCATTCACTGAAACGACCAATTCCGTCGAGCTGCTGAGCTCGAGGCCGTCGACATCGGCAAATGAAATGAAGCGATTGCCGCCGCTGCCGGTTGGGCTGTTGCTTGAGCTGCTAAGGCCATATGAATTGACAATGACATTTCTAAGGGTGACGGCTGTGCCCTTCGGATTTGTGCCGTCGCTGTAGCTACCGCCTTGAATGAATCTCACCCTGAACGAAGCTGAACCCCCGCTGGAGCTCCAGATGAAGTTTGGCTGCAGGAATCTGACTGGCGTTCCGCCGAGGACGGATGTGCTGTATGGGTTCGATTTGCTGTCGAACGCAGTCATGGTGCCCGATGTAATCGAGTTGAATGTGACGATTGCGTCGACGACCTGTCCGTCGATCGTGATTACATTTCTGTACAACCATGTTTCGCCGGCTGTGTTGGCGGATCCTGCGATGCGTCGATCGCCGGAGGGGCTGAGATCGTTGACGCTGAAGTCAAGAGGCTGCCCTGCAACGTCGATGAACCGGGAGAGGCTCCATGGCCACGTCCTTAACTGACTTGGATTGAAGATGGGTGGCAGCGAGTCTGTCCCGTCGTTCGTATCGCTGATCGACCAGGACTCAAGGTTCATGCCTTCAATGCGCCGCGAGGTTGCTGCGACCTTGGCTCCTGTGAGTTCCTGCAGCAGCGCCACGAAGCCACGGTCAGCGCCCACCTCGCAGCTCCACAAGGCGATGGTGCCTATCTGCCACTGGTTCAACAGATCAGCATTGGCCATCAGGCTGGCCGCATCAATCCAATGGCCGCCGATCTGGATGGCGCCGGGCCGGCCGTGGCCCACCACGTGCAGGGTGCCCACCGGCTGAGACTTAAGCCGGCGATGGCGAAGCTCTTCGCTGATGGTTCGCAGCGGGTTGTGGCAATGTCCCAGCGCCACCAGATCGTGCAGGGCGCTTGGAAGCAGCTCGCCGATTCGCGGGCATAGGCCATCCGCCACGATCAGGGATTTGGTGGCGACGGCTGACTGCACCAACGAACGGGTCTGCATCTGGATGGGCACTGCCACAACAGCCTCACCATACATGAAGCCAATTCTCACCAAGCCGACAGCTCTAAGCCATCATCCTTTAAGCGAGGAAATGGCGGGACAACGTGATCGCGATCCGATTGGGATGCTGCAGAGCGGATGTATGGCCAACCCCGCAGGCAGGCGCTCAGAAAGGCCTCATTGTTCGGCCAGCGGCGCTCGATCGCGGTGGTCTCCAGCTGGGCGAGACCGGCTTGCAAGGTCCCGCGCAGCATCTGCTCCCCTATCAGCCGTTCGTGCAGCTGCGCGATCAGTCGCTGCAGGCGCTCGGGCTGCAGATGGCCTGGGTTTTCACCCTCGGGAGTGGCCTTCGGGGCGGCCAGGTCCAGCTGGCAGCTCTTTCGGCATCGATCAGCAGGCAGGCCTCAGGCACCACTGACAGCGCCCGGCGGTGTGGCCAGGTTGACAGCTCGCCGGGTTGCCACCGACCTGCCAGGGGGCGCCCACGACAGGCCATGTCTTCGCTGGCTCTTTCCTCTCTGGGATTGGCTTTTCTGGGATGGGCGATGCCGGTTTCGAACCAGCGACATCCTGCTTGTAAGGCAGGCGCTCTACCGCTGAGCTAATCGCCCCAGGTGCGCATTCTGGCCGTGTCACCCCCCATGCTGGCAACTATCCGGCGCCCGCACCTCGATGGCCAGTGGCCGCAGCCACGACCGTGCCATCTGCTGGCTATGCGTGCCCTTCGGGCTGCTGTGGTGGCCGTGGCTGGGTCTGGCCGGGGTGGTGAGCGGCTGCAGCGGCTTCCTGGTGGGGGGCTTGTGGCTGTCCCCCGACCTCGACACCGTCTCGCGGCCGCTGCGCCGCTGGGGGCCGCTGGCGGTGCTCTGGTATCCCTATCGCCGCTGCCTGCGGCATCGCTCGATCGCCTCCCACGGTCCGCTGCTGGGCACCGCCCTGCGCCTGGCCTACCTGGCGGTGTGGCTGCTGGTGCTCAGCCTGCTGCTGCAGCCCTTCGGCGCCCCCTCCCCGCGCACACTCGCCGCTGGACTGCAGACGTTATGGAGCGTCCACGGCCCGCTGGTGCTGGTGGGCCTGGCCGGGCTGGAAGCCAGCAGCTGGCTGCATCTGCTCCAGGACGGCGACCCCGATGTGCGGCTGCCGCGCCGCTGGCGCCCCCGGCGCCGGCGCCCGCGCGGCGTCAGCGCCCGGTCCGTGAGACGGTGAGGGGGAAGGGCGCTGCGCCCCCCTCATGCCTCGCCATGCCAGCTGAATCCGATCCCAGCGCATCGCGTGAAGTCGCGGCTCTGATCGCCGTGGTGGAGCGCCTGCGCGATCCCGTGCAGGGCTGCCCCTGGGACCTGGAGCAAACCCACAGCTCCTTGATCCCCTACGTACTGGAGGAGGCCCACGAGGTAGCCGACGCCATCCGCCACGGCGACGACGCCCACCTGCAGGAGGAACTGGGCGACCTGCTGTTGCAGGTGCTGCTGCATGCGCAGATCGCCAGCGAGGCCGGGCGCTTCGATCTGGCTGCGATCGCCCGCGGCCTGCGTCAGAAACTGGTGCGCCGCCACCCCCATGTGTTCGCCGCCGCGGCTGAGGCCAACCGGGGCCAGGCCGGCGACAGTGCCGCCGTGCGCCGCAGCTGGGAGGCGATCAAGGCCGAGGAGCAGGAGCACCACCGGCAACAGGAGCAGGTCGCTGCCGCCAGCAGTGGGCCCAACACTGGTGAGCCGTTCACCGGCCAGCCCGGCTCGGCGCCGCTCAGTGCCCGCCTGGCCCGCAAGCTGCGTGGTCAGCCGGCGCTGGCTGGCGCCATGACCCTCTCGCGCAAGGCCGCCGCCGCCGGCTTCGAGTGGGAAAGCATGGCGGGCGTGTGGGCCAAGGTGGAAGAGGAGCTGGCCGAGTTGCGCGAGGCGGTGGCCAGCGGCGATCGCGCCCATGCCGAATCGGAGCTGGGCGATGTGATCTTCACGCTGGTGAATGTGGCCCGCTGGTGCGGGCTCGATCCCGACGAGGGCCTGGCGGGCACCAACCGCCGCTTCCTCGACCGTTTCTCCCGCGTGGAAGCGGCCCTGGGCGGGGACCTCAGTGGCCAGAGCATCGAACGGCTGGAGGGGCTGTGGCAGCAGGCCAAGGCGCAGATCCGCGCCGCCCAGGACAGCTGAAGCCGCTGGCGTCTCAGTCGTCGCTGAGCCCCTGGCGGGAACGGCGCTGGCCCTTGATGGCGCTGCGCAGCCGCTTGGCCGTGAGCCGTCGCTCCACGGCCCCGCGGCCCGGCCGGGTGGGGCGACGGGGCGGCGGTGGTGGGGCGATCGCCTCCGCCAGCAGCCTCACCAGCCGGCGTTCGGCGGCCTGGCGGTTCAGCCACTGCGAGCGGTGTTCGGAGGCGGCGATCACCAGCACCCCATCCACCAGGCGCCCCTCCAGCCGGCGCAGGGCCCGCTGGCGCAGCACGGGCGTCAGCGCGCTCGACGCGGCCAGGGCGAACACCAGCTCCACCCGGGAATCGGTGGTGTTCACGCTCTGCCCCCCCGGGCCGCCTGAGCGCGAGAAGCGCCAGTTCAGTTCAGCGGCCGGAATCCGCACCGACGCTGTCACGGTCAGATCAGAAGCCATGGCCCCAGGCTGCCAGAACCCGGCAGGGGGCGCCGGGCGGCCAGGTGCGCCGCGACACTGCCACGGAACGCTTAGCTGGGAAGCAATGCTCCGCTGTGCGATGCCCGATCCCGTCGTCTTCGATCCCACGCCCAGTTCCAGCGCGGCTGCCGGCCCCGGCTGGGTGGATGAGATCCACCAGGGCGTCCGCTACGGCCTGGAGGCCGAGGTGCTGGTGGAGCGCTCCAGTGCGTTTCAGCGCATCACCGTGATCGACAGCCGCACCTACGGCAAGGCCCTGCTGCTCGATGGCTGCTGGATGACGGCCGAGCGGCAGGAACGGCACTACCACGAACCGCTTGTGCACCCCGCCCTCTGCGCCGCTGAGCGGATCGAGCGGGTGCTGGTGATCGGTGGCGGCGATGGCGGCACGGCCCGCGAATGCCTGCGCCACCCGGGCGTGGTGCAGCTCGACATGGTCGAGATCGACGGGGAGGTGGTGGAGCTCTGCCGGCAGCATCTGCCTGGGTTGGGGGGCGGCGCCTGGAGCGACCCCCGCTTCCGGCTCACCATCGGCGACGGCATTGCCTGGGTGGCCGCCGCCGCCACTGCCAGCTACGACGTGGTGATCGTGGATGGCTCCGACCCGGCCGGCCCTGCTGAGGGTCTGTTCAACCGCGCCTTCTTCGAGCACTGCCGCCGCCTGCTGCGGCCCGGTGGCGTGTTCGCCACCCAGAGCGAATCACCCGAGGCCTTCCGCGCCGTGCACGTGGCCACGGTGCGGCTGCTGCGGGAGGTGTTCGGCCATGCCGATCCTCTCTATGGCTGGGTGCCCATGTACCCCAGCGGCTGGTGGAGCTGGACCTTCGCTGCCACCGACGGGCCTCGCTACCGCCGGGCTCTGCCGGAGCGCGCCGCGTCTGTGGCCGAGGGCTGCTCGATCTGGAGCCCCCGCTGGCAGGCCGGTGCCTTCGAGGCGGTGCCCGCCGCGATCGAACGGGAGCTGCAGGCATGAGCAACGCCTCTCCCATCGAGCTGTCCGCCGCCGATCCTTCCAGCAGCGAGCCTTCCGCTGCCGAGCTCTTCGCCACCGAGGGGGCGATCTTCATGGCGGCCCGGCGGGATCCGGCCGGCTGCCGCGTCGGCCTGTTCGGCGTGCCCTACGACGGCACCACCTCCTTCCGCCCCGGCACCCGCTTCGGGCCGGCGGCGATCCGGGAGGTGAGCAGCGGGCTGGAAACCTACGACCCGCAGCTGGACCTGGATCTGGAGGATCTGGCCTTCGCCGATCTCGGCGCCGTGGACATTCCCTTCGGAGCGCCCGAGCCGGTGGTGGCGGCCGTGCGCCAGGCCACCGAGGCGGTGCTGGCGCACGGACTGCGGCCGCTGATGCTGGGCGGCGAGCATTCGATCAGCAGCGGCGCGGTGGCGGCGGTGGCCAGCCGCCATCCGGATCTGGTGATGGTGCAGCTTGATGCCCACGCCGATCTGCGTGACAGCTGGCTGGGCACACGCCACAGCCATGCCTGCGCCATGCGCCGCTGTCTGGAGGTGCTTCCCAGTGGCGTGCTGCGCCAGATCGCCATCCGCAGCGGCACACGCGAGGAGTTCAGCGAGCTGCGCCGCACCGGCCGCCTGGTGGGCCGCGCCGGCGGTTGCGGCCTGGCACCGGAGCTGTTGCAGGCGGATCTGGCCGCAGCGCTGCAGCCGCTGCGCGGCCGGCCGCTTTATCTCACCGTCGACCTTGACTGGTTCGATCCGGCCGTGATGGCGGGCACCGGCACACCGGAACCGGGCGGCTTCCTCTGGGGCCACTTCGCCGCCCTGCTGGAGGAGCTGCGCCACCACGATCTGGTGGCGGCCGATGTGGTGGAACTGGCGCCGATGCTTGACCCCAGCGGCTGCAGCGCCGTGCTGGCCGCCAAGGTGACCCGCAGCCTGCTGCTGCTGCTGGGGCGCGAACGCCCCAGTGCGGGTCAGTAGCAATAGGAGCCGCTGGTGCGTTGCTCGCGCAATCGCTCGTGCTGCTGACCGATCAACACCACCGCCAGGGTGGGGTGGTTGTGGAGCAGGTTGAGGAAGCGCAGGCGACCGAGCCGCACCAGCTCCACTGGGGTGCGTGCCAGGGCCTCGTTGCGGAAGAAGCCACCCCTCCAGACGATGTCCTGGTAACTGAACAGTTCGCCGGGGCGGTAACAGAGCCGCTCGCCGCTGGGATCGATCAACTCAACGATCCCTTTGCGGACGGCGTAGATGGCACTGGCGGTGTCACCGCGTTTGAAAATCGAAGATCCGGTGGGGAGCGTGAGGATGTCTCCGTCCACCTGTCGGGCCAACAGGTCAACCGGGGTCGTGCTGGCAAGAGTGAGCAATCATCTACCTCCTGAAATCGGGGGAAAGAGCCACCCTTTCAGCAGCGGCGCAGGCCGTTGCTGGCAGCAGTGACAGCCCATGATCGTAACGTCAACACACACGCAATCAAGCGTGAAGCCGCCGGAATGTGCTCGGCTACACCGATGCGGGGAGCAGGTCGGTGAGGGCCAGTTGGCGGATGGTCGGTGCCGCCCCGGGGTGTGGATGGCTGTAGGGAAGAATTTCTGACACGGGCAGCCGCGGGCTGCGTGCCGTCCAGTGGTGGCACCAGAGATCAGAGGCCAGCTCCTGATGGATCTCCAGGCGGCGCAGATGGCACCAGCCCATGGCCTCAGCACTGGGGGGGCTGCAGTGCCGACAGCTGCGGCAGGAGGAACGCTGGCCCATTGCTGGCCGATTTTTGGTTCCTCAAGGTAATGACTGCTGCAGCGCATTAACAGAGAAAGAACCGAACCAGCTGGAAGTCTTCGGATTTGCAGACGCGTCTCCATAGGATCGCGCCACTTCTTTCCCTGGCGAGGCGACAGCTCATGGCCGATCCCTCCGTGCCCGCCGCTCCCCTCAGGCACACGCCCCTGGCCGACGCCTGCCGCGGGGCCGGTGGGCGCATGGTGCCCTTCGCCGGCTGGGAGATGGCGGTGCAGTTCTCGGGGCTGGTGGCGGAGCACCAGGCCGTGCGCCAGCACTGTGGTGTCTTCGACATCTCCCATATGGGGGTGCTGACCCTGCGGGGGGACGGCGTCAAGGACGCCCTCCAGGCGCTGGTGCCCAGCGATCTGCACCGCATCGGCCCTGGCGAGGCCTGCTACACGGTGCTGCTCAATGCGGCCGGCGGCATCCGCGACGACCTGATCGTGTACGACTGCGGGCGCCAGCCCGGGCCGGAGGGCGACGCCGATGTGCTGGTGCTGGTGATCAACGCCGCCTGCGCCGAGGCAGACACCGCCTGGCTGCGTTCCCAGCTAGAACCACACGGGATCGTCGTGGCCGACCGCAAGGGGGAGGGGGTGCTGCTGGCCCTGCAGGGCCCGGAGGCCGAGGCCCGGCTGGCCGCCCTCAGCGGCGCCGATCTGACCGGCCTGCCCCGTTTCGGTCACCGCACGTTGCCGTTGGCGGGCAGTGCGGCGGGGGCAGCACGTGGCGCCATGGCGTTCGTGGGCCGCACCGGCTACACCGGCGAAGACGGTTTCGAGCTGCTGCTGGCGGCCGGCCCCGGCCAGGCCCTGTGGCAGCAACTGCTGGCCGAAGGGGTGACCCCCTGCGGGCTCGGTGCCCGCGACACCCTGCGCCTGGAGGCGGCCATGCACCTCTACGGCAACGACATGGACGCCACCACTTCCCCCCTGGAGGCGTCGCTGGGCTGGCTGGTGCACCTGGAGATGCCGGCGGCGTTCATCGGCCGCGATGTGCTCGAACGCCAGACCGCCGCAGGGGTAAGCCGCCGCCTGGTGGGCCTGAAGCTGCAGGGCCGGGCGATCGCCCGCCATGGCTACCCGGTGCTGCGCGACGGCCAGGTGGTGGGCGAGGTCACCAGCGGCACCTGGTCGCCCACGCTCGCCGAAGCGATCGCCCTGGCCTATGTACCCGCCGACGCGTCCCGGCCCGGCACGGCGCTGACTGTGGAGATCCGCGGCCGCCAGGAGCCGGCGGTGGTGGTGCGACGTCCGTTCTACCGGCGTCCCTGAGCCGCCCGGGCCCTGGCACGCGAGCCGCTGGGGGCCTGCCGCCTGAGGCCCTGTGGGAAACTCGCCCTTCCCCTCGATTTCCCCCATGCGCAGCCACGGATGCGGCGACCTGCGCAGCGATGCCACGGGCCAGACCGTGTCGCTGTGCGGCTGGGTGGACCGGCGGCGTGATCACGGCGGTGTGATCTTCATCGATCTGCGCGACCGCAGCGGCACCGTGCAGATCACGGTGGATCCCGATCTTTCCCCCGCCGCCTTCGCCGTGGCCGAGCGGCTGCGCAACGAAACCGTGCTGAAGGTGTCGGGCACAGTGCGCGATCGCCCCGCCGACTCCCGCAACGAGCGGCTCGCCACCGGCGCCGTCGAGGTGCTGGCCAGCGCGATCGAGGTGCTCAACGAGGTGCGGGGCAATCTGCCCTTCCCGGTGTCGGTGCATGACGACACGCCGGTGCGGGAGGAACTGCGCCTGCGCCACCGCTATCTGGATCTGCGCCGCGAGCGCATGAACGGCAACCTGCGCCTGCGCGCCCAGACCATCCAGGCGGCCCGCCGCTTCCTCGAGGCCGAGGGCTTCATCGAGGTGGAAACACCGGTGCTCACCCGCTCCACCCCCGAGGGTGCCCGCGACTACCTGGTGCCGAGCCGGGTGTGTGGCGGCGAGTGGTTCGCCCTGCCCCAGTCGCCCCAGCTGTTCAAGCAACTGCTGATGGTGGGCGGCATCGAGCGCTACTACCAGGTGGCCCGCTGCTTCCGCGACGAAGACCTGCGCGCCGACCGCCAGCCGGAGTTCACCCAGCTCGACATCGAGGTGAGCTTCATGGAGCAGGAGCAGATCCTGCAGCTCAACGAACGGCTGATCGCCACGATCTGGCGCGCCGTCAAGGGCATCGAGCTGCCCAGCCCCTTCCCCCGACTCACCTGGCAGGAGGCGATGGACCGCTACGGCACCGACCGGCCCGACACCCGCTACGGCCTGGAGCTCACCGACGTGAGCGACATCGTGGCCACCAGCGGCTTCAAGGTGTTCTCCGGCGCCGTGGCGGCGGGCGGAGCGGTGAAATGCATCGCGATCCCCGGCGGCAACGACGTGATCAGCAACGTGCGCATCAAGCCCGGCGGCGACGTGTTCTCTGAAGCCACCACCGCCGGCGCCGGGGGCCTGGCCTTCATCCGCGTGCGGGAGGGGGGCGAGATCGACAGCATCGGCGCCATCAAGGACAACCTGAGCGCCGAGGGCAAGGCCGAGCTGCTGCGCCGCACTGGCGCCCAGCCCGGCACCCTGCTGCTGTTCGGTGCCGGTGACACCGCCACAGTGAACAAGGCGCTCGACCGGGTGCGCCAGTTCCTGGCCCGTGAGCTGGGTCTGGTGCCCGCCAGCGGCGCCGGCGGCGCCTGGAACTTCCTCTGGGTGGTGGATTTCCCGATGTTCGAGTTCAACGCCGAGGAGAACCGGCTTGAGGCTCTGCACCATCCCTTCTGCGCGCCCAATGCCACCGACCTCGGCGCCGATCAGGCCGGCTGGCCCACGGCCCTGCCCACCGCCCGCGCCCAGGCCTACGACCTGGTGCTCAACGGCCTGGAACTGGGCGGTGGTTCGCTGCGCATCCACGACGCCGCCCTGCAGAAACAGGTGCTGCAGACGATCGGCCTGCCGCTGGAAGAGGCCGAGCGGCAGTTCGGCTTCCTGATCGAAGCGCTCGATATGGGCGCCCCGCCCCACGGCGGCATCGCCTTCGGTCTCGATCGCATGGTGATGCTGCTGGCGGGTGAGGAGTCGATCCGCGACACGATCGCCTTCCCCAAGACGCAGCAGGCCCGCTGCCTGCTCACCCAGGCCCCGGCCGATGTGTCCATGAAGCAGCTGGACGAGCTGCATGTGGCCAGCACCTGGGTGGCGGAGGAGGGCTGAGCCCGCAGCGGCCGCGGCCATTGCCGCTGAGCACTTCCCTGCCACCGCTCAGCTGAGCTCCGCCACCGCTGCTGAGCGCCGCGCCACGGCAGCCAATGTTTCCCACGGGCTGTGGCGTTGTTGCCGCAGGCCGTATCCCCACGGCTAGAACGAGATTCCCACCTCTCCCCCGAACGCCCCCATGGCCGTCACCGCTCCTCCGATCGACATCGGCATTCCTGAGAGCCAGCGGCTGCAGATCGCCGCTGGCCTCGGCAACGTGCTGGCCGATTCCTACGTGCTCTACGCCAAGACCCACGGCTTCCACTGGAACGTCACCGGGCCGATGTTCAACACGCTCCATCTGATGTTCATGGACCAGTACACGGAGTTGTGGACGGCCCTCGACCTGATCGCCGAGCGGATCCGTGCCCTTGGTTGCCCGGCCCCCTACGGCGGCGCCACCTATGCGGGCCTCTCCTCGATCCCCGAAACCGAAGGTGTGCCCACCGCCCTCGCCATGGTGCGCGAGCTGGTGGAGGGCCACGAAGCGGTGGCTCGCACGATCCGCTCGGTGTTCACCGTGGCTGATGAGGCCAACGACCAACCCACCGCCGACCTGCTGACCCAGCGCCTGCAGATCCACGAGAAAACCGCGTGGATGCTGCGCAGCCTGCTGGAGGGCTGAGTCTCGCGGTGGTGGCGCAGGCCGTGTTGCCCGCGCAGCGGGCCTGGTGGCGGCGGCTTCAGTGCGGGCGGAGGACGCTCGATAGATTGATGTGTCCGCCAGTGCCTGCTCCACCCCCATGGCGAAGTTCGTGTTCGTGACCGGCGGGGTGGTGTCGAGCATCGGCAAGGGCATCGTGGCGGCCAGCCTCGGGCGACTGCTCAAATCCCGTGGCTACAGCGTTTCGATCCTCAAGCTCGACCCCTACCTGAACGTGGATCCGGGCACGATGAGCCCGTACCAGCATGGCGAAGTGTTCGTCACCCAGGACGGCGCTGAGACCGACCTCGACCTGGGCCACTACGAGCGCTTCACCGACACCGCCATGTCACGCCTCAACAGCGTGACCACCGGCTCCATCTACCAGGCGGTGATCAACAAGGAGCGCCGCGGCGACTACGAAGGCGGCACCGTCCAGGTGATTCCGCACATCACCCGGGAGATCCGCGAACGCATCCACCGGCTGGCCGCCGACAGCGGCGTGGATGTGGTGATCACAGAGATCGGCGGCACCGTGGGCGACATCGAATCGCTGCCCTTCCTGGAGGCCATCCGTGAGTTCCGCGGCGATGTGGGCCGCCACGACCTGGCCTACGTGCACGTCACCCTGCTGCCCTACATCGGCACCTCCGGCGAACTCAAGACCAAGCCCACCCAGCACTCGGTCAAGGAGCTGCGCTCGATCGGCATCCAGCCCGATCTGCTGGTGTGCCGCAGCGACCGGCCGATCACCGAGGAACTCAAGGCCAAGATCGGCGGCTTCTGCGGTGTGTCCACCCACGCGGTGATCGAAGCCCTTGATGCCGACAGCATCTACGCGGTGCCGCTGGCGATGGAGCGCGAGGGGCTCTGCCGCGAAGTGCTCGATGTGCTCGGCCTCGACGACCACAGCAGCGACATGGCCCGCTGGGAGGAACTGGTGCGCAAGCTGCGCAACCCCGGCCCACCGGTGAAGGTGGCCCTGGTGGGCAAGTATGTGCAGCTCAACGATGCCTATCTCTCGGTGGTGGAGGCGCTGCGTCACGCCTGCCTGGAGCAGGACGCCTCCCTCGATCTGCACTGGGTGAGCGCCGAGCAGATCGAAACCGAAGGGGCCGATGCGCTGCTGGAGGGCATGGATGCGGTGGTGGTGCCCGGCGGCTTCGGTAACCGCGGCGTCGATGGCAAGGTGGCGGCGATCCGCTGGGCGCGGGAGCAGCGCGTGCCGTTCCTCGGGCTGTGCCTGGGCATGCAGTGCGCCGTGATCGAGTGGGCGCGCCACCTGGCGGGCCTGGAAGGGGCCACCAGCGCCGAGATCGATGCCGATGCAGCCCATCCCGTCATCCACCTGCTGCCCGAACAGCAGGACGTGGTCGACCTGGGCGGCACCATGCGCCTCGGCGTCTATCCCTGCCGCCTGCAGCCCGGCACCATGGCCGAACGGCTCTATGGCGAAGCGGTGGTGTACGAGCGGCACCGCCACCGCTACGAGTTCAACAACGCCTACCGCAACCTGTTCCTCGACTCCAACTTCCGCATCAGCGGCACCTCGCCCGATGGCCGCCTCGTGGAGCTGATCGAGCTGGAAGGCCACCCGTTCTTCACCGCCTGCCAGTTCCACCCCGAGTTCCTCTCCCGGCCCGGCCGCCCCCATCCGCTCTTCCGGGGCCTCGTGGAAGCGGCCCAGTTGCGCCATGCCGCCGGCAGCGCCAGCGAGGCCGCGGCCAGCGAGGCGGCTTTTGCCGGCCTGGAGCGTTCCCAGCCCGACCCAGTTGCCGGTCTGCCCGTTTCCCCTTGAGTCTGTTCTCCTGAGCCTTTCCCGTTGAGCCTTGCCCTGCCCGTGGCCATGACTCCGCCGGCGTCCGCTGCCCTGCCGGTGGTGGAAACCTTCCACTCGATCCAGGGGGAAGGAAGCCACGCCGGCCGCAGTGCGTTCTTCCTGCGGCTGGCGGGCTGCACGGTGGGTTGTCCCTGGTGTGACACCAAGGGCTCCTGGCCGCAGCAGGCCCATCCGCTGCGGCCCCTGGCGGCGCTGGCGGCGGAGCTGACCGCGGCGGCGGCGGCCGGAGCGGCCTTTGTTGTGATCACCGGCGGAGAACCGCTGCACCACGACCTCACGGCCCTGTGCGCCCAGCTGCGCGGCGCCGTGGATCCGCCGCTGCCCCTGCACCTGGAAACCAGCGGTGTCGATCGCCTCAGCGGGCGCTTCGACTGGATCACCCTCTCGCCCAAACGCCACCGGCCGCCGCTACAGGAGCTGCTCAGCTGCTGCGACGAGCTCAAGGTGGTGGTGCACGAGCCCGACGACCTCGCCTTCGCCACCGCCATGGCCGCGGCGGCCCGGCAGGAGCGGCACACGGCTCCGCCCCAGCTGCTGCTGCAACCCGGTTGGCAGAGCAGCCAGGGGCGGGCGCTGGCCTTGGAGTTCGTGCGCGCCCGCCCCGACTGGCGGCTCAGCCTGCAGAGCCACAAGTGGCTGGGGGTGCGCTGAGCGGCGATCCCGCAAACTGTCCCCAGACCTGGACATGGGCGTGGAGAAACTGCAGAGCCTGCGCGGCATGGTGGATCTGCTGCCGGCGCAGCTGCCGGTCTGGCAGCACGTGGAGGCGGTGGCCCGCGATCACTTCCGCCGCGCCGGGCTGAGTGAGATCCGCACGCCGCTGCTGGAGGTCACCGAGCTGTTCGCCCGGGGCATCGGCGAGGCCACCGATGTGGTGGGCAAGGAGATGTACAGCTTCGAAGACCGGGGTCAGCGCCGCTGCACGCTGCGGCCGGAAGGCACCGCTTCGGTGGTGCGGGCGGTGCTGGAGCACGGCCTGCTCAGCCAGGGCCCGCAGCGGCTCTGGTACGGCGGCCCGATGTTCCGCTACGAACGGCCCCAGGCCGGGCGTCAGCGCCAGTTCCACCAGATCGGCCTGGAGTTTCTCGGTGCCGCCGATCCCCGCAGCGATGCCGAAGCGATCGCGATCGCCTGGGATCTGCTCACCGCCCTGGGCGTCAGCGGCCTGGCGCTGGAGCTCAACTCCCTGGGCGATGCCAGTGACCGGGCGGCGTACCGGCAGGCGCTGGTGGGCTGGCTGGAGCAGCGGCGCGAGCAGCTCGACCCGGAGGCGTGCGAGCGCATCGCCACCAACCCGCTGCGCATCCTCGACAGCAAGAACCCGGCCACCCAGGCCGTCCTGGCGGACGCGCCGCTGCTGATCGACCACCTCAGCGCGGCGAGCCGCCAGCGCTTCGAGCAGGTGCGCGAGCTGCTCGATCGCCTCGCGATTCCTTACCAGCTCAACGCCCGCCTGGTGCGCGGGCTCGACTACTACGCCCACACGGCGTTCGAGATCACCAGCGATCAGCTGGGTGCCCAGGCCACCGTCTGCGGCGGCGGCCGCTACGACGGCCTGGTGGAGCAGCTGGGCGGGCCGGCCACAGCGGCGATCGGCTGGGCGATCGGCATGGAGCGGCTGGTCGTGCTGCTGGAGCGTGCCGGTGCGACCGGCGCCGCGGCACCGGTGCCGGCGGTGTACGTGGTGAGCCGCGGGCCCCTGGCGGAAGCGATGGCGCTCGATCTCGCCACGCAGCTGCGCCGCCGGGGCCAGACGGCGGAGCTGGATCTCTCCGGTGCCGCCTTCGCGCGCCAGCTCAAGCGCGCCGACCGCTCCGGCGCCCCCTGGGCGGTGGTGATCGGCGAGAGCGAAGCGGAACAGGGCCTGGTGCTGCTCAAGAATCTGCTGGGCGGCGGTGCCGAGCAGCGGCTCAGCCCGTTGGCCGTTCTTGCCCAGCTCGCCGGATCCGCCGGCTGACTGGATCAGCTGGTTCACCAGTGCCCGCCGGCCCGGATCACCCCGTCGACCTGAACACCAGAGCGACCGGATCAGCAAGTTGACTCCGCAACGGCAAGAGGCCCGGCCAGCGGGGATAAATTCCGGAACAGGATGAATGGATTCAGGGTGAGCCGTTGGACGTAGTGCATCCGCCCGAGGTTCGCTCCATCTGCTGCATCGGTGCCGGCTATGTCGGCGGGCCGACGATGGCGGTGATTGCCGATCGCTGCCCGCACCTCCAGGTCACCCTGGTGGACCTCAACGCCGCCAGGATCGCCGCCTGGAACGACCCGGATCTCGCCAACCTGCCGGTCTATGAGCCGGGACTGGCGGAGGTGGTGGGCCGCTGCCGCGGTCGCAATCTGCACTTCACCACCGAGGTGGATGACGCCATCGCCAGCGCCGACATGGTGTTCCTCTCGGTGAACACCCCCACCAAGACCCGCGGTCTGGGAGCGGGGCAGGCCTCCGACCTGCGCTGGATCGAAGCTTCGGCCCGCCAGGTGGCGGCGCAGGCCACGGGCCACACGATCGTGGTGGAGAAAAGCACCCTGCCGGTGCGCACGGCCGAAACGATCAAGCAGATCCTGATGGGATCCCAGAGCCTGGCCGGCGGTGCCAGTCCGGGCGGCGAGTCCGGCGTGGAGGCGAAAACCTTCTCGGTGCTCTCCAATCCGGAATTCCTGGCAGAGGGCACCGCCATTCGCGATCTTGAGCATCCCGACCGGGTGCTGATCGGTGGCGAAGACCCTGCGGCGATCGCCGCGCTGTCGGCCATCTATGGCCATTGGGTGGACCCGGAGCGCATCCTGCACACCAACCTGTGGAGCAGCGAGCTCTCCAAGCTCACCGCCAACGCCTTCCTGGCCCAGCGCATCTCTTCGATCAACGCCGTGGGTGCGCTGTGCGAGGCCACTGGCGCTGACATCACCGAAGTGGCGCGGGCCATCGGCAGCGACTCGCGCATCGGCATGAAGTTTCTCGCCGCGGGCCCCGGCTTCGGCGGCAGTTGCTTCCAGAAGGACATTCTCAACCTCGTCTACCTCTGCCGCCATTACGGCCTCGACGACGCTGCCAGCTACTGGGAGCAGGTGGTGGTTTTCAACAGCTGGCAGCAGCAGCGCATTGCCCGACTTGTGGTGAGCCGGCTGTTCGGCACCGTGAGCGGCAAGCGCCTGGCGGTGCTGGGTTTCGCCTTCAAGGCCGACACCAACGACACCCGCGAGTCACCGGCCATTGCGATCTGCCGTGGTCTGCTTGAGGAAGGGGCTCACCTGGTGATTCACGACCCCAAGGTGGCCACCACCCAGATCAGCGCCGATCTGGGCCGCCCACCCGATGCCTGCGAGCGTGGCTTTGCCGATGACGGCAAGTGGCAGCGGGCGGAAACCCCACTGGAGGCCGTGACGGGCGCCGACGCGGTGATCGTGCTCACTGAATGGGGCGCTTACCGCACGCTTGACTGGCCGGCGATCGCCGCCGCAATGCGACGGCCGGCCTGGCTGTTCGACGTGCGTGACATCACCGACATCGCAGCGGCACGACAGGCTGGTCTGCAAGTGTGGTCCGTGGGCAAGGGCTGAGTGACGGCACCTGTGGCTTCAAGGCGCAACCTGGTGACCGGTGGCGCCGGCTTTCTCGGTTCCACCCTGGTGGACCGGTTGATGGAGGCTGGCGAGGAGGTGATCTGCCTCGACAACTACTTCACTGGCACCAAGGTCAACGTCGCCCGCTGGATCGGGCATCCCAGCTTCGAGCTGATTCGCCATGACGTGACCGAGCCGATCCTGCTGGAGGTTGACCGGATCTGGCACCTGGCTTGCCCCGCTTCGCCGCGGTATTACCAGGCCAACCCGATCAAGACCGCCAAGACGAGTTTTCTCGGCACCTACAACATGCTGGGTCTGGCCCGCCGGGTCGGAGCCCGCTTGCTGATGGCCAGCACCAGCGAGGTGTATGGCGATCCGGAAGTGCATCCTCAGCCCGAGAGTTATCGCGGTTGCGTGAACACCACCGGCATTCGTTCCTGTTACGACGAAGGCAAGCGCATTGCCGAGGCGCTCTGCTTCGATTACCACCGAATGCACGGCACGGAGATTCGCGTGGCGCGCATCTTCAACACCTACGGACCGCGCATGTTTTCTGATGATGGGCGTGTTGTGAGTAACTTCGTGGTCCAGGCCTTGCGCGGTCAACCCCTTACCCTGTACGGCGACGGAAGCCAGACCCGCAGCTTCTGCTATGTCGATGATCTTGTGGAAGGATTGATTCGCTTAATGAACGCGAACCATAATGGACCAATCAACATCGGCAATCCAGGTGAATTCACCATCCGTCAGCTGGCTGATCTGGTGCGCGCTCGCATCAACCCATCGCTGCCCTTTGTCTATCTGCCGCTGCCGCAGGATGACCCGCTCCAACGCCAGCCGGTGATCGACCTGGCCCGCCGCGAACTGGGCTGGGAACCCAAGGTGTCCTTGGAAGAGGGGTTGGACCCCACGATCGCCTACTTTCGCCGCAGCCTGGGGCTCGATTCATGACCCTGCTTGTGACTGGAGGGGCTGGCTACATCGGCAGCCATACGGTGCGTGCCCTGCAGCAGGCGGGCCACCGGCCTGTGGTGCTCGACAACCTCGTGTATGGGCACCGTTCCATCGTGGAAGAGGTGCTGCGAGTGCCGCTGGTGCAGGGCCAGGTGGGTGATCGTGCCTTGATTGAGGCCTTGCTCAGCGGCCGCCATCCCGCCTGCGGCGGTGTGCCAGTGCGTGCTGTGCTGCATTTCGCCGCCTATGCCTATGTGGGCGAATCGGTTCTGGATCCTGCCAAGTACTACCGCAACAACCTCGGCGACACCCTCACCTTGCTCGAAGCGCTCGTGGAGCCGGTGCGCACCGGCCAAGGGCCCGCCATTCCGATCGTGTTCTCCTCCACCTGCGCAACGTATGGCAGCCCGGAGTCGGTGCCGATCACGGAGGACACCCCCCAGCGGCCGATCAATTCCTATGGACGCAGCAAGTGGATGGTGGAGCAGATGCTGGCAGATTTCGCGGCCGCCTATGGGCTGCCCAGCGTGATCTTCCGCTATTTCAATGCGGCCGGCGCTGATCCGCACGGTGACCTCGGCGAAGACCACGACCCCGAAACCCACCTGATCCCGCTGGTGCTCGATGCGATTTCCGGCCGGCGCGAGAGCATCAAGATCTTCGGCACCGATTACCCCACCCCCGATGGCACCTGCCTGCGGGATTACATCCACGTCAGTGATCTGGCCGACGCCCATGTGCTGGGCCTTGAGCATCTTCTGGCCTGCGGGGCGCACCAGCCGGTTGAGCCGTTGATCTTCAACCTCGGCACGGGCACGGCCTTTTCGGTCCAGGAGGTGCTCACCGCGGCCCAGGAGGTCACGCAACGCCCGCTCACCGCCGTGGTGGCGCCGCGCCGGCCTGGCGATCCGCCGACCCTGGTGGCCAGCGCGCAGAAGGCCCGGCAGGTGCTGGGCTGGGAGCCCCGTTACCCGGATCTGCGCGAGATCATCGCCCACGCCTGGGCGTGGCACCAGCGCACCGGACCCACCCCCTGAACCATGGCGTCACCCGTGTTGCCTCCAGCTGGACCCACTCTCGTGACTGGCGCTGCCGGGTTCATTGGCGCGGCGCTCTGCGAGCGCCTGCTGGCCCGTGGCGAACGGGTGATCGGCCTCGACAACCTCAACAGCTACTACGACCCGGCCCTCAAGCAGGCACGGCTGGCCCGGCTTGAGCGCAGCGATGGCTTCCGTTTTCACCGCCTGGATCTGGAGAATGGGGAGGCCATGGCGGCGCTGTTCGCGGCCGAGCGCCCCGCACGGGTGGTGCATCTGGCTGCCCAGGCGGGGGTGCGCTACTCGCTGGAGAACCCCGCCGCCTACATCCAGAGCAACCTGGTGGGGTTCGGCCACATCCTGGAGGGGTGCCGCCATCACGGCGCCGGCCACCTTGTGTATGCCTCCAGCAGCTCCGTGTATGGAGGCAACCGCCGCATGCCCTTCTGCGAGCAGGACGCGGTCAACCATCCGGTGAGCCTGTACGCGGCCACCAAGAAGGCCAACGAGCTCATGGCGCACACCTACAGCCACCTCTATGGGCTGCCCGCCACCGGTCTGCGCTTTTTCACCGTCTATGGCCCCTGGGGCCGGCCGGACATGGCCCCGATGCTGTTCGCCCGCGCCATCCTGGCCGGAGAGCCGATCCGGGTGTTCAACCACGGCCGCATGCAGCGGGATTTCACCTACATCGACGACATCGTTGAGGGGGTGGTGCGCTGCCTCGACAAACCGGCCACCGCCGATCCGCTCTTCGACCCACTGGCCCCCAATCCCGCCACCGCGGCGGTGCCTCACCGGGTGTTCAACATCGGCAACAGCCAGCCCACACCGCTGCTCGAGTTCATCGGGGTGATGGAGGCGGCACTCGGCACCCCGGCGATCCAGAGCCTGGAGCCGATGCAACCTGGAGACGTGGAGGCCACCGCTGCCGACACCGCCGCCCTCGAGGCTTGGGTGGGCTTTGCGCCCCACACCCCGATCACAGAGGGTGTGGCCCGCTTCGCCCACTGGTACCGCAGCTACTACCAGGCCTGAGCGGTTTCGCTGGAGCCGCCCAAAGAAAGGCGCAGCAAGGAAAAGCACAACAAAAAAAGCGGGCCCTCGGGCCCGCGAAGCTTGAAGCCGAGCAGGGGGAATCAGGCCGAACCCACACCCACATAGGAACCGTAGAAGAACAGGCCGACCACGAAGATCACGGCGATACCGCCGGCGGTGGCCACCAACCAGAGGGGAAGTACCCCTTCGGTCCAGCGGCTCTTCCAGGCCACGGCCGGTCGGCCGTCAGGCAGGCGATCGGGAATGCGACCGTCAGGTAGTGCGGATTTCTTGCCGCTCATGGCTGAATCTCCCGATCAGTTGAAGAAGTAGCTGGTGAACAGAACGCCGATGACGAACACAAACAGCAGGCCCAGATAAAGGCTGGTGCGGTTGAGTTCGACTGGCAGATTGTTCGGGTTGGGATTGCGCTGCATGGCGGAAATCAGCGGCGGACGAATTGCATGGCCGCCAGGGCTCCCAGGAAGAAAACCGTGGGGATGCCCAGCGCATGAACCGACAACCACCGCACCGTGAAGATGGGGTAGTTGCGTGGCGTGGTGGAGACAGAAGACTGGGTCATGGCGTTACTTGAGGCGCAGGTCAAGCTGGCTCTTGCCCTCGTAACGCTGGCTCACCACCGGTGCCTTGGCTTCCTGGGGTTGGAAGTAGGCATCGGGGCGAGGCGTTCCGAAGGCGTCGTACGCCAAGCCAGTGGAGACGAAGAGGAATCCGGCCAGGAAGATCGCCGGCAAGGTGACGGCGTGGATGACCCAGTAGCGGATGCTCGTAATGATCTCGAAGAACGGGCGTTCCCCGGTGGAGCCGGCAGCCATAGCAGCGGGCAAATCAGCTACGGAATCTTAAGGGTCGGGCTGTGACCGCCGAGAGGCGGAGCGGCGGTTGGTTACACAGGGATGCAGTTGGGCCGGCTGGCCCTAGCCCACCCAGCGCAGCAGGTTGCCCCGTTCGCCCAGCACGAAGCCCTTGCCATCGCTGGTGAAGCTGATCCGGGTGAAGTTCGTGGGCTGGACGGCGCCCACCGGATCGCGCTCCCAGTGGCTGCCGCCGTCGTGGCTTACCAGCAGGGTGCCGCTGCCGCCGCCGGTCCACACGTCACCATTCGGCCCCCAGGCCATGTCGAGGTAGCCGAAGCCGTTGGTGATCGGGATCACCGGCTTGCTCCAGGCCTCCGGATCGGTGGCGTCGTCGTTGAAGCGCAGCTGGGCGCCCCGGGTGACCATCCAGAGGTGGCCGTCGGGTTGGAAGCCCATGCTCTGAAGGCGCTGGCTGCTCACCCGCTGGTGGGGCTGCCAGACCGCCTGGCCCGGCTCCCAGGTGGCGAAGAAGTTGCCGAGGCTGGACACGCTCACGTAGCGGCCGTCGGAGGAGCGGCGCAGGTCGCGCACGGCGCCGGCCGCATCGCTCACTTCCGCCTGCCAGGTGACGCCCGCATCACCGGTGCTGTAAATCGCCCCCACGGTGGTGGCCAGCTCCGCACTGCCCCGACCGGTGGCGGTGACGGTATAGGGATCGCCAGGCAACTTGGTGTCGAGCAGCAGGCGTTCCCAGCTCCTGCCGGCATCAGCGGTATGCAACAGCAGGCCCGGTTGGCCCACGATCCAGCCCTCGGCTCCGCTGAAGTCGATGCTGATCAGACGGAAGTTCTCCCCATCGGGCAGATCAAGGGAGCGCTCCTCCCAGCTGGCCCCGCCGTTGTCGGTTTCGAGGATCAGCCGGTTGCTGCCCACCAGGAAGCCGTGCTTGGCATCGGTGAAGGCCACATCGAGAGGGTTGGCGCTGGTGGACAGCGCCACGGGCTGCCAGGGGCTGGTGGCGGCCACGGGCAGGCCGGTGGTGACGCAGCCGCCGAGGCCGAAGCTGAGGCCGAGCGTGATCAGCACGGCCAGCAGGGGAGAGAACAGGCGCTTCACGGGGGTCAACGCAGGGAATAGAGGGACAGGAAGAAGGCGAAGGCCAGGGCGAAGCCGCCGAAGATGAGCACGTTTTTCTGGCCGGGGGTGAGGGTGTTCACCCCGAAGCCGTAGCTGAGGTTCTCCTCGAAGCCGCTCGGCTTGTTGCGGGGGCCGATGTCCTTGAAGGCCCCCACCCGGCTGCGGCAGACCGGACAGCGGAAGCCCACCGGATCAAGGCTGCTGAAGGGCGTGCCGGCGGGAATCGCCAGCTTGCGCACCCCCTCGCCCGGGTCGTAGACGAAGCCGCAGCTGCGGCACTCGAACCGGTGGGTGTCGGGATCGGCGCCGGCGCTCTCGAGCGCCGCCTCGCCCACCGGCTGGTCGCCGGCTGGCGGCGCGTCCTGCGCAGCGGCTGGTCCAACGTCCTGATCTGGTCCTACGTCCTGATCAGTGTCCTGGCCATTGACCATGGCGTTGGGCCCCGCTGCCGTGAAAAGAAACTCTATCCAGGCCCTTGTCGCGGCAGCACCTTTGGCGGCAGCGACCATTTGACGGGCGCGGATGCCAGACTCTGCGCCGGGTTCAGCCTCGCGATGTTCGTCTTACCTGGCTACGACGCCTTCCTGGGCTTTCTGCTGATCTCAGCAGCGGTTCCGGTCCTGGCCCTGGTCACCAACAAACTGGTGTCGCCGAAATCGCGTGACGGCGAACGCCGACTCACCTATGAATCCGGCATGGAGCCGATCGGCGGTGCCTGGATTCAGTTCAACATCCGCTATTACATGTTCGCGTTGGTCTTCGTGATCTTCGACGTGGAAACGGTGTTTCTGTACCCCTGGGCCGTGGCGTTCAGCCGGCTCGGCCTGCTCGCCTTCATCGAGGCCCTGATCTTCATCACCATCCTGGTGGTTGCCCTCGCCTACGCCTGGCGTAAGGGCGCCCTCGAGTGGAGCTGACGCCCTTCCCACCATGACCCTCACTCCCACCTCCCCCTCCAGCACCCCTTCGATCGACGCCCTGCGCGATCTGCGGGCGTCCAGTTGCAACCCGGTCGGTGCTCCGCAGATCACCTCGGATCTTTCCGAGAACGTGATCCTCACCAGCCTCGACGACCTGCACAACTGGGCACGGCTCAGCAGCCTCTGGCCCCTGCTCTACGGAACGGCGTGCTGCTTCATCGAGTTCGCGGCTCTGCTCGGCTCCCGCTTCGACTTCGACCGCTTCGGTCTGGTGCCCCGCTCCAGCCCCCGCCAGGCTGATCTGCTGATCACGGCCGGCACCGTGACCATGAAGATGGCCCCGGCCCTGGTGCGGCTCTATGAGCAGATGCCCGAGCCCAAGTACGTGATCGCCATGGGCGCCTGCACGATCACCGGCGGCATGTTCAGCGCCGACTCCACCACGGCAGTGCGCGGCGTCGACAAGCTGATTCCGGTGGACCTCTACATCCCCGGCTGCCCGCCCCGGCCCGAGGCGATCTTCGATGCCGTGATCAAGCTGCGCAAGAAGGTGGGCAACGAAGCTCTGGCCGAGCGGGGCAACAACCTCCCCACCCACCGCTACCTCACCATCGGCCACGCCATGAAAGCGGTGGCGCCGATCGTCACCGGGGCCTATCTCAAGGCCGAAACCCAGGTGGCCGCTCTCGCCGATCCCACCGCTCTCCCCCTCGACACCTCCACTCCATCGGAGGTTGTTGCGGCCGAACCGATCCCCACAGCCAGCGCCTCCAGCGATGCCTGATCCCACCCCCGCCTCCGAGGGCGCCCCATCCGGCGCCAGCGACTTCGCCACCACCCTCGCCGCACCTGTGATAGGCCCGGTGAGCCAGTGGCTCAGCCAGCAGGGCTTCGACCATCAGCCGCTGGAGTCTGATCACTGCGGCATTGAAATGCTGGCCGTGGAGCCCCTGTTCCTGCCGGCGGTGGCCGCGGCTCTCAAGGCCTATGGCTTCGATTACCTCCAGTGCCAGGGCGGCTATGACGAAGGTCCGGGCGCCCGGCTGGTGAGCTTCTATCACCTGGTGAAACTCGGCGCTGGCGCCGATCCCTGCCCCGCCCCTGACAGCAAACCGCAGGAAGTGCGGGTCAAGGTGTTCCTCGCCCGCGACGGCGACCTCACCATTCCCAGCCTATACCGCCTCTTCCGCGGTGCCGACTGGCAGGAGCGCGAAACCTACGACATGTACGGCATCGTGTTCGAAGGCCATCCCCATCCCAAGCGGCTGCTGATGCCCGAAGACTGGAAGGGCTTCCCGCTGCGCAAGGACTACGTGCAGCCGGACTTCTACGAGATGCAGGACGCTTACTGAATCAGGCAGGCCCGCTCTCAGACTGTTTCCAGCACCGGTCGGCCGCCTTTGTGCCGGCGGTAGAAGCGCATCACCGCCAGGGCGAGGCTGCGTGGGTCATGGCGCAGGGTGCCAGTGGGACGGGCCCCCTGCAGCGCCGTGACCATCACCTCGTAACCCTTGGCGCGCAGGCTGCGCACATCACACTGCACGGGCTCGGCGCCGCGGGCGCGGTAGTGATCCACTAGGGCCACATCGTGGATCGGTTCCTGGGCCAGCACGGCGGTGAACAGGCGCCGGGTCACCCCCAGGCTGGCCAGCTGGGCCTCGATCGCCCGCAGGTGGCCCTCCACATCCAGCCGGTCGGTTTCGCCGGGCTGGGTCATCAGGTTGCAGATGTAGAGGCGTGGCGCCTTGCTGCGGCTGATCGCCTGCACCAGCTCCGGCACCAGCAGATTCGGCAGCAGCGAGGTGTAGAGGCTGCCGGGCCCAAGCACGATCAGCTCAGCGTTGGCGATCGCCTCCAGGGCGCGCGGCAGCGCAGGTGGCCGCTCGGGGGTGCAGCCCAGCCGCACGATCGGGCTGGGGGAATGGCCGATGCGTGACTCTCCCTCGATGCGGTCGCCGTTCTCGAGCTCCGCCCAGAGGCGCACATCGGCGTTGGTGGCCGGCACCACCTGGCCCTGCACCGCCAGCACGCGGCTGCTGGCGGTGATCGCCGATTCGAGGCTGCCGGTGATGGCCGTGAGCGCCGTGAGAAAGAGGTTGCCGAAGCTGTGCCCCTCCAGCCCACTGCCCGATCGGAAGCGGTACTGGAACAGACGGGTCAGCAGCGGTTCCTCGCGGGCCAGAGCCGCCAGGCAGTTGCGGATGTCGCCGGGGGGTTGCACGCCGAACTCACGGCGCAGCACCCCGCTGCTGCCGCCGTCATCGGCCACCGTGACGATCGCGGTGATGTTGCTGCTGTAGCGCTTCAGGCCGCTCAGCAGGGTGGCCAGGCCCGTGCCACCGCCGATCGCCACCACGTTGGGGCCGCGGTTCAGCCGGCGCTGGGCCAGCAGCGCCTCCACCAGCAAGGTGTCTTTTTCAGGGGCGAGCGCCTGCTGGATCGAGCCGAAGCTGCGGCTCTGGCCCCACACCACCAACGCGGCGCCACCCAGCAGCACGAGCGGGCCGGTCACGCCGCGCGGCAGCACCCGCGTCATGTTCGAGAGCACCCAGTTGAGCGACTCCAGTGACCAGTAGATCGGCTTGAGATCGGCCAGGATCGCGGCTCCCAGCAGGGCCAGCAGCAGGCCCAGGCCGGAGGTGAGCATCCAGCGCTTCACCACCAGCCCCGGCTGCAGCCAGCGCACCGCCCGCCGCGAGCGGCTCATCAGGTCTTTCTGGCGCAGATCCCCGCGACCCATCCAGCCAGGGCGCCGGGCTGACCGTGTGCTGAGGCGTCGTGGCGGGAGAGGGCGCTGGGAAGTCAAGCCGAAGGGGCGTTACGCCACAGCACGGAGCTGTAGGAACTGTAAGGATGAAAGGTGTCGGCGAACCAGAACCCAGCGAGGCTCCTTCTCACGCCTGCAGGCCCTCACCACCGTCGTCCGTGTCGTCAACCCTTTCGTCCACCACCACTGGCCTTCTGCCGCCGGCTGTGCCGGTGGTGGAACTTCACGACATTTCCATGAGCTGGGGTTCGCGCACCGTGCTGGAGGGCATCCACCTCACCCTGCTGGAGGGGGAACGGCTGGCGGTGGTGGGGCCTTCAGGCACCGGCAAATCCACCGTGCTGCGCATTCTGGCGGGCCTGTTGTTGCCCACCACCGGAACCTTCCGCCTGCATGGCGTTCCACAGCGATACCTGCGCCTGGATCAGCGCCGCCCCGCTGATGTGCGCCTGGTCTTCCAGAACCCTGCCTTGCTGGCCTCGCTCACGGTGGCGGAGAACGTGGGCTTTCTGCTCTACCGCCACAGCAAATTGCCGGAGCCAGAAATCCGTCAGCGGGTGCAGCGGGCACTGGAGGCGGTGGGCCTCTACGGCATCGAAGACCAGCTGCCTGGTGAACTCAGCGGCGGCATGCAGAAACGAGTGAGCTTTGCGCGCGCCCTGATCGATGATCCCAGCAAGGCCTCCGGCCAGCATCCCTTGCTCCTGTTTGATGAGCCCACCGCGGGGCTGGATCCGGTGGCCTGCACCCGCATCGAGGATTTGATCGTGAAGGCGAATCAGGTGGCGGCCGGTTGTTCGGTGGTGGTGAGCCACGTGATGAGCACGATCGTGCGCTCGGCCCAGCGGGTGGCCATGCTCTACGACGGGCAGATCCAATGGTGCGGATCCACCGAAGACTTCGGCCGCACCGACAATCCTTATGTCGTGCAGTTCCGTACCGGTAGCCTGAACGGCCCGATGCAGCCGGCGGAGCTTTGACACCATATGCGTCGTAGCGTCCGCGAGGCCTTGGTGGGTTTCACCCTGCTGGGAGCTGTGATCGGTGGGCTCAGCCTTTGGTTCTGGCTGCGGGGTGTTTCGCTGGGCCGCAGCAATTGGACTCTGACGGTGCGTTTCGCCGATGCCGCCGGCCTGGCCGACCGCTCCGCGGTTGTGTTCCGTGGGGTGCAGGTGGGCAACGTGCGGCGGATCTCACCCACCTCATCGGCCGTGGTAGCCGAACTGGAGATCACTGATCCAAGTCTGCAGCTGGCGCGGCCGGTGGTGGCCCAGGTGCAGTCGGCCTCGCTGCTGGGCGGTGACGCCCAAGTGGCGTTGATCAGCTCCGGGCCGCCGCTGCCCGCCTCGGCTCCGCGGCCAGGCGACAAGGTCTGCAACAACACCCGCATGGTCTGCAACGGCTCCTCGCTCGAAGGGGTCAGCTCCGCCAGCTTGAGCAGCGTCACCGAGTTGATGCAGAGCCTGCTGCTCGAGGCCGAAAAGCAGAACCTGGTGCCCGAGATCGCCAGCACTACCAAGAGCTTTGACGCCACCTCCAAGGAGGCGACCCGCTTCCTCAAAGAATCCCAGAAGATCGCCGTTCAATTGGACGTGCTGATCCGCCAGCTCAACGTGGTGGCCGGAAAGGCCGACCCCATGCTTGCGTCGCTCACCACGGCCAGCGCTGATGCAGCGGCCGCCAGCCGCCACGTGCGCAACCTGACGGCCGCCCTCGACAACCCCCGCACTCTGGCCGAGCTCAAGGCCACGGTGAGCAACGCCGAGAGGCTCACAGCACGGATCGATGCGGTGGGCGGCGATGTGAGCAAGCTCACCGGTGACCCCCGCTTCATGGATGGGGTACGCAGTCTGGCCATCGGCCTGGGCCAGTTGTTTGATGAGCTTTATCCCGCCCAGACGGGCCTGGCCAAAGACAAAGCAGCCAAGGACAAGCCAGAGAAGGTCAGCACAGAGAAGCCAGGCAGCGGCTCGATCGGTGGTGGCAGGCAGGGCGCCGCGGGTGGCACCCGGCTACCGGCAGAGGCTCCCCGCCGGCTCGATCCCTGAGCCGTTGGCCTTCAAGCCGTTGCTGGCGAGCAGCGGCTGAAGGCCCGCACTCAGGGGGCGTTCAGTGCCTCCAGGGCGATGGCCGCAATCGCCTGGTCGCTGGCCTTGGGCAGTTGCACGTAGCGGCCGCCGGCCGCCTCCGCCAGTTCCTTGCCCATGCCGCTGCCGATGAACTTGCGCTCGGTGTCGATCACCAGCAGCTTGATGCCGAGGGCGCGGTAGCGGGACGCCACCCCCTTCACCTCCTCGCGCAGGTCCACCGGCTCCTCCCCTTCCAGCTGGGGCTGGCCCAGGGAGCGGCTCAGCGGTACGTTGCCGCGGCCGTCGGTGATCGCCACCACCACCACCTGGCCCAGATCGCCCTTGGACAGTGCATTGGCGCCCACCCGCGCCGCCTGGGACAGGCCATGGGCGAGCGGTGAGCCGCCGCCGCAGGGCATCTGCTCCAGCCGACGGCGTGCGGCGGTGATTGAGCGGGTGGGCGGCAGCAGCACCTCCGCCTGCTCGCCACGGAATGGGATCAGAGCCACTTCGTCGCGGTTTTCGTAGGCCTCGGTGAGCAGCCGGATCACGGCGCCCTTGGCGCTCTGCATGCGGTTGAGTGCCATCGAGCCGCTGGCGTCCACCAGGAAGATCACCAGGGCGCCCGCCTTGCGCTGCAGTTGCTTGGCGCGCAGGTCGCCGTCTTCGACGATCACGCGGCGGTGCGGTTCCCGCTCACGGCGGCTCTTCTGGTGCGGCGCCGCCGCCCGCAGGGTGGCATCGACGGCGATGCGGCGCACGGGCCCGCGCGGCAGCATCGGCTTCACGTAGCGGCCGCGCGACTCGCTCTGCACCAGGGAGCGCTTGCCGCCGCCGCCCCCACGGGAGCGGGCGGCGGCGAACAGCAGCAGGTCGGGGTCGATGGCGGTGGCCTCCGGATCGAGCAGGAATTCCTCCGGAATCGACGGCGGCGCCTGGTCGTCGGGGCTGTCGTCGTCGTCTTCTGGAGGGTCCTCTTCCGGGGCGTCGTCGTCGCTGGCCTCGGGGGGTTCGGGCGGTTCCGGCTCCTGGGGCTGCTGCTCCGCCTGGGGCGGCGGCGGCGGCTCCAGCGGCTGGTCGGGATCGGGCGGCGGCAGCTGCAGGGCCCGCGGGGCGATCACCAGACGCACCGCCACCTGCAGGTCGTCGGCCTCCACCCGGTCGCGGCCGCTCAGCGCCGCATGGGCCCGGGCGACCCGCACCGCGTACAACTCGGCCCGGTGCCCCTCCACACCGCCACGGATCGCCTCGATGACCAGATAGCGGACCTGCTCGCGTTCGATCACCACATCCTTCAACCACTGGCGGGCCAGCAGCAGCTGGGTGGCCAGGGCGTCGGTCTCCTCCTGCCAGCGGGAGCGGAACGCCTCGCTGGATTCGCCGTGGTCGAGGGCTGAGCGGGTGATCGTCACCCGTTCCTCCGTGCTCACCAGCTGGTTGGCCGACAGGGCGATGGCGAAGCGGTCGAGCAGGTGATCGCGCACCGCCCCCTCCTCGGGGTTGTAGGTGGCGATCAGCAGGGTGCGGCAGGGGTGCACAAGGCTTAACCCCTCGCGCTCGATCCGGTTGATGCCGGAGCCCACCGCCGCCAGCAGGAGGTTGGTGATGCCGTCATCGAGCAGGTTCAGTTCGTCGATGTAAAGCACGCCGCGGTGGGCCTCCGCCAGCAGCCCCGGCTGGAACACCGGTGTGCCACTGCTCAGGGAGGCGGCCACGTCCACCGCCCCCAGCAGCCGGTCTTCGGTGACGCCGAGGGGGACCTGCACGAAGGGGGCGGGAATCACCCGGGTGGGAAGCAGGGTGGTGGGATCGGCGCCGCTGGGATCGCCCCCGCGCGCTGTAATGCGCTGATGGATCGCGGTATCCCAGTCGTCGGGCCGCTGGGGATCCACGTTGCGGCTGCTCACCCCCTCGCCCAGATCGAGCACGTCGATCGGCGGCAGGAGCGCATGCAGCCCGCGGGCCAGCACCGACTTGCCGGTGCCGCGCCCCCCGGCGATCACCACCCCACCGAGCCCCGGGTCCACCGCCGCCAGCAGGAGGGCCAGCTTCAAAGTGCCATGCCCGGTGATCGCGGCGAGCGGAAAGGCGCGTGCGGCGGCGCCGGCGGCGGCCGGAGTGGCAGCGGACCCGCTGACGACCATGGGGCAGAGGCTGGAGAAGGGGGTTCAGTCTCGCTGACGGTGCTGCGCCACCCATGGCGGCGGCTGGGGGTGCTGGGGCGAACAGCCTTGTGGCGGGCAGAACCTACACTTTTGCAACGAGGCCGGGCGATGTTTCCGCACGCCTGGCATTTCTTTCTGCTATCGCTGCGGCCCCGTCATGGTGTTGTTTTCCCGGGTCGATCGTCCTGGCCGCACCAGTGAATCCAAGGCGTCGCGCCGGAACGCCGCCGAGGCGGGCGCCGCTGCGGCGCGCGGTTTCGGGGGTGGCGGCGGCGCTGGTGCCACCACCAAGACTTCCCGCAGCAGCAACAAGCGGCGCAAGGGGCTCAGCCGCGCCGACTGGGGCCCGCTCGGCAAGCACCCGGATGTGGATGCGATCGTGGCCCGCCAGCGTCTGCATCTGCCCCTGTCCGGCCGCCTCAGCGTGGAGGAGGTGAACCGGGCCTGGAAGCTGGCTGCAGCCGAGCACCACCCCGATCGCGGCGGCGCCCACGACACCATGCAGCTGGTGAACGGCGCCCGGGATCTGCTGCTCGGCCGCGACGGCGACACCCCGCTGGAGCGGCCGGAGGAGCGCCGCCGCTCGGACTTCTACTGATCCCCCGCGTGCCGTGCGGCCCGTCTGAGCGCACGCTCGCGATCGCGCTTGGGGCCAATCTCGACGACCCCGGCGCCACCCTGGCGGCGGTGAGACCCCTGCTGGCCGCCGAAGTGGTGGCCTGGGCCGGCACGCCGCCGCTGGGGGCGCCGGAGGCCGGGCTGCAACTGCACTGGTCGCCGCTCTTTCGCACCGCGCCGGTGGGGGGACCGCCTGGTCAGCCGCCCTATCTCAATGCTGTGCTGCTGGTTCGCCACATCCCTCTGCCCGCCACAGCGCCCGCCGCTCACGCGCCCTGGCCCGCCGCCGCGGAGCTGTTGCGGCGGTTGCAGCGTCTGGAAGCCGCCTTCGGCCGTGAGCGCTCGGTGCACTGGGGGCCGCGCACCCTCGACCTCGACCTGCTCTGGTGCGGCCGCCAGGTCTGCTGCACCGCCATGCTCACCTTGCCCCACCCGCGCCTGCGCGAGCGGGCCTTCGTGCTGGCCCCGCTGGCGGCCCTCGATCCGCTGCTGATCCCGCCTGGCGGGGCGGTCACGGCGGCGGAGCTGCTGGCTGCTGCCCTGCTCCGTGGCGCCGAGCCCCCGCCGCTGGCGCTGGCGGGGGTACCGGGCTGGCCCGACACCGCGCCCGTGGCGGCAGACGGTCACACTGGAAGCCCGCAGCGCGCCGTGCATGGCCCCCTTGCCGCCCCCTGAGCCCTCCACCCATCTGGCCACGGTGGGGGCTCTCGATGCCCGCAAGATCCGCTTTGAGCTCAACCGCATGGTGCTGCCCAAAGGCGTGGAAGGCACCTACGGGATCATCCGCCACCCTGGCGCGTCCCTGGCGGTGCCCGTGCTTGACGACGGCCGGGTGGTGATCCTGCGCCAGTACCGCTTCGCGGTGGAACGGCGCATCCTTGAATTCCCCGCCGGCACTCTGGAAGATGGCGAGGACCCGTTGGCTTCGATGCAGCGGGAACTGGCGGAGGAAGCGGGCTACAGCGCCAGCCGCTGGGATTCGCTGGGCCTGATGTTGCCCTGCCCCGGCTATTCCGATGAGGTGATCCACCTGTTCCTGGCCCGCGCCCTCACGCTCCTGCAGCAGCAGCCCGCTGGCGATGACGACGAAGACATGGAGGTGCTGCTGATGGAGCCGCAGGCCGTTGATGCGGCCCTGGCCAGCGGCGATGAGGCCCTGGATGGCAAGAGCGTGACCGCCTGGTTCCGCGCCCGTCAGCTGCTGGGTTGCTGAAGCGGTGCAGGAACCGTTGCGATGACCCCGCCCCGCTGGCTGTTCTGGCACCGCCGTGACCTGCGGCTGGCCGACAATCTCGGCCTGGCGGCCGCCGCTCGCGCCACGCCCGCCGTGACCGGCGTGTTCGTGCTCGATCCGGCCCTGCTGGAGGCGAGCGACCTGGCCCCGGCGCGGCTGTGGTTTCTCCTGGAAAGCCTGCGGGAGCTGGAGCAGCGCTGGCGTGAGGCCGGCAGCCAGCTGCTGCTGCTTCGGGGGGATCCAGCCGAGCTGCTGCCCCAGCTGGCGGTAGCGATCGGCGCGGCGGTGGTCGCCTGGAACCGCGATGTGGAACCCTTCGGCCGCGAGCGCGACCGCCGCGTCGCCGCCGCGCTGCAGCAGGACGGGCTGAAGGTGCTGGCGGGCTGGGATCAGCTGCTGGTTCCCCCCGAGAGCCTCTTCACCGGCGGTGGCGCTCCCTATCGGGTGTACGGGCCGTTCTTCCGTGCCTGGCGGCGCCGGCTGGAGCCGGCCGGGCCGGCGGCCGCCGGTGCTGGCGGGCTGGAGCTGGCGCCGGTAGCGGCTCCCAGCGGCCTGCTGGCTCTTGATCCCACCGCCCTGCCCGGCCGCGGCCAGGCCCTCTGGGAGCGCCTGCCGCTTCTGGACGCCGTGCCTGCGACCGGCGACAGCGCCGCTGCCCTTGGCCATGCCGGCTTCGCCGGCGCCGATCTCTGCCCCTGCCGCCCGGGAGAAGCCGCTGCCGCCGATCAGCTGGCCCTTTTCGCCGATGGCGCCCTGCTGCGGTACGAACCCGGCCGCAACCTGCCAGGCGAAGCGGGCACCTCCTGCCTGAGTGCGGCCCTCAAGTTCGGCACGCTCAGCCCGCGGCAGGCCTGGGCGGCGGCCCAGCAGCAGCGGCCCCGCGCCCGCAGCGACGAGGACCTGCAGGCGATCACGGTGTGGGAGCAGGAACTGGCCTGGCGCGAGTTCTACCAACAGGCCCTGTTTCACTTTCCCGAGCTGGCTGACGGGCCCTACCGCCCCCAGTGGCGCCGCTTTCCCTGGGAGAACGACACGGGCCGTTTCGAGGCCTGGTGCGCGGGCCTCACCGGCGTGCCGATCGTGGATGCGGCGATGCGGCAGCTGAACACCAGCGGCTGGATGCACAACCGCTGCCGCATGATCGTGGCCTCCTTTCTGGTGAAGGATCTGATCTGCGACTGGCGCTGGGGCGAACGCCAGTTCATGCGCCTGCTGGTGGATGGGGATCTGGCTGCCAACAACGGGGGCTGGCAGTGGAGCGCCAGCAGCGGCATGGATCCCAAACCCCTGCGCATCTTCAATCCCTTCACCCAGGCGGCCCGCTTCGATCCCGAGGCTCAGTACATCCGCCGTTGGCTGCCGGAACTGGCGCATGTGGCCACTGCCGATCTGATCAGCGGGGCGATCGCGCCCCTGGAACGGCGGGGTTACCCCGCACCGATCGTGGACCACAAGCAGCAGCAGGCGCGCTTCAAGGGGCTCTACGCAGGGCTGGCCTGAGCCGGCCGAGCCTGGCGTCGGTGGGGAGGATCTGGCCGGCGGCCGTGGCTCAGACCCGCACCTGGGCGCGGGACTCCGCAGGGGCAGAGGCGGGCGCTGCGGCCGCTGAGCTGCTTGCGAGCTGGCGCAAGGCAGTGATCACAGCTTGTTGTTGCTCGGAGGTCAGTTCGGGGAAGATCGGCAGGCTGAGCACCTGGGAGGTGAGCCGCTCGGTGGCCGGCAGGCTGCCGGGGCCATAGCCCAGCTGGGCGTAGGCCGGCTGGCGGTGAATCGGAATCGGGTAGTAGATGATCGTGTTGACGCCGGCGGCGGCCAGCTCCTGCTTGAGCCAGTCGCGGCAGCAGCTTTCGGGCAGGCCGTAAGTGGAGCTGGTGCTGGAGGGGGCGCAGCTGCCGCCGCAGGCGTTCGCGCCCGCTGGGCAGAACGGGACGCGCACCACGAACTGGTTCCAGCTGTGGCCGTCGGGCCCCGCCTCGGGCAGGGAGATTCCAGCAAGGCCCGCCAGCTCACGCTGGTAGGTGGCGGCGAGCTGGCGGCGTCGCTCGATCCAGCGCTCCAGATGGGGGAGCTTCACGGCCAGCACCGTGGCCTGAAGAGCGTCAAGGCGGCTGTTGTAGCCCAGCGACGTGTGCAGATAGCGCTCCGGCATGCCATGCACGGCCAACTCGCGGATGCGCTGGGCCAGCTCTGGGTCGCTGCAGAGCACAGCGCCGCCATCGCCGGCACCGCCGAGGTTCTTGGTGGGGAAAAAGCTGAAGCAGCCCGCATCCCCCCAGCTGCCCACCGGCTGCCCCGCCCAGCTGGCGCCGGTGGCCTGGGCGCAGTCTTCGATCACCTTCAGGCCATGCACTGAGGCGATCGCGGTGATCCGCTCCATGTCGACTGGACGGCCGAACAGGTGCACCGGCATCAGGGCGCGGGTGGCGGGCGTGATCGCCGCCTCGATCCGATCGAGATCGATCAGATAGGAGCTTTCCTCCACATCCACGAACACCGGCGTGGCCCCCACGCTGCTGATCGCTTCGGCCGTGGCGAAGAAGCTGAACGAACTGGTGATGACCTCATCACCCGGACCGATCCCCAGGCCTCTCAGGGCCAGCACCAAGGCGTCGGTGCCGCTGTTGCAGCCGATGGCATGGGGGCTGGCGCAGACAGCGGCGAACTGTTGCTCGAAGGCCGCAATCCGGGCCCCCCCGATGTACTGGCCGCTGCGCAACACCTGCAGAACGGCGTCTTCGAGGCCTTCACCAAGCTGATGAAGTTGCTCGGTGAGATCGAAGGGGGGCACCTGCATGCGGGCAACCTTAATCCCCTCAGCCTTCGGTTCCAGGGGGCGCTTGGCCAGGGTGCCACTTGATGTTGCAGCCAATGGCGGGCCGCTGATCGGGGTCCGGGGCCTGGCCGCTGAGCACCGCATCGAGCGCCTCTCGCAGGGCGCTGCCATCTGCGGCCTGGCCCGTTCCGGGGCGGCTGGCATCGAGCTGGCCGCGGTAGGCAAGCCGGTGGTCTGCACCGTAGAGATAGAGGTCTGGAGTGCAGGCGGCGTGGAAGGCCCGGGCCACGTTCTGGTCGCTGTCCAGCAGGTAGGGGAAGCGCCAGCCGTGCCGCTGGCGTTGGTCGTTCAGCCCCTCAGGGCCGTCCCCGGGGTGGGTGCGGACGCTGTTGCTGGCGATCGCCAGGATCACCACCCGGTCGTTGTAGTCGTGCTCAAGCCGCGTGAGCTCCGGTTCGATGTGCTTCACGAACGGGCAGTGGGCGCAGAGGAACAGCACCAGCAGCGGCTGGGGCGGCAGGGCGGTGCTGTCGTGGACGCGGCCATCGAGATCGGCGAGCTGGAACGGGGGCAGGGCCGTGCCCAGCGGCAGCATGGTGGAGGGGGTGAGGGCCATGGCGCCAGGCTCCGCGGCGGAACTTCCGCTGTGATTGTGGCGTCCGCGTTGGCGCCGCCACTGGGGCAGGATCGGCGCCCCCCGGTTCGCCCGCGTGAGCCCCTTGAAGTCTTCCTGGCGCTTGTCTTCATGGCGCCGCCTTGTGGCGTTGCCGGCGCGGCTGCGAACGGCGCGCTGGTCGCCAAGGCGGCCCTTGCTGCGGCCGTTGGCGCTGGTGGTGGTGACGCTGCTGGTGACGTCTTCCCTGCTGGCGAGTTGTGTTCCCGCCACCAACAGGGCCAGCTGGCGAATCTTCCCCCTGCAGCGCCGTCAGCCCCACGACGGCCTGGCGGTGGTCAACCAGCCCGACGGCTTCGGTGTGCACCTGTGGCTCGAAACCGACACCCGCCAGCGGGGGGTCTGCCGGCCGCGCTGGTTGCCGGATCCGCCCCGTCTGTTCAACGGCAACGGCAGTGCGCCGTTCAGCTCTGGCCTGGCGACCCGCCAGGAGTTTTTTGAGGTGGTGGCCCGCGGCGATGTGCGCCGGGCGCTGCAGCGCGAACTGGAGGCGCTCTGCCAGGCGCGCGCCCCGCGCAGCCGCTGGGAGTGGACCGATCCGCCCCGCCGTGCGGATCAGGTGAAGCAGGAGAGCTTCCCGATGCTGCAGGAGGAGGATCTGCTGCCCGATCCCAACGAGGTGCGGGCCCGTGAGGAGGCGCTGGAGCAGGGAGCTGGAGCTGAGGCCCCGGCACCGTCTGCAGCACCGGAGGCTGCGCCCTAGTCCCTGGCTCCCGGCGCGCTCAGCCCTTTACCTCGTCGGCCTTGAAGCGGGACAGGGCCAGACCCCCCGCCGCCCAGGACTGCAGTGGTGCAGGCGTGCTCAAGCGGCGGTGAGGCGTGGCCCCTCGAAACCGGCCCAGACCGCCCGCTCGGCCCGCTTCCAGTAGCGGCTGAAGCGCCGCAGATCCACGGGGCCCTCCAGCTGCACGAATGGCTCGGGCTCCAGCACCACCAGCGGCAGGGCGGCGCCGATCGTCGCGGAAAGCTCTGCAAAGCGAGGATCCACCGCCCGGCAGGTCACCACCCCGTCGGCGCCATGGTGAGCGGCGAAAGCGAGCAACTCCTCCGCCACAGCTCCGGCCCGGAGCACCACTGGCAGATCCAGCAGGCATTCGTAGAGGAAGCCGAGCCGCTTGAGGCTGATCGCCGGGCCCTGGCCGGCGCTTCCCTCGATCAGGGCCCGGTCGAACACGAACAGGGCCGGCCGATCGTGATGGGCGCGCCAGGCGGGGTTGGCCTGCCCCAACGCCTCGCCGTGGATCCAGAGCACCGGCCGCTGCAAGGGGCCAGCTGGAGCGACGGTGGCCTGCTTGGGTAGGCCAGCGGCTGACCTGCCGGCGGTAGGGGCTGGCGGCAGGGTCTGGTCCTGCAGCGGCGGCTCCGGCAGGCTGAGCGGCGCCTCGCTGCGGAACAGCCGCTCGCCCAGCCGTTCGTAGCTGGCTTCGAACGGGCAGCCACCCGGCCGGCCGGCGCCACCGGCTTGCGCCTTCGGGCAGGCGCGACAGAAGCGGCCGCCGCTGAAGCGCTCCAGATTGGCGCGGTTGAACAGGTAGGGCTTGGCACTGAAGGTACCGGCCACCCATTGCCAGCTGAGGTTGTTGCTGGCCGGGTCGCCGTCGAGCAGGTGACGCAGGAACCAGCGGGCGCCGGTCTGCCAGCGCACCCGCCGCCAGTGCACCAGGTAGGCCGCCAGCCATAGGCGGGCATGGTTGTGCAGCCAGCCCTCTTGCACCAGTTGATGGCGAAAGGCATCGATGCAGGCCAGGCCGGTGCTGCCGCCGGCGATGTCGTCGGGCAGGTCTGCGCGGTAGGCCGTGGGCGGCAGGCCGCTGGCGCCCTGCTCGCGGTCGTCCCAGATGCCCTCGCCCAGCTGCTGCCAGACGCGCTGCCAATAGTCACGCCAGCCGAGCTCGTTGATCAGCTTCTCTCCGGCGCTGCGCCCCAGCCCCCGGGCGGCCAGGGCGTCGAACACCGCCTGCCGCACCTCCGCCAGGGTGAGCACCCCGTGGCGGATGTAGGGGGAGAGGCGGGTCACGGCGCCATCGAGATGGTTGCGGCTGGTGGCGTAGGCCACCGGGTCGAGCGCTGCCAGCGCCGCCAGCGCCGCTGCCCGGCCACCGCGCATCGGGCTCAGCGGTGGGGCGTCTTCGGCATCCGGGGCGACCGGTTGCTGGCCGAAACGGGCCTGCAGCTCGACGGCCAGCTCGTGCCGATCGGCGAAGGTGCGGGGCAGATCGCCGGTGGCAGGCGGCCAGGCGAGGGGGACAGCGGGCTCCATGGCACCGATCGTGGCGCGGGCAGGGCGCCAGCGCTGCGGGAGAATTCCTGCCAGCTCGCTCCCCAGGACATGCTTCTCGATCTGCGCGGCAAGAAGGCCCTGGTCACCGGCATCGCCAACAACCGCTCGATCGCCTGGGGCATCGCTCAGCAGTTGGCCGCGGCGGGCTGCGAGCTGGCGGTCACCTACCTGCCCGACGACAAGGGCCGCTTCGAGGGCAAGGTGCGTGAGCTCACGGCCCCGCTGGCCCCCAGCCTGGTGCTGCCGCTCAACGTGCAGATCCCCGAGCAGATCGAGGCCGCCTTCGCCGCGATCCAGGAGCAGTGGGGCAGCCTCGATGTGCTGATCCACTGCCTGGCCTTCGCCGGCAAGGAGGAGCTGGTGGGCGACTACAGCGCCATCACCCCCGAAGGGTTCGGCCGGGCGCTGGAGGTGAGCGCCTATTCGCTCGCGCCGCTCTGCCGCTATGCCAAGCCCCTGTTCAATCCTGGCGCCAGCGTGATCACGCTCAGCTACCTGGGCGCCGAGCGGGCGATTCCCAACTACAACGTGATGGGGGTGGCCAAGGCGGCCCTTGAGGCCTCGGTGCGCTACCTGGCCGCCGAACTGGGCCCCGACAACCAGGTGCGGGTGAACGCCATCAGCGCCGGCCCGATCCGCACCCTGGCCAGCTCCGCCATCGGCGGCATCCTCGACATGATCCACAACGTGGAGGAGAAGGCCCCGCTGCGGCGCACCGTTACCCAGGACGAAGTGGGCGCCACCGCCGCCTTTCTGGCCAGCCCGCTTGCCTCTGGCATCACCGGCCAGGTGATCTATGTGGACGGCGGCTACTGCATCACGGGGATGTGAGCGCCCTCCCGCCTCACGGTCCACGCATCAGCTCCTCCAAGCGCATCGGCATCACCGTTCCCATCCAGTCGATCGTGGTGGTGTGAAGGTTGTAGAAGGCGGCTTCCACCTGCAGGCGGCCACTGCGCATCAGATCGGTGAGCAGCACGCTGGAGTCGACCAGGTTGCGGGCCGCGTTGAGGGTGTGGTGGCGGGCGGCCTGATCCAGGTCGTCGTGGCCGCCGAGGTTGAGCAGCTCCATGCGCAGCTGCCCCACGACCTGGGCCAGGCTCGGGGTGAGGGTCAGCGCCGGGTTGAAGGCCGCTTCCATGGCGCCACAGCGCTCATGGCCGAGCACCACGATCACGGGCACGCCCAGGTGGGCCACGGCGTACTCCAGCGAGGCGATGGCTGCGGTGGTGGAGAGGGTGCCGGCGTTGCGCACCACGAACAAGTCGCCGAAGCCCGTGTCGAACAGCAGCTCCACCGGCACCCGGGAATCGGCGCAGCCCAGCACCGCCGCAGCCGGATGCTGGCCCGATTCCACTTCGAGCATGCGCTCACGGCTGCTGTGGGGATGGAGCGATTCACCGTCAAGGAAGCGCCGGTGGCCTTCTCGCAGTTCGGCGAGCACCGTCAGGGGACAGTTTTTCACGCAGGGGCCGGATCGGTGCTGGCGATTGTGGACCGAGTCAGGCCTTCGGGTTCGGCATGATTGGTACTGTCCCGCCCCACAGCCCGTGTCCCTCCATCCGGACCTCGATCCCGGCAGTCCGGGAGGCCGTAGCGGCCGTGTCCACCGGGTCACCGGGGAAACCGATGTGCGGGTGCGCCTGGATCTCGATGGCAGTGGCGCCTGCCAGGTGAGCACCGGGGTGCCGTTCCTGGATCACATGCTGCATCAGCTGGCCAGCCATGGCCTGCTCGACCTGGAGATCAGCGCCCACGGCGACACCCACATCGACGACCACCACACCAACGAGGACGTGGGCATCGCCGTGGGCCAGGCCCTGGCGCAGGCCCTGGGCTCCCGCCGCGGCATCCATCGCTTCGGCCATTTCGTGGCGCCGCTCGATGAAGCGCTGGTGCAGGTGGCGCTTGATTGCTCCGGTCGCCCCCACCTCAGCTACGGGCTCACGATTCCGGCCCAGCGGATCGGCACCTACGACACCGAGCTGGTGCGGGAGTTCTTCGTGGCGGTGGTGAACAACTCGGGCCTCACCCTGCACATCCGCCAGCTCGATGGCCTGAACTCCCATCACATCGTGGAGGCCTGCTTCAAGGCGTTTGCCCGGGCGCTGCGGCTGGCGGTGGAGATCGACCCGCGCCGGGCCGGTGCCGTACCCAGCAGCAAGGGGGTGCTGGAGCAGGCGGGCGCCGCTTAACACTCCTTTACGTGATGATGGGAGGACCGCCGTCCGCTCGCCCGTTCATGACCCTGGCCGCCAGCCGCCCCGACCATCCGGACGCACCGGAGTCCGCCGCGAGCCCCACCACCTACGCCCGCGCCGACTGGGCCAGTGCGTTCCGCAACGTGGGCAGCGAACTCACGGCGGCGCCGCTCACCGCCAGCAAGGGCTCCATCCCCAGTGAGCTCAGCGGCACCCTCTACCGCAACGGGCCGGGCCGGTTGGAGCGCGGCGGCCAGTGGGTGCATCACCCCTTTGATGGCGACGGCATGATCACCGCCGTGCGCTTCGACGGTGGCGCCGCCAGTCTCACCAACCGTTTCGTGCGCACCGAGGGCTGGCTGGCGGAGGAGGAGAAGGGCAGCTTCGTGTACCGCGGCGTGTTCGGTACCCAGAAGCCCGGCGGTCCCCTGGCCAATGCCTTCGACCTGCGGCTCAAGAACATCGCCAACACCCACGTGGTGCGGCTGGGCGACCGCCTGCTGGCGCTCTGGGAGGCGAGCCTGCCCCACGGCCTTGATCCCGACACGCTGGAGACCACCGGCCTCGAACGGCTTGATGGCGTGCTTGCCGCCGGGGAGGCCTTCAGCGCCCACCCCCGCTTCGATCCCGGTCACCGGGGCGGTCCGCGCATGGTCACCTTCGGGGTGAAGGCGGGGCCCCGCAGCAAGATCCGGCTGATGGAGTTCGACGCCTCCAGCAGCCAGGCCAGCAACGGCGAGGCCATCAACAGCCAGGACCCAAGCAGCCACGGCACCAGCGGCGATCACAGCAGCGGTCACCAGGGCAGCGGTAGGCACGGCAGTGGCCGCCTGCTGGCCGATCAGACCCGCAGCTTCAAGGGGTTCGCCTTTCTGCACGATTTCGCGATCACCCCCAACTGGGCCGTGTTCCTGCAGAACGCCATGGCCTTCAACCCGCTGGGCTTCGTGTTCGGCCTGAAGGGAGCCGCCCAGTGCCTGGCCTCCAAGCCCGGCGAGCAGGGCCAGTTCTGGCTGATTCCTCGCTCCGGTGAAGGGGAGCCCCTGCAGGTGCAGGCGCCGGCCGGCTTCGTGTTCCACCACCTCAATGCCTTCGAAGACCCCGGCGCCGGCGCCGCCGGCCAGGTGGTGGTGGATTCGATCTACTACGACGACTTCCCCACGATCGGCCCGGACACCGACTTCCGTGCTGTCGACTTCAGCACCCTGCCGGTGGGCCAGCTGCACCGCTGCCGCATCGATCTGGCCACCGGCACGGTGAGCAGCGAGCGGCTGGAGGAGCGCTGCTGCGAATTCGCGATGGTGAACCCCGCCCGCGTGGGGCTGGACGCCCGCTACGCCTGGATGGCGGTCACCCACCGGGAGCGGGGCAACGACCCGCTGCAGGCGATCGAGAAGCTTGACCTCCACTCCGGCGAACGCTGGGTGTGGAGCGCGGCGCCGCGCGGCTTCGTCAGCGAGCCGCTGATGGTGCCCCGGCCGGCCGTTGGCGCCGGGTCCGCTCCGGCGGAAGACGACGGCTGGATCCTCTGCGTGGTCTGGAACGGTGCCCGCTCGGCCAGTGACCTGGTGATCCTGCGGGCCGACGACCTCACCGAGCAGGCGGTGATTCCCCTGCCCCTGGCCATCCCCCACGGGCTGCATGGCAGCTGGAGTGCGGCGTGAACCCGCGCCCGCACGCCACTGGCTCCGCCTCCAGCGCCGCTTCAGGCCTGGTGCCACAGCTCTTTTTGCGTCTGGGCCGGTTGCTGGTGACGGCCGGCCTGTGGCTGCTGGCCGTCGCAGCTCCGCTCGCTTTTCAGCCGGCGGCCGCTGCTGCTGCGCTGTTCCACCTGGTGGGGCCGGTGCCGGTGGAGCTCGGCCTGCACGATGGGCGCCTTTCCACCTGCACGGCGCCAAGCCATTGCGTCCGCCAGGACTGGCCCCTCGCCGATCCGCTGGACGGTCTGCGCCAGCTGGTGCCGGTGCTGAAGGCCACGCCAGGGATCAGGGTGGAGCGCTTCGAGGAGGAGCCGGAGGCGGCCTATCTCCACGCCACCGCGGAAAGCCGCCTGTTCGGCTTCATCGACGACCTTGAACTGGCGGCCGATGCCCGCAGTGGCGTGCTGCAGGTGCGCTCGGCCTCACGCCTCGGCGATTCAGACCTGGGGGTGAACCGAGCTCGGCTGGAGAGCCTGAAGCAGGCCCTGGATGCCGGGATCAGCCCCGCTGCTGCCGGCTGAGGGTGGCGGCGGAGAACACATGACCCAGTTCGGCGGCAATCAGCACCACCGCAGCGGGATCGGCGGCCCCGTCCACCCTGGCCTTGAGCGCGGGATCGCCTTCCACCTGCAGCAGGAACGCGTTCAGTTGGGCTTTGGACATGGTCGTTGACGGCGGAGGCCTGACTCCGTCCTACTCGGGGGCGCTGAGCGCCCCCGGGCCTCAGACGTTGCCGAAGGCCACCTGGCAGGCGGCATTGAGCAGTTCCGCCTCCGCGGCGGACTGGGGCTGGCGGCCATCCAGAAGGCCGGCGTTGCAGTCGGCCGTGAGCTGGTAGGTGCCGCCGTCGGCGGTAACGGCGAAACTCACCACCGAGCTGCTGGTTGGCACCACCGAAGCGAAGATCAGCTGGTAGCTGCTGTTCGGCACCAGGATGTAGGTCTGGTTGGCGCTGATGGCTGAATTGACGGCGTTGTTGATGATTGAAGCAGTGGCGAGGGTGGCGATGCCCCAGGTGGCGGCGCGGGCGCCCCACCAGCCCCAGGTTGGCGTGCTCCAACCGCCATACCAGCCGTAGTTCCACGGCCGCGCCACGCCCCAGCCTGGCCGCGCCCAGCCGGCATTGACGTTCACGTTGTTGATGTTGACGCGCCGATCCCAGTTGACGTTGGCGGTGCGATTCACATTGACGTTTCTGTTGATATCGCGATTCACCTCCCGATTCACGTTCCGGTTGTTGTCCAGATTGCGATTCACACTACGGTTGGTGTCGCGGTTCAGGTTGCGGTTGCCGGCCACGGTGTTGCCGCTGGGCCGGTTGAGCGAGGGGTTGACGCCGGGTTGACGCACTTGGTTGCTCCAGCCGCCGCTGGGCCTGGAGGATCCACGGCTGAGACCGCTACTGGCGTTGCCAAAGCCTGTGTTGCCCCTGCTGCCGCCCTGGGATCCAAGGCTGGCCCGTGAGGCACCACCCCCACCACCACGGGAGCCGCCGCCGCGGGAGCCACCACCACCTCCCCGAGCGATCAGGTGTGTGGGAGGGGAGGCAGTTGCAGTTGAGGAATCAAAAGCGAAGCCGGCACCAGCGGGAAGTGTGACCATGCCAGCCAACACAAAGGCGAATCCGGAGAGTTGGTTCATTTCAGGACCAGATCACATCCGTCGTCGTAGCAGCTCGCGTTGGTGCGACCGCTGCTGTCGAAGTGCACGCGAACCAGATCCCGCCCAGTCATCAGATCGGGCCGGTTCTCTTGCACGCTGTTGAGGTAGTTGGGATTGACGACGCAGAGATCTCGGCCGTTGAAGCACACCGTGTTGGCTGAAAACCGTGCCGACGCGCTTTGCAGGGTCTCCCACTTCTTGCGCTCGGCGTTGTAGAGCTCCATTTTCAGAGGGGAGTCGGTCACACGGATCGTTTTGGTCACTGCGCCGATGCGGTGTCGATACAACGTGACGCTGCCGAAATCCTCGGCTTCAACTGTGCAGGCCTGGGGATCCGCTCCCGCCAGGCTGCATCTGGTGGAAAGCTTGTAGAGCAACTCTGCACAGGCCGGTGCCGCAAGCAGGGCGAGTGCGCAGCTCGCCAGAGCTCCGCTGAACAGGACGATCGCTTTCTGGGGCATTGGGGTGGAAGGCTTCACCCTGCGGACAACCGCACGGTGGAGGGTGGAGGTAGGTGTTGCCTCACTGTGGCCGGGACGACTACATCGCCGCCACGGAGCGAATGGGTCCGCAACATTCTGACTCACATCCAGCGGCGCCGATCTTCGGAACCCAGGCGAGGACGTGGGTTGGTGGACACGGTGGGGCCCTGAAGGTACGTGAAACCTGTTGGCATGATCCGCTTGAGCCCCGGTCTCTCGCTGAATCCAACTTGGAGTCAACTCCCTGCATGATGATGGTGTTGAGGATATGGGTGAGTGCCGATCTCCACAGCGTCCGGGTTGTGCGCATCGCCCAAAGAATCGTATTTGCAGCGCGGGCTTTCAACTACTCCGGCGACGTCCCCTCCTTTGGCAGGAGAACGTTGTTCTCGTGAAGAAAGGCCACGGGCAACGCCTCGCCCCCAGCCTGCTGGAAAGGGTGGCGCGCGACACCTTCAATGGGCAGATGTCTTCGCCGCCCCGATGGGCGCATCTCGATCGCCTTCACCACCCCACGCGCATCCTGACCTGTGCCATCCGATTCACGCCCGCAGCCGCTGCCGTTTTCGCCAGCGCACAAAGGGCAGCGCCACCAGCGCCAGGCCCGGATTGCGCAGGCAGGTGCCCAGCAGCGCGCGCAGCAGGAAGGGCCGCTGCCGCACCAGTGCCAGCTCGGTGGCGGAGAGCCCCAACCCCAGCGCGAACACCAACGCGAACAGGGTGACGGGCAGCGCCAGCGCCACGGCCGGATTCACATCGGCCTCGCACCGGTGATCAACAGGATCAGGGCGACGCTGCCGATCAGAGTGAGGGCCATGGCGGTGGCGATGCCGATCGAGGTCTGGTCGACATAGAAGAAGTCGTCACGCTGGAGTCGCTTGAGCGTGCGCAGGTGTTCCCGTGCGGCGGCGGCCATGGCCAGGATGCCGGTGAGCACGAAGCCGATCGCCACCAGCCGCACGCCGAGGCCGGCATGGACGGGCCGCTCGAAGCGATTGGTGTTGATGGCGCCGATGATCTTGTCGAGACCGAAGCCGAAGCTGATCAGCGCCAGGCAGGTGCGGATCCAGGCCATCAAGGTCCGCTCTGCCGCCGCCCGGTTGCGTTCCTTGGCCAGCTCGTTGGTGAGATTGACCGCCATCAGGGCTGCAGCAGCGGCCCGAGCTGCGGCAGCAGCGCCGCCAGGGCCCGGCCGCGGTGGCCGAGGCGGCGCTTCAGATCGAGGTCCATCTCCGCGAAGGTGAGGCCGGCCTCCGGCACCAGGAACACCGGGTCGTAGCCGAAGCCGCCGCTGCCGCGCGGCGCCGTGAGGATCTCCCCAGGGCAGATCCCTTCCACCGTGAGCACGGTGTGGCCGCTGGGATCTGCCAGAGCCAGGGCGGCGGTGAAGCAGGCGCGGCGGTTGGCGGTGGGCGCCTGGGCTGCAGCTTGTTCACCCAGTTCCCGCAGCAGCCGGGCGATGCGCTCGCTGTCGCTGGCGGCGTAGCGGGCCGAATGGATGCCGGGGGCGCCGCCGAGTGCCTCCACACTCAGGCCCGAGTCGTCGGCGAGTGCCCAGCAGCCGGTGGCCAATGCCACGGCTTCAGCCTTGAGCCGGGCATTGGCGGCAAAGCTCTCGCCTGTTTCCTCCACCTCGAAGCCACTGGGCTGGGGGCGCACATCGAGTGGCGGCAGGCCGGCGGCGCGGGCCGCCTCGCCGTTGAGGGCGGCGTTGAATTCCCGCAGCTTGCCGGCATTGCCGCTGGCCAGCACCAGCACGGTGGATGGGGCGGGCGGGGTGGTGGGGGTCATGCCGCCTCCGCGTACTGCCGCGCCCAGGCGAGCACCGCGGCCACCCGCTCGGGGCTGGGGCCTTCGCAGTAGAGACGCAGCAGCGGTTCGGTGCCGGAGAAGCGCAGCATCAGCCAGTGGCTGGCGCCGAGCCGCAGCTTGACGCCATCGGTGCGGATCACCTCCAGCACCGGCGCGCCGGCCACCTCCGTGGGGGCGGCATCGGCCAGCTGCCGTTCCAGCCGCTGGCGGGTGGCCATGTCCCGCAGCCGCAGGTCGAGGCGGTCATAGGTGCCGGCGCCGCCGTGGGCCTCGCGCAGCTGATCGAGTCGCTCGCCCAGCGGCAGCCCCCCTTCCACCACCGCTTCCACCACCAGCAGGGCGACGAACAGGGCATCCCGCTCCGGCAGGTGCATGCCCAGCCCCACCCCACCGGATTCCTCCCCGCCGATCAGCACATCACCGCTCAACATCTCGGCGGCGATGTACTTGAAGCCCACCGGCTTCTCGATCACGCGCCGGCCGAGGCCTTCGGCCACCTGTTGCATCAGGTCGGAGCCGCTCACGGTTTTGACCACGGCGCCGGGCAGGCCGCGGGCGCGGGCCAGGTGATCGATCAGCAGTGGCATCAGCAGCTGGGTGCTGCAGTAGCGGCCCCGCTCGTCGATGGCGGCGATGCGGTCGCCATCGCCATCGAACACGATGCCCAGCGCCGGCAGGCCGGCGGCGGTGCTGGCGCGCACCGCTGCGATCAGTTCGCCCAGATAAGGCTCCAGCGGTTCGGGGGGATGGCCGCCGAACAGCGGATCGCGGTTCGAGCGGATCTCCTGGATGCCGCCGGTTTCAGCCGGGTGGGGTGCAGCGGCAGGCGGCTGGCCCAGCAGCGCCGGCAGGCCACCGGCGGCCGAGCCGTGCATGGGATCCACGATCACCGCCATGCCCAGCCGTGCCAGGCCCTGGCGCAGGGCGCCGGTGTCGACCAGCCGGCGCAGCCCCGCCAGGTAGCCGGCCCAGCCATCGAAGCGGGGGGTGTCGCCGGCGATCGGCACGGTGATGCCGCCGGCCTCCAGGCGCTTCTCCACCCGGGCGGTGAAGTCGCCTTCCACCGAGCCGCCGAAGTGGCCCTTGATCTTGAGACCGAGCCATTCCGGTGGGTTGTGGCTGGCGGTGATCACCAGGGCGCCCAGGGCGCCGCGCTCCACTACCGCCCAGCTGCAGGCGGGGGTGGGCACGGGCGTGTCGGTGAGCAGGGGCTCCAGGTCGGCGCCCCGCACGGCGGCGGCGATCGCCTCGGCCAGTTCAGGCGCGAGGAAGCGGCGGTCGTAGCCGATCACCACCTCCCGGCTGTGCAGGCCCGGCGGGGCGGAATGCTCCAGCTCGCGGGCGGCGGCGGCTGCCACCGGCAACAGCCGCTCCACCGTGATGTCGACGCCAAGGATGCCGCGCCAGCCATCGGTGCCGAACCGGATCGGGCTGGGCTCCAGGGGCAGGGGGGCGGACGCCATGGGGGGGAGGGGAAGTGCCAGGGTCGTAGCAGCGTGACGCATCCTGCGGGGCAGAGCGCGTGCCGGCCTCTGGGCAGGCCACCGTTCCCTTTAGCTTGGCCTCATGCCTTCCGCCCACCCCGATCGGGTGCTCACCGACCGTTTGCTGCGCAGCTGGGTCCGCTGCCGTCGCCGCGCCTGGCTCGACCGCCATGGCCCCCAGGAGCGACGACTCTGGACGGCCCACCGCACCCTGCAGCTGGACGACCAGCAGCGCTGCTTTGTGCAGTTGCTGGGCCGCAAGCCCCAGCGGGGTGAGGCGGGTTGCGCCGCCGCCGCGCCCGCCGTGGTGGGGCTGCGGCTGGCCGGCGAGGGCCCGGGCGGGCTGGCGCTGCAGGCCCACCCGCCCCTGCTGCTGCGCACCACCGGCAGCAGCCGCTGGGGCGCCCATGCCTATCTGCCGGTGATGGCGCGCCACGGCCGGCGGCTCACGCGGGAACACCGCCTGCTGATGACGCTCTGGGGCCGGCTTCTGGGGGAGCACCAGGACGCCAGCGTGGCAGAGGGCCTGGTGCTGGCCCACGGCGCCCGCGGGCTGGAGCAGGAACACCTGGCGCTGGGCCCTGGACTGCAGCGCCAGCTCGACGACAGCCTGCCGAAACTGGCGGACGATCTGCAACGGTCTCAGCCGCCACCGCTGGTCAACGACCGCAAAAAGTGCGTGCTCTGCTCCTGGCGGGGCCTGTGCGACCAGGAGGCGGCCCAGCAGGGCCACCTCAGCGAAGTGAGCGGCATTGGCGGCAAACGCCGCGAGCTGCTGCTGGATCTCCATGTGGGCGGGGTGGCGGATCTGGCGGCGGCCGACCCCGGTGCCTTGGCCGATGCGCTGGAGGTGCACGGCGAGCAGCACCGTGAGGTGGCTGAGCGGCTGGTGGCCCAGGCGCGGGTGCAGCGCGACGGCGCTCCGCAACGGATCGCGCCTCTCCCCGGCCAGCCTCTGCTGGCGCTGCCGGAGCTGGCGGCGGCCCCCGGCGTGCTCGTCTACGACATCGAATCCGACCCGGACGCCCGCGACGACTTTCTGCACGGCTTTCTGCGGATCGAGCGGCAGGCTGATGGCCGCTGGCCCACGGCCGCCGCCGCCGGCAGCCGTTACCAGCCGCTGCTGGCCCTGCATGAGCACGGCGAAGCCTTGCTGTGGCAGCGCCTGCGGCGGGCGCTGGCGCGCAGTCCGGGGTGGCCCCTGCTCCACTACGGCGAAACCGAGGCGGTGGCGCTGGTGCGGCTTGCCCAGCGCCAGGGCGCCAGCGAACGGGAAGTGGCGGCGCTGCGGGCGCGGTTGGTGGACCTGCACGTGCGCCTGCGGCGCCACTGGTTGCTGCCGGTGAGCAGCTACGGGCTCAAGGGGGTGGCTGGCTGGCTCGGCTTCCGTTGGAGCCAGAAGGGGGTGGATGGGGCCCGCTGCCTGCTGTGGTGGCGCCAGTGGCGCGGCGATGGCACCGCTGCGGGTCGCGGCAGCCACCACAACCTGCGCTGGATCCTCCGCTACAACCACGACGACGTCCGGGCCACCTGGGCGGTGGCCCGCTGGCTGCTGGAGCAGGACCAATCGCCCCCGCACCAGGACCCGCCGGCACCACTTGCTTAGAGCTTGCCCGCCCCGCCGCCGGCGCCCACCGGCGGGGTTACGAACGCCTCCGGGATGGAGAGCGCCAGTTCCAGCCCGCCCTCGGCCTGCAGGCACGCCTCCGCCAGTGCCTGCCGCCGCACCAGGGCCAGCCCCAGCCAGCAGGCCGGCTGCTGAGCAGTGGCGGGCAGCTCCAGACAGGAGGTGATCCGCCCGGCCCGGTCGCCCGCCGGGGTGTGCAGGCTGCCACCTGGCAGCGGCAGCGGGCCACCGGCGGGAGGCGTGCACACCCAGCGGCGCAGTTGCTGCTTGACGCCGTCGTAGGTGGCCAGCTTGGCCAGGGTTTCCTGGCCCACGTAGCAGCCCTTCGAGAGGCTCACCCGCCCTGCCAGGCCCAGCTCGAACGGGTTCACCTCCTCGTTGATCTCGGCGGGCGCGGCGGGGTGGCCGCCCTGCAGCCGCCAGCGCTCGGCCTCGGCGGCAGAGAGGGCCGGCAGCGCCTGGAGCGCCTCTGGCTCCGGCGTCTCGGCCGGCAGCACCATCCGGCCGCCCGGCAGCAGAAACCCCTCGGCGCCGTCGGCCGCGCCGAGGGGTTGCCATTGCCCGGGGGGCGCCAGCAAGGGGCCGGGAGCCTCAAACAGCGTGAACAACCTGACCGGCTGGGGCGCCCCCAGCACCACCTGATCGGCCGGAAACAGCACCCGATCGAGTGCCTGATGCACGGCGCCGCCATCACCGGCGCTCACCAGCAGCCAGGCGCCTGCGCCATCCACCAGCACCTCGGCCAGCGCGCGCAGACGGCCGGTGGGGCTGATGCAGCAGGTGGCCAGGCACTGGCCGCTCTGGGCCCGCTCCAGGTCCTGGCTGGTCTGGCCGTGCAGGAAGCGCAGGGTGTCAGCCCCTTCCAGGCGGATCAGCACCGCCGGCTGCTGCAGGCGGCTGGGGCGGGGCGGCTGCCAGGCCCATGGGTCGGGCTGGGGATGGGGCGTCACGGTGGGGGAGCATCCGGCGCCCTTACCCTTGCAAATCACCGCCGGGATCGGGGCGGGATCAGCTGGTGGCGGTTGGGGAGTGGTTGCTTGCGGCTGCTTCGTTGTTGCCGGCGGCCGCGGCGATCTCCTCCAACAGGAACAGGCTGCGCAGTTCCAGCCCGGCTGCGGTCATCGCCTCGAGGCCGCCTTCCTGCCGATCCACGATCGTGACCACCCGCTGCACCACATAGCCGGCCTCCCGCAGTTGCCGCACCGCCTTGAGCGACGACCCGCCGGTGGTGACCACGTCTTCCAGCACGGTGATCGTGCTGCCGGCGGCGGGGAGGGGGCCTTCCAGCCAGGCACCGGTGCCGTGGCCTTTTGCCTCCTTGCGCACGATCAGGGCATCCAGCGGCCGCCCCACCAGCGCCGCCGCCAACGCGACGCCGCTCACCAACGGATCGGCGCCGAGGGTGAGCCCGGCGACGGCCAGCGCACCGTCTTCCACCTGCTCCAGCATCAGCTCCGCCAGCAGGGCCAGCCCGTAACCGCTGAGGCTCACCGGTTTGCAGTTCACGTAATGGTCGCTGCTGCGCCCGGAGGCCAGGGTGAAACGGCCATGGCGATAGGCGCGGTCGGCCAGCAGCGGCAGCAGGGCGCGGCGCCGTTCCGCCGGATCAGCGGGGGGCAGCGGGGTGGCCGGAGCGGCGGCCAGGGAGTCGGGAACGGCGGACACTGGCAACTTTCCGGCTTGCTGACTTAGTTTGCGCTCAAATGGCCAGCTCCTGCCTGCAACGGGCACGGGCGTCTCTGGTGCTTCCGATGACCCGCCCCACCCCTTCTGCTGTGGTTCCCACCCGCTCCGTTGCATCCCTGGCGTGGCCTTCCATGATGCGGCCGGGTCTCGTTGCATGGCTGGTGGCGGCTAGTGGCCTGGCGGTCATGACCACAGCCCCTGCGTTGGCCGACCCGGTTGTCTGCACCACAACGGTGGAGGCCGGTGCCTCCGGTTCGGGCCCAGGCCGCGCGGCGCCGGTGGAGGTCACCCGCTGCGGCGTGGTGGAAGCCACCGACACCCTCTTCATGCGGCGCGCCTTCAGTTGGCGCTCACCGTTTGCGGCAGGGGTGAACATCCTTCATCAGGCCACCGATATCCTCGGCATCGCGATGGGTGGGCCGGAAGGCAACCGCGTGATGGGACTGGGCTTTCCTGATCAGGCGATCATCTGGGATGGGAGCGCCATCAACAACACCGTCAACGCGGCGATGGAAGAACTCAGCTCGCCGATCCCGTTTCGCACAGCTGACCTGCCCAGCCAGTTCACCGGCAGTCTGCAGGGTTCCGGTGAATCGATGGCACCGCATCAGCTGGATGATGGCGCAGTACCCACGTCGATGTGGTCACGGCCGATCCGCGGCTTGTGGTGAGCGGCACGCTGGGGGTCTAGCAATCTGGTGAATGCAGCGGACTCATAATCCGCCTAAGCCGGGTTCGATCCCCGGGACCCCCATCAAACAATTGTCGCCGGCTCATTGCGGCGCAACCGGTGCGGCTTTCCGGAAGCAGCCTCCAGCTGGATTCATTCCACACCGCGCCGTTGACACCGCCCTCTGCCCCACTTAAGGAGAGGTCGGAGCCGATCGGTTCTGCTGTTTGTTTCCCGCACCGGAATCGATGAGCCACGAGAGCTTTCGCGATGAACTGGCCAGCACAGCCTGCACCCTGGCGGCCCGGGGCAAGGGACTGCTGGCCGCCGATGAATCCACCGGCACGATCGGCAAACGCTTCGAGGCCATCGGTGTGGCCAACACCGAGGCGAACCGCCGCGCTTACCGCAGCCTGCTGGCCACCACACCTGAGCTCAACGAGCACATCAGCGGCGTGATCCTGTTTGAGGAAACCTTGTTTCAAGACAGCGTGAATGCGCTGGGCGAACCTGGTGCGCCGCTCGTGGACTTGTTCCGCAGCAGCGGCATCGTTCCTGGCATCAAGGTGGACCAGGGTCTGGAGCCGCTGGCGGGCGGACTGGAGGGAGAGAGCTGGTGCACCGGCCTGAAGGGACTGCAGGAGCGGGCAACGCGCGCCTATGCGCGCGGTGCTCGTTTCGCCAAGTGGCGCGCGGTGCTGAAGATTTCCGCCGAGGGATCCCCCTCGGATCTGTGCGTGCGCGAGAACGCCTGGGGCCTGGCCCGCTATGCGCGCACGGTGCAGGAGGCGGGGCTGGTGCCGATCGTGGAGCCGGAAATCCTGATGGATGGAGACCACGACATCGAAACCACTGCTGCCGTGCAGGAGTGGGTGCTGCGCACGGTGTACAGCGCCCTCAGCCACTGTGGTGTGTTCCTGGAGGGCAGCCTGCTCAAGCCGTCGCTCACCCTGCCGGGCATGGCCTGCGCCACCCCGCCCAGCCCCGAACTGGTGGCTGAATACACCTTGCGCACGCTGGAGCGCACGGTGCCGGTGAGTGTGCCGGCTGTGCTGTTCCTCTCCGGTGGCCTGAGCGAAGAGGAGGCGAGTGTGTATCTCAACGGCATCAATCAAGCCACCACGCCAGCGCCGTGGCACCTGGGCTTTTCCTACGGCCGTGCGCTGCAGCAGTCGTGCCTGAAGCACTGGGCTGGCCACGATCTGGCCTCCGGCCAGCAGGCGCTGTTGGCGCGCGCCCGGGCCAATGGCCTGGCGTCTCAGGGCCTCTATGCGCCCGGCTCAGAACCCTCCGATGGTGCGCCGTTGTTTGAGGCGAATTACAGCTATTAGAGGTGGGTTTGGATGCGACGTTGGTGCGTTCCGGACTGTGGGGTTGAATGCCTGACGATCTGAGCGGTTGACTGTTCGAGGACCTGAGGCCTGGGACGCTGGTAATGGATAAGGTCGTCGTCAGTTCCGGCATGGATTGACATCCATCTGCCGAATGGGTGGCAGATGGATGTTCTGCTCTTCCTCGATGGCCATGTGGGCAGGATGTTGATGGCAATGGCTGTCAGCTGTCGTGAGTGGCAGAAGGCAGTGGGAGTGCCCAGATCCCTCTCGGCTGTGATGGCAAACGTCTGGAGAGAGTCTAAGATTGAACACTATCAGTTGATCTCGTTGTGGCCTCAGTTGATTGCGGCGGATTCCTGCATCGCTACTTCTTGGAAAACTCTTCCAAGCTCATGCATAAATGGATTCATTACTTTGATATCTATGAGCGACATTTCTCGAGATTCCGCAACGCCGCTCCGGTGATCCTTGAGATCGGGGTTTTTGGTGGCGGTTCTTTGGCTATGTGGAAGGAGTATTTCGGTCCCGGCGCACAGGTTCTTGGTCTTGACATCAATCCTGAATGCAAGCAGCATGAGGGCGAAGGTGTTGACATCTTCATTGGTAGCCAGGATGATCCTGCGGTGATCGAGCGGATCTTCAGCCGCTATCCACGAATCGATATTGTCTTGGATGATGGCAGCCATCGGATGAGCCACATGGTCTCTTCGTTTGAATTGCTTTATGAACGTATTCATCCCAGAGGCGTTTACATGGTGGAAGATACGCATACTTGCTATTGGGATGAGTATGACGGTGGGATTGGACGATCGGGGAGCTTCATCGAGTTCGCGAAGGGAAAGATTGATGAGATCAATGCCGTGCATACGCGGGGTGCCTTGCCGATTTCCTCATTCACCCGCACCACAGACTGCATCTCGATCTACGACAGTGTGGTCGTCTTTGAAAAGCAACCTCAAGGTACGAGGCAGGCGCCGATTACGGAGCCATTATGATGTTTTGTCTTCAAGCGATGGGATGAATTTCTGGCTATTGGTCTTGTGGCATCGTTGGTCTTTTCCTTGGATCATTGAATTGATCATCGGTCTTCAAGTGGCTTCGCGGAGTTGCGGCGCGTTGTGGTCAGAATTTCTTCACAGAGCTGAATCAAGGCCTTGTGAAGGCTCCCCTACGGTCGGTCCGATCGGGAGGATACCTGCACACTTGTCAGCGAGAACCACGGGATCGAACACATCGGCTCTGCTGCCAATTGATCGTCAGCGACCATCTGTCTGATTATCTTTGGCCCATCTCCCCCACGCCATGACCATGGTGATCTCAGCGCTCCAGCATCACCTCCTGCTCAGGATTCAGTCTTCCAACAAAACCCTGCTGACTTTTCACTTTCCTCCCATACAATCCAGCTCCCGGCTGGATCGGTGCGAGCGTGGGCCTGCTTCTTGTTTTGGTGGCGATCGGCCTGGTTGACAGTCTGTCGATGGTTCCCCTGGCTCTGGTGCCGATGACGGTGGCGCTTGGTAGCCGTCGTCCCGTGGCCCTTGCTGGTTCGTTTGTGGCGGGGGTTTATGTGGTGTATGTGTGCTTTGGCCTTTTGTTGTTGTTAGGAGCAGAAGCCTTCACAGCGCACTTCGGTGCAGGTCTTGCACGCCTCTGGAATCAACCCCAGGTGCTGGAGTTGGTGATTCAGATCCTGGTGGGACTGTTGCTGTTGGCCTCCCCCTGGCTCATGCAGCGATCAACCACCGCCAAACCACAGGAGGCCCCAGCAACCGGTAATTCACCGGCCGCCATGGCGGTGCTCGGGGGCAGCTTGGTGTTGGTGGGCCTTCCGGGCGCCGTGCCCTACCTCGCGGCTGTGGAGCGGATCGTGCAACATGACCCGCAGGGGTTGGCGGGAGTCGCTTATCTCCTTGTTTACAACCTCATCTTTGTGCTGCCTCTGCTCAGCCTGATCGGGCTGCGCTTCCTCTTTCCCCAGCAGGCCGGCAGGATCTTTCAGTCGTTGGCCTCGCTCAGTCTGTCGGTGCTGCCGAAGCTCACAGCGGTGGTGGTGGTGGTGCTTGGCTTGGTGCTGGTGGCCGACGGCATCGGTTGGTTTCTCGGTCATCCCTTGCTGCCGGTGTCGAGCTGACGTGCACGAGTGGTTCATTCACCTGGGCAGCTGCGATCCATCTCCGATCACCATGGTTTTGCATCCACAGGCCAGAGGATAGAAACCTCAACCCATCAGCAGAACCATCAGGAGCAGGCTCAGTCCCTGCCTGGCAGTGGCTGGCAAGCTGCTGCGCGCTTGTTCGTGATGTGGTTAGCGCGGAGTAGGCCTTTACCAATGATGACATTTGCCAGACAGGTGGGCCTCATTCAGTTATGTTTGCTCTTCGGATAATAGGTGTAGCTATGGGATTGCAATCTATGTTTGGCAAGTCCTTGCACTTGCTTCGTTCTGCTAGGCCGGTTCAGCGTTCTTTCCCTCTTCTGGGTGAATCTTCGCGGCCTCTTTCGGCGGCTTGTTCGGCGCCACACTCCTTGCAAAGGTCTGCGCGCCGCTGGTGGGCCATCCCCTTGCTGGTGATTCCGTTCACAGTGGCGCAGGCCCCAATCGCCTCCGCTCAGTCAACGAAGTTCGCCTTGGCCTGTATCGGCACCGAAACCGGTTATTCCGTGAACTTCGCTTATCGCTGGGGCAGCTCAGGTGAGTGGACGTCCGCCACCGTGGCACCCGGAAAGTGGCTGAAATTGACCTGGAACTACAAGTTTGAAGGCGAGAATAAATCGCCTGCGCTCAATGTGCGCTACGACGACAACACCACCGGCGTCACCAATATCGTACGCACCCCTCTGAAGGCTTACGCGGCCACCCAATCCGATTGTGAAGACCAGGGTAAAACCTTCAACTTCTACCAACGAGGCACGGAGCTGTACATCTCCGAGGAAGACTGACCACCGGCTTCGCTGATGGGGCGGCCTTTCCTTCCCGACCATTGCTGCTGCCGCCACGTCTGTCGTCGCTGCTGCTGCCATCCCTGCTGCAGGCAGTGGTTCTCCCCTGTGCGTCTGCTCTACAGTTGCTCTGACAGTTCTGGGGTTTGGGTGATGGGCTCAGTGCCTTTCATGACCTTGGGCTCAATGCTTTGCATGGCCTTGGGCACTGGCGCTCATCCATCCAGGCAGCTGTGCAAGCAGCTTTGCATCAGGAGTGATCAGTGCAGCGACGCCGGGCCCTGTTCCTCTCCCATGGTGGTGGTCCATTGCCTTTGCTTGGTGATGCGGCCCATGCCGAAATGGTTGCTTGCCTGACAACCATTGCCGCCACGATCGAGCGGCCTTCCGCCATCCTTGTGGTGAGTGCCCATTGGGAAGAGCAGCAACCCACTGTGACTGCCGGCGCGAATCCGTCGCTTCTCTACGACTACAGCGGATTTCCACACGAGTCGTACGAGATTCAGTATCCATGCCCAGGTGATCCGCCGCTGGCGTGCGCCATCGCTGCGGCGCTGGCTGAAGCTGGCATCGAGGCCCGCCTCACGACCACGAGAGGATTGGATCATGGCCTGTTCGTGCCTCTGAAGATCATGTTTCCCGCGGCAGAGATCCCATGCGTGCAGCTGTCTTTGCTTCGCAGCCTGGATCCTGCCCAGCATCTGGCCCTGGGCCGTGCCTTGCAAGGCCTGGCGGATCCGGGGTTGCTGCTGATCGGTTCGGGCTTCTCCTTCCACAACATGAAGGCCTTCTTCACACCCGATACAGCTGAATCCAAGGCGATGAATGGGGCCTTCGAGAACTGGTTGCTCGACACCTGTTCCAACCGCCAGCTCGCTGAACAGGAGCGCAGCCAGCGTCTGCTCCATTGGCAGGACGCCCCTTTTGCCCGCTACTGCCATCCCAGGGAAGAGCATCTTCTGCCGCTGCATGTCTGCTATGGCTATGCGGCCTCGGCCTGTTCCAGCAGCTACGAACTACAGATCCTTCACAAGCGAGCGTGCATGGTGCTCTGGGAGGTTGAGGCCTAGGAGGCTGCTGACACGGTCTGGGGAAGCCGGGTGATGCGGGATGAACACTTCAAATCCATCTCCTGCTGCGCCCCTGGCCCCTGAAGGACTTCCGCTCGCCGAGATACGGCTTGAAGTGCCTCTGTGTTGAACCTCACGGAACTTCGCCAGGGGCGCCCAAACGTTGTTCCGCAGCTTCCCAGCTGTGCTTTCCCATCGGGGTTGTTCATGCCTGCAGCTGAGCCACCCGCTGCGGGGCGGGTGAGGCCCACAGATTCATGGCATGATGCCCATCATGCGATACGCCGACGGTCACAAGCAAGCTGTGCGTGAGCGCATCCTGCGCGCTGCCGCGGCTGAATTACGCCGTCAGGGGCTCTCGGGTATCGGCATCCCGGCGCTGATGAAGCAGGCCGGCCTCACCCATGGCGCCTTCTATTCCCATTTCCAGAGCCGCGACGCCCTGGTGGCTGAAGCCATCCGCACGGCGGCCGCCGCCAGCGCCGAGGGGCCGCTGGCTGAGGGGCTTTCGCTGGAGCAGAGCCTTGCCTTCTACCTCTCGCCCGAGCACGTCGCTCACCCGGAGCGGGGCTGCGTGATCGCGGCGCTTGGGGGTGAGGGGGGTCGCCAGCCGGCGTCCGTGCGCGCCGCCTTTGCCGCTGCGGCCCATGGGTTGCTCGCGGCGATCGAGCGCAAGTTGCCCGCCCGCCCGCCCGCCAAGGTGCCCTGCGGGGACGAGCCCGGCGATGCCACCCCCAGTGATGCAGCGCTGCAGCTGGCGTCGGCCATGGTGGGAGCGGTGCTGCTGGCGCGCCTGGTCGACGATCCCGTTCTGGCCAGCCGCCTGCTGGAGGCGGTGGCCCGCCCTGTTGGCCCCTGAGCCGAAGGTGGCTGAGCTGGGCCATGCCCCTGCCGGATCCGCCCCCTCTCTTTTTTGCTCAATGGCATGACGCACATCATGGCTAACAACCAGAACTGCCGCTCGCCTGCCGCTGCCTGTCCCCGCCGCGCTCCAATCCACTCCCCGCCTGTACACCAGCCGCGCTCCATCCGTTCCCCAGTCGTTCCAGTCGCTACCCAGCAATGACAACCGCCCGTACCCGCCGTCAGCAGCATTTCCTCAGCCGCTACGGACCCTGGGCCGTGGTGACCGGGGCCTCTTCCGGCATCGGCCGTGCCCTGGCCTGCCGCCTGGCGGAGACGGGGCTGAACCTGGTGCTGGTGGCCCGCAGCCGCCCTGCACTCGATGGCCTTGCCGCCCAGCTCGCTGCCCGGCACGGCGTGCAGGTGTGCGTGCTGGATCTGGATCTGGCTCGGGACGACCAGCTCGCTGTGCTTTGTGCCGCCACGGATCCGCTGGAGGTGGGTCTGCTGGTGGCCGCCGCGGGTTTCGGCAGCTCGGGCCCCTTCCTCGATGCCGACCTCACCAGCGAAACCGAGCTGTTGATGGTGAACGGCCGAGCGCTGATGCAGGCCTGTTTCCATTTCGGGCGCCGCTTTCGCGCCCGGGGCCGGGGTGGTCTGGTGTTGCTCAGCTCGATCGTGGGCTTTCAGGGGATGCCCTACGCCGCCCATTACGCCGCCACCAAGGCCTACGTGCAGGCCCTGGCGGAAGCGCTGCAGGTGGAGCTCAGCGCCTGCGGCGTGGATGTGCTGGCGGCTGCGCCGGGGCCCACCCACAGCGGCTTCGCGAGCCGGGCCGGCCTGCGCCTTGGCCATGCTCTCGACCCCGAAGCGATCGCCCAGCCGATCCTTGAGGCCCTCGGGCGTCAAGGCACCGTGCTGCCCGGCGCCCTCTCCAAGCTGTTGACCTACGCCCTGGTCCCCCTGCCGCGCTGGGTGCGGGTGAGGATCATGGGCCAGGTCATGCGTGGGATGACCAGCACACACTCGCCAGCAACGCAGACAAGCAGGAGCTGAAGAGCGAGGACTGGGAAGCAACAACTGAGGTGCAGCACCAGCAGCGCCAGCAGTAGTTGAGGAGCAGCCTCAAAGCAGAAGGCCCGAACCGTTCCTCCTGACCTGAACTGTTCCTCCTGAAATGCCAAGGCCTGAGCGGCGCCATCCTGTCTGGGTTCAGCCCAGCCTGGCGAGCACACCCACCAGGGCCATGACCAGCAGCACGATGCTGCTGGTGAAGCTGATCGCGAAACCGGCGGCCCGTTTCTCGGCCGCCTGGAGGTAGCCGACGGCGAAGGCCACGCGGCCTCCCACCCAGACGAAGCCCAGCGCTGTGGCCGCGGGCTCACTGCTGAAGGCCACCGCCAGCCAGAAGCAGGGCAGGAAGACCATCAGCTGTTCCAGAGTGTTCTGCTGCACCCGCAGCGCCCGCTCGAACGGCTCGGGACCCACCACCGAGGGCGGTTTGACGCCGTGCTTGACGCGAGCCGCGCCCACCAGCATCACGGTGGCAAGAAAGCCGACCATGGCCACGAGGGTGACCAGAGCCGGCAGGGGGGGAATCGACATGTCCGCTCAGCGGGGAGATTCGATTCTCAGAGGGAGGTCGGAGCAGCGGTGGCTGCGCGGTTGAGGGGCACGCTGCTGGACATGGCCGCGCTGCCGGCGGCTGCGGCGGCCTGGGGCTGGCGGGCGCCGAGCAGGCCGCTGAGAATGCCGGCATCAAAGGAGAAGCGGCCCGGGCCGTTCAGCAGGATCGCCAGGCTGCCGCCCAGGTACAGCACCACCAGTTCCAGCACGTAGATGTTGAAGCCGCTGGTGAGGATGTGGTGGTAAGCCGCCACGCCCATCGTTCCGGCCAGGGCCAGCGCACCGATCGGTGTGAAGAAACCCAGGATCACGCACCAGGAGCCGAGGATTTCCGAGAAGCCCGCCACTTCGGCGAAGAACACCGGGAAGGGCAGGTGCAACGGCACCACGTAATTGGTGGCGAAGGTCTGCGGATCTGCCAGCTTCTCCTGGCCGTGGTGGATCATCATCGCGCCGATGGCCAGGCGCAGGATCAGCAGGCCGGTGTTGGCGAGGAAGCCTTCCCGCAGCACGTAGCGGGACAGAAAGGAGGTCATGGGTGCAGCCGGAGCGGTGGTGAGGGGGGACGAAGGGGGAAAGGGACGGGGGGCGGGAATTCTGAGAAAAGCGGAGCTGGCAGCGCCGGCTCAGAGCTGTCCCTGGGAAGGGCCGGCCAGGCCGGCGGCCCAGAGGGCAACGGCCGCGGTGAGAAAACCGAGGAACACTTCCAGCAGGGTGAGGGTGGTCATGAACTTTTCATTTCTTTACACACGATGGCGCGACAGGTGAAGAAGTGTGAGGAGACCGGCTTGTGGGCGGGGTCGAGGTCGGGGGGGTGGGGTCGGGGCCGAGCGGCTGCGGCCATGCCGCGGGTGCGGACTTGGAGCCGTTGGGCCGCAGGAGGCGCCGTGCGCTTGAGCGATTGGTGCACGGAAGTGGCGCCGCAAAGGAGCGCTGGAGGCAAGGCAGCGGCTGGCCCTGCGGCTGACTCGGTCTGGCCGTGTGCGGCTCTCGGCCGGGCCCGCGCCGGCCCGCGTCTCGCGACAGGATGTTTACATTCCGCAACATCGGTTCATGACCGTCGGCGAACTCTTCATCGAAACCCTCGCCACCGGGGTGATCACCCCGTCGGAGCTCGATTGGGTCGTGGCCCGTCAGCAGGGCTTTTCGCGGGTCGAGGAGGCCACGGCGCTGCGTCTCGGTCGCCTGCTGGACGACGGCGAAATCCAGCTGGGCTGCCGCCTCTCCTCCGCCAAGCTGCACAACGACCTGATCCGCCAGGAGTGGATCGAACCGCTCGGCCGCCGGCGCCATCGCCAGGGCTGAGTCCGCTCCCTTCTCCTTCTCCCCCGCCATGACCGCTGCCCCCGCCCCTGAAGCGGCCCCAGCTCCCGCCGCAGGAGTGGCTGTCGGCTGCCGCGCCCCGGCCGCGCTGCTGGAGCGCCTGGCCGGCCTGCCCGCTATGGGGCCGGGCCGCCGTCTCCTGGTGCTGCTGTGGCCCCAGCTCGGTGATTTCGACAGCCTCGAGTACGCCCAGGCGCTGGTGCCTGCCCTGCCCCGGCTGCAGTCCGCCGGCATCGAGGTGCTGGCCATCGGTATCAGCCATGGCCCCGGGCGTGAGCGCTTCTGCGCGTTTACCGGTTTCCCCCCGGAGCGGCTGCTGGTGGATTCCGAGCCCCGGCTGCACCGCGCCCTTGACCTGGCGAAGGGTCTGGGGGCCAGCGCCGGCCCCTGGCCCGGCCTGCTGCTGATGTGCGCCGGGATCAGTTCGCCGGGAACCCTGGCGGAAGTGCTGCGCGGCTACACCGGCGATCGCCGCACGCCGCTGCGGCCCTTCGAGCTGGCCACCACCCGGCTGAGCAACATGATCGAAGTGCTGGGCCATTGGCGCACCTATGTGCCCCGCGACGACTTCCTCACCCAGCGCGGCGGCACCTTCCTGATCGACGCCGACGACCGTCTGCTCGCCGTGCACCGCGATCCGGGGCTGCTGGGCTTCTCGGCCACCATGCACCGGCCGCTCCAGTTTCTCGAGCCCTTTCTGGAGGGGGAAGCGCTCCCGGATTGAGCACGTTCTGGCGGCACAGGCGGCTCAGGGATTGAGCGCCTCGCACTGCCAGCCGGTGGCTTCCCGCCAGCGCTGACGGTGGTGCGGTGTGCCGCTGAGCTCCAGCAACTCCACCTGCTGCACCGCAATGCGCAGCAGCAGAAAGTGGGGCGGCAAGGGCGTGCCGTCGGCCAGTTCGCTCGGAAACGCCGCCTGCGGATCGAGTGCCTGCCCCGGCGGCGGCCAGCCCCACAACGCCCGCCCCGCCGGGCTCAGCTGGCGCCAGTGCCGCTCGCGCGCCGCCAGCAGGTCTGCGCCGACCGGCAGCTCCAGGCGCCCGCGCAGGCGGAACTGGCTGCGGGCCTTCGGCAGCAGCCAGCAGAGTTCCACCGCCGGCTGGGCCGCCAGCTCCTCGGCTTTGGCGCTGCGCCCGTCGCTGAGCAGATCGAGCCGCACCGCATCCGCCCAGCCGCGGAACACCAGCGTGCGCACCCTTGGCGTGCCATCGGTGCCCACGCTGGCCAGCTGCAGCCAGCGCCCCGCCGGCGAGCGACCCTCCCGCTCCCGTGCACCGCGCAGCAACACGCGCCAGGCGGGCAGGGCGCTGCTGCTCAAGCGGCGCGCTCGCAGGCGTAGCTGATCACGCCCCCCTGCCGCAGCTGGAAGCGCGGCGCCGCTGGATCCTCCAGGCTCCACCACCACTTGCCGTCGGTGTAGCTGGGGGCGCCGGCGTTGTTGGTGCGCGGCAGCTGCAGCGTCACCCCACGCCACCGCAGCACCACGAACGCGCCCGGCACCGTGCCCGCCGCCGTGTTGGGAATGCCGATGGCATCAACGGCGCCGTTGTCGGCCAAGGCCAGCAGGGGATCGCCATCGCAGCGGTAAGCCTCGGGGCTCGCCGCCAGCGCCGGGGTAGGCGCCTGCAGGAGCGGCAGCAGCACCAGAGCCAGCACAGCAACCATCGCCGCTGCGGCGCGCCCGGCCGTGGCGAACCAGCGGCGGGCCGAGCGCCTGGCTTGGCGCGGCAGTGGCCCGGCCTGGCGCTGCAGTTGTTTCGCCAGGGCCTGCGGCCGGCACATCGGGGGCATGGGCGGCAGGCGGGGCTCAGCCATTGTCTTGCCTTCCCAGGGCCGCCGCGTCGGGACGCGCATTCCACGCTGAAGACGTGCGCCTACCCCCAGCCGTGGCCGTAGCTGAAGCCTCACCGGTGGCCGCAGTTGAAGCCTCATGCGCTTCTGCAGCCAGACAGCCCGAAGCCGCGCCCACTGCTGGCGTGCCAGGGGGGCTCAGCAGCCCCATCAGGCGCTCGGCCAGGTGTTCGCCGCTGCGCCAGGCCCCTTCGGCGCGGCCGAATCCGGGCCCGGTCAGGTAGTCACCGCAGAACGCCAGGCGGCTGTGGGCGCAGAGGCTGAGGTCGACGGGCAACCCCTCGCCGCGGGGAAAAGCGGCGCTCCAGCGCATCAGCTGCCGCTCTCCCGCCGGCGGCTGGCCGGTCGCCTCAGGGAGCCAGGCGGCTAGCGCGGCCTGCACGGCGGCCGTGAGTTGCGCGATCAGGGCCTGCTCGCGCTCCAGGTCGAGCTTCACCCCCGGCAGCTGCACAGCGGCGGAGCCCGAGCCCACCGTCTGCAGATGGTCGGCGGCGAGCGCGGCGCTGGAGTGGGCCACCACCGCGCAGCGGCCCTGCGCACCGGGCTGGATCGACACGCGCCGCAGCCCCCAGCGGTGCTGGGCGCCGGCTTCGAACTCCAGCAGGCGAAACGGCAGGGCCAGCCAGGGTTCCGCCGCCGCCCCCTCCAGCTGCCAGATCAGGTTGCTGCAAGGCTCCGCGCCCAGGGTGGCGATCACGCGCAGCGCCGCCGCCAGCTGCGGGTCGCCGGCCGCCAGCGCCGCCAGCGGTGCGGGTGCAGCGCCCAGCAGGGCCCGCCCGCGCGGATGCACCAGCAGGGTGCCGCTCAGCACGAGCCAGTCGACGTCTGCCAGGTGTTCGCCCTCGCGGCCGAGCAGGCGCCAGCCGCCGCCGGCCCGTGGTTCCAGCCGCTGGATCAGGCGGGAGCTGTGCAGCGTGCAGCCGGCGCCGGCCAGGGCCAGCAACCCGGCACACACCTGCTCCATGCCACCGCGGCCGCGGTAGCGGCTGCCCTGCAGCAACGGCTCCGGCCCGATCGGCTGCAGGGCGCCGCTGGCATCAAGGCGGGCGCAGGGTTCAGGCCAGGGTTCGATCCAGCCACCCGCCAGCAGTGGCGCCAGCAGCGCCGGCGGCGGATCGGTGGTGATGGTGAGCAGTGGAGCACCGTGGTCGGCCCGCCGCTGCGGATCGTGGCGGGAGCGGCGGGTGCTGGCGCGACCTCCCGGTCCACGCCCGGCTTCCCAGAGGGTGATCGGTGCCGGCCAGCCCAGCTGCGTCAGCTGGGCGGCGAGGGCGCATCCGGCCAGCCCCGCGCCGACGATGGCCAGCTGCGGCTGCGGGCTGCTCGCCTCAGGGGGCATGGACGCGGAGCAGTTGGGCGCCGTAGTCCTCGCTGAACATGGCCTGCAACTGCCAGGCCTCCAACAGGGTCTTGGCGATGGCGCGCAGGGCTTCGATGTCGTCGCAGTCGTCGATGGTGCGCGAGTGCATCGCCACAGTGAACTCGCGATCGAGGGAGAGGGGAGAAGCCACAGCGTTTTTATAAAACGTTACAAAGCTCGATGCCTTGCTGTGGGTCGGCTCACCGCACCACCCGCTGCTTGCTGCTCACCTGCGCCAGCCCCTGGAGGCCATGGCTCACCAGGTGACGCCGTGCAGCTTCGGCAGCGGTGCTGTCTGGCTGGTGACGGCGTAGAGCTGGGGAATGTTGTGGCTGTTGTAGACGCGGAATTCACGCACCAGCGACGCCCCTTCCTCGCGCACCGCTTGGTTCAGCACCAGCGAGCCATCCGGGTCGGACACCGAGCGGTGGAAGGTGCCGGGCGGAATGCGCAGGATGTCGCCGCCGGTGTCGAGCCGAACGATGTGGAACGGGTAGTTCCAGCCCAGGTTCACCAGGAAGAAGGTGCGGCCGCCGTGCATGGCCAGCAGGTTGTCTTCCTGGTGGGGATGCAGATAGAACTGCCACGCCCCGGTGGCGGGGTCGTCGGGGGGGCTCACGGCCGGCCCGGTGTGCACCACCAGATCCCTCGCATTCGAGGTGGGCACGGTGATATCGAAGAAGCGGACCGCCGGGGTATCGCGAAACTTCTCGTAGGGGATCAGCTCAAACATCGGCGCCGGCCGGGGCGAGCGATGCGGGCCCTGTGGCAGAGCGGTTGTGGTCATTGGGGCCACACCGGGCGGAACCGGCGTCAGACGGTGGTCTACCTAAACGATCATCACACTCAGTTGAACGTTTCAACCACTACGGAATGACGTTTTGGGACCGGAAACCGTTCCGGTTGGTTGAATGCGCCACAGAGCTTCAACCGTTGCACGCGCCGCCGCTGCCCCCTGCCTGCTGACGCCGCTGCTACCCGCCCCGGCCTTGGCCCAGAGCCAGCGCACGGCCCCCGTCCCGCCAGCCGCCCCCCCGTGTCGGTGCCGGCCTTCAGAACACGGTCACCCAGCAGACCTGGTGGTGGCGCGCCAACCTCAAGGAGGTGCTCTCCGAGCAGGAGCTCAGCGAGCTCGGCATCGTGCGCAAGGGGCCCAACGCCGCCCAGAAAGGCCAGATGACCGGCGCCCGCTACATCGGGCTGGGCACCGTCACCTCCTACGACTCCAACGTGGAGAGCAAGACCTCCGGCAGCACCTTTGGCCTGCTGGGATTCGGAAAGCAGCACCAACAGGCCGAAACCCGCGATGACGTGGCCATCGAGGTGCGCGTGGTGGACAGCAGCACCGGTGAGGTGGTGGGGCGCCGCACGGTGGAGGGCCGTGCCACCAACACCGCCGAGGCCGGCTCCCAGGGCGTGAGCCTGTTGCCGGCCGCCAAGGCACTGCGCGCCGAAGGCCAGCCGGGTGTACCGCCGTGCTGAACTCCCCCGTTCAGAAGGGGATCGGCATGTCCACGGCGGCTGGTGCTGGGGCGCAGCCAGCCACCCGCTCCTCCACCACCTGGCCCACCACCACGATCGACGGCGACTGAAACCCCTCCGCCGTCACCCGCGCTGCCAGGCTGCCGAGGTCGGCGATCAGCTGGCGCTGGCCGCTCACGGTGCCCTGCTGGATCACGGCGGCGGGGGTGGTGGACGCCAGGCCGCCCGCCATCAGTTCCTCGCAGATGCGTGGCAGGTTGTGCAGGCCCATGTAGATCACCAGGCCGTCGCTGCAGCGGGCCAGGCCGCGCCAGTCCACCCCGGGGCGCCCTTTGTCGATCTCCTCGTGCCCCGTCACGAAGGTGACGCTCGAGCCGGCGCGCCGATGGGTGACCGGAATGCCCGCATAGGCCGGCGCCGCGATGCCGGCGGTGACCCCCGGCACCACTTCCACAGCCACGCCATGGCGGGCGAGGTGCGCCGCTTCCTCACCGCCCCGGCCGAACAGGAACGGATCGCCTCCTTTCAGGCGCACCACCAGCCGATGCCGCCGGGCCAGCTCCACCAGCACGGCATTGGTGCTCGGCTGTGGCACGGAATGGTGCCCGCGCCGCTTGCCCACGAAATGGCGCTCACAGCCGGCCGGCGGCAGATCGAGCAGGGCCTTGGGCACAAGCGAGTCGTAGACGAGGGCATCGCACTGGCTGAGCAGCCGGTGGGCCTTGAGCGTGAGCAGCTCGGGATCGCCCGGCCCGGCCCCCACCAGATAAACCTTGCCGCTGGCAGAAACGCCGCTGGAAGGGGAAACGTCGTCCGGCAGGGGCGTGGCTGTCATGGCAGCGCCGCGAGCTTCTCCAGCAGCACCCGCTGCAGGCGCGGCCGTTGCAGCAAGGGGGGTCCGAGCTCCAGCGGCAGGCTGTCCGTGAGGCGGTTGGCGGCCAGCGCCAGAGCAAGGACAGGGCTGCGGATCGCCAGTTGGAGCTCCTGTGGATCTGGCGCACTGTATGAAGCGGGCCGGCAAGCGGCACCGGTGATCCTGCTCAGGTGCTGCAGATAGCGCCGGCCCAGCGCCCCGTCCAGTGGGTGGTGTAGCAGCAGCGGCGCTGCGGCCGCCCCCTGTCCCAGCTCCTGCACTTCCTGCGCCAGGGCCTGCTGCCAGCAGCGCCAGGCCCCCAGAAACGGCAGCCGGTGCAGCGGACCCGCCTGACGCCAGCGGGCGGCGATCGCCGGCAGGTCGTGCCGCACATGGCCACCTGGCACGAGGAACAGGGGCACCAGCGTGGCGCCCTCCGGCCCCTCCGGCCGCGGCGGCAGGGGTGCATGGGGCGACCCCTCCGCTGCGGTGAGCGCCAGCAGCCGCACGCTGGCGCCGCGCCGTTGCTCCAGCGTGTCGCGCAGGGCCAACAGGTCGTCCGGGATCAGACCGCCGCTGCGCCCGTGCACCAGCAGCAGCAGGCCGGCGCGCTGCATGGCTTCCAGCGTTTTGTAGGTCTTGCGGATGTCGGTCACGCCGGCGTCGCTGTTGGTGGTGGCGCCAGCAGGGTAGAGCTTGGCCGCGACCAC
>NZ_JAHLYO010000004.1:0-1053 GCF_025128015.1 Synechococcus sp. CS-1333
CATGACGATTGCTGTAGGGCGCGCGCCTTCGGCTCGGGGATGGTTCGACGTCCTCGATGACTGGCTCAAGCGCGACCGCTTCGTGTTTGTCGGCTGGTCCGGTCTGCTGCTGTTCCCCACGGCCTATCTGGCTCTGGGCGGCTGGCTAACCGGCACCACCTTCGTTTCCTCCTGGTACACCCACGGGATTGCCAGCAGCTACCTGGAAGGCTGCAACTTCCTCACCGCCGCCGTCAGCACCCCTGCCGACGCCATGGGCCACAGCCTGCTGTTGCTCTGGGGTCCGGAAGCTCAAGGTGACTTCGTGCGCTGGTGCCAGCTGGGCGGCCTCTGGCCGTTCGTGGCCCTGCACGGTGCCTTCTCCCTGATCGGCTTCATGCTGCGTCAGTTCGAGATTGCCCGTCTGGTGGGCATCCGCCCCTACAACGCGATCGCCTTCTCCGGCCCGATCGCGGTGTTCGTGAGCGTGTTCCTGATGTACCCGCTGGGTCAGAGCAGCTGGTTCTTCGCGCCTTCCTTCGGGGTGGCGGCGATCTTCCGCTTCCTGCTGTTCCTGCAGGGCTTCCACAACTGGACGCTGAACCCGTTCCACATGATGGGCGTGGCCGGCATCCTGGGTGGTGCGCTGCTGTGCGCCATCCACGGTGCCACGGTGGAGAACACCTTGTTCGAGGATTCCGAGCAGGCCAACACCTTCAAGGCGTTCGAGCCCACGCAGGAAGAGGAGACCTACTCGATGGTCACCGCCAACCGCTTCTGGAGCCAGATCTTCGGGATCGCCTTCTCCAACAAGCGCTGGCTGCACTTCTTCATGCTGTTCGTGCCGGTGATGGGTCTGTGGACCAGCAGCATCGGCATCATCGGCCTGGCGCTGAACCTGCGTGCCTACGACTTCGTGAGCCAGGAAATCCGCGCTGCTGAGGATCCTGAATTCGAAACCTTCTACACGAAGAACATTCTTCTGAATGAAGGTCTGCGTGCCTGGATGGCACCGGCTGACCAGCCGCATGAAAACTTCGTCTTCCCTGAAGAGGTTCTGCCCCGTGGTAACGC
>NZ_JAHLYO010000005.1:0-49368 GCF_025128015.1 Synechococcus sp. CS-1333
CTCCAGGAACGAGAGCACCCAGGTGGGACCGAGGATCAAGCTCACGTGCTCGACCGTCACCCCCCGGTCGGCTCCAGCGTCGTCGAGCATCTTCATCGCCAGGAAGGCATAGCCATCGAACTCCTCCCACTTCGGCCGTTGCGAGGTGTTGGCATTGAGATGGGGGAAGCGCTCCGCCATCTCAGGTATGTGCAGGGCATAGCCCTCCAACATCAGCAATGGCCAGTGAATCGATCGTGCCCAACGGGAACGGGCTCGTTCCGGCTCACAGCCCCTTGCGATCGAGCGCGTCCGCCAGGCGGGTCACCGCTGAGGCCAGCTGGGCCTGCACATCGGGGACAGCGGCCGCCTCGGCCTTGGCCTCCTCCTTGCGCTTGGTGGCCTCGATGGCCTTGACGATCAGGAACACCACGAAGGCGATCACGATGAAGTTGATCAACGCCACGATCACGGCGCCGGCGGGCCACGAATTGATCGAATCGACGTTGGCCGCCTTCAGGGCAGGGGTGAGCAGGCTGCCCATCACCAGGCTCACCACCGCGTCCACCACCTTGCCGAAGGCGCCACCGATCACCACCGCCACGGCGAGGTCGACCACATTGCCCTTGTTGATGAAGGCCTGGAAATCGGCCAGGAAACTGGAGCGGCGCGGGGCCATCACGGAACAGCGGAAGGTGTCCGACAACCTACGTGTGAAGCCAGCGGACCACCCATCCGCCCCATCCCCCTACCCCATCCCAACCTGTCGAAATGGGGCGCCACCGTCCGTCATGGAGGTGAACCCCGACCCGGGGCCATCCCCTTCTCCACGCTTCCCATGAACTACGCGGTCCTCATCTACGAAACCGAGCAGGATGTCGCCGATCGCCCCAGCCTGATGCCCGCCTATGCCGCCTACGCCCAGGCGTTGGCGGAGGCCGGCGCCCATCGCGGTGGCGAATGCCTCCATCCCACCCACACCGCCACCACCGTGCGGCTGCAGGGCGGCACCGCCCAGGTGCAGGACGGTCCCTTCCCCGACACCAAGGAGCAGCTGGGCGGCTTCTTCCTGATCGATGTGCCCGATCTCGATGCCGCCCTGGCCTGGGCGGCCCGCTGTCCTGCCGCCGGCCGCTGCGCCGTGGAGGTGCGGCCCGTGCTGGCCATGGAGGGGAGCTGAGTGGAGGCGGGGCGCAGCGCCGAGCAGGCCGCCCGCCGCTCCTACGGGAAGCTGGTGGCCTGGCTCACGGCCCGCTGCGGCGATCCCGCCGCGGCGGAGGACGCCCTGAGCGAGGCCTTCCTGGCGGCCCTGGCCGACTGGCCCCGCCAGGGGGTGCCCCGCAGTCCGGAGGCCTGGTTGCTGGTCAGCGCCCGGCGGCGCTGGCTCGATGGCCACCGGCGGACCCGCACCCAGGAGCGCCTGCTGCCCCTCCTCCTCGAGGAGGCGTTCACCATGCCCACCGATCCGAGTGCCGGCGCGGGCGAAGCGGCGGCCATTCCCGACGACCGCCTGCGGCTGCTGTTTCTCTGCGCTCACCCCGCCATCGATCCGGCCATCCAGGCGCCGCTGATGCTGCAGACGGTGCTGGGCCTCAATGCCGCCCGCATCGGGGCCGCCTTCCTGGTGGCTCCCGCCGCCATGGGGCAACGGCTGGTGCGTGCCAAGGCGAAGATCCGGGAGGCCCGCATTCCCTTCGTGCTGCCCCCCACCGACGCCCTGCCGGCACGGGCGGCGGCGGTGCATCAGGCGATCTACGCAGCCTTCGGCACGGGCTGGGAGGAACCCGGCACAGCGGGCGGCAGCGACGGGCTCGCCCAGGAAGCCGTCCAGCTGGCGCGGCTCTGCGTTGAGCTGCTGCCGCAGGAACCGGAGGGGCGGGGGCTGCTGTCGCTGCTGCTGCATGCCCAGGCACGCCGTCCGGCCCGGCGCGACCGCCACGGCGCCTACGTTCCGCTCCAGGAGCAGGACATGCGTCTCTGGTCGCGGCCGCTGCAGGCGGAGGCCGAGGCGGAGCTGCGGCAGGCGGCGGCCCAGGGGCGGATGGGGCGTTTCCAGCTGGAGGCGGCGATCCAGTCGGTGCATGCCCAGCGGGCCGTGCACGGCCGGGTCGACTGGCCGGCGCTGTTGCACCTCTATGACGGCCTGGTCCGCCTGGCCCCCAGCGTGGGGGCGCAGGTGAGCCGGCTGGCGGTGCTGGCCGAGCTGCGCGGTCCGGCCGCAGGGCTGGAACCACTGGAAGCGCTCGGCGCCGCCGTGCCCGCCGCTGCCGCCTATCAACCCTGGTGGGCGCTGCGGGCCGAGCTGCTCACCCGGCTCGGCCGCTGGCCCGAGGCGCGGGAGAGCTATGGGCGGGCCATCGCCCTCACCACGGACCCAGCGGCCCTGGCCTTCCTGCGAGGGCGCTGCCCGTAGCCCCACGAGACGCGGAAGCAGGCGTGCCGCCTGCCATTCCGGCGGCCAGGCCCCGGCCGCCATGCGGCACCAATGGCAGGAAGCAGCGACCGAAGGAAGTGCTGGGGCGCCAGTAGACCACCTCGGCGTCCCACACCAGCTTGCCGCAGCCATTGCATCCCATCGGGCCGACTGGAAGGCGAGGGATGCATCTGGATCGACAGATCCAGCGAACCGCCGAGGTCATTCATCAGGCTGATGCCAAACCATCCCGTTTGACGTCGAGGGGAAAACTGACCGTGAAGTTGGTGCCATGGCCAGGTTGGCTTTGGACTGTGATCGTGCCGTGATGGTGATGGACAATTTCCTGGGCGATGGACAACCCGAGGCCTGTGCCACCCGTCGCACGCGAGCGCGACTTCTCGACACGATAGAAACGCTCAAACAGATGGGGTAGATGTTCTGGCGCGATTCCAACCCCAGTGTCACTGATGTCAACACGAATGCGGCTTTGCTGAATGACAGCAACCACGCTGACGCGGCCCGGAGCAGGTGTATACTTAATGGCATTATCAACAAGATTAAGAAAGAGACGAATCAGATGATCTGGACTGCCTTGGATCAACAGATTGGGGACGATGAATGTGCGGAAAGAAAGGCCCGCAAGATCAGCCAAAGGTTGAGCCTGCACAGCAACTGCAGCCAGCAGATCGCTCAAGTCAATGAGATCCTGATCAGCATACCGGTGGCCCTGTTCCAGCCGAGATAGCAGCAGAAGATCGCTGCTAAGACGAATCAGACGATCAACATCATGATCAATCAAGTGGAGAGATTCTTGATAGTCCGCGACGGTGCGGGGTTGACGCAACGTCACTTGCAGCCGGCCCTTAAGAGCCGTCAGCGGGGTTCGAAGCTCATGAGAAGCGTCCATCAGAAACCGCCTTTCGAACTCAAAAGCCGACTGCAGTGAATCCATCATCTCATCAAACATCATGGCCAGGCGAGCCAGTTCATCATTAGAAGTTCCACGGTAATGAATGCGCTGAGCCAGGTTTCCGCTAACTCTGATCTGCTTCGATATCTGCGTAATCTGCACAACCGGCTTAAGCGCACGGCTCGCAAGGAAGTAACCTCCCAACCCCACCACTCCAAGAAGAATAGGAAGCTTGAGCAGATAGCGATTCGAGAGGTTCTGCAAGGTGGTGTCAATGGGCTGAAGAGAGCGAGCCACCTTCAGCCATCCCGATGGCCTTCCACGACTTGTAAGGATTTCCTTCGTATACGTTCGCCAGCGCCCTTCCCCAGTCAGCACGGTCTCAAAGCCAGGTTTTACTACTTGGTGAGCCGGAAGCATGGACGAATCGCCGAAACGCTCCATCACAGCGCCATCATTCCCAATCAACAGAATCACAACGCCAGCATCACTCAATAAGGACGCAATGATCGGCGCATCCTTACGTGGATCGAACAACAAGGTGTTAACTTCGTCATCAAGGGACTTCAAGGCTTGAATGGCATTCACCTTCAAGGCGCCATCAACCTGCTCAAGCAGCGTTCGCTGAAACTCGTGATAGATCAAGCGATCGGAGCCCAGCATAGATAGACCCGCCAGAAGGCTGTACCAGGCGACCAGGCGAAACCTGAGATTTTGCCAGGGTTTCCAAAGCTTCATGGCGGTTTAAACGTTGGGGCTATGGGTGGGAAAGCGGAGCCTCACCATCAGCCCTGATGCAGTAACCCACTCCTCTAACCGTCTGAATCAAAGAGAATGGCTCATTCTGATCAAGCTTTCGCCGGAGATAGCCAATATAGACATCAATAACCTTGAAGTCTCCATAATAGTCAAAGTTCCAGACGTGCTGGGCAATCTGCGTCCGACTCAACACCTGGTTGGAGTGACGCATCAAGTACTCCAAGAGAGAAAACTCCCGCGGACTCAGATCAATGAGCCGATTGCCACGCTTCACCACCCGTTGGGCGGTATCCATCTCAAGACTCCCCACCCTGAGCAACACGTCTGTCTGAAGGGGAGGCCGCCTCAATAGAGCTCGCAACCGGGCCAGCAGCTCCGTGAAGTCAAACGTCTTGACCAAATAATCATCTGCGCCAGCATCCAAACCCAGCACACGATCCTGGACGGTGTCCAACGCCGTCAACAACAGAACTGGGGTTTTTAATCCCTGTCTGCGCAGCTCCCTAAGGACGCTCAGGCCGTCCAGTACAGGAAGCATGACGTCGAGAACAACAGCATCGTAATCAGCTGCCATTGCATAGTTCACGCCATCGCGGCCATTCAAGGCAAGATCAACGGCGTACCCCGCTTCCCCCAGCCCTTGATGGATGAACCTGGAGATACCTGCATCGTCTTCAACTACTAACACGCGCATAGCAGATCGGCAAAGAACCTCCACTGAGTCATGGCAATAGAAAGGCGGGCATGGGCTAACCGTCATGGTACCGCCGCGAGATGATCATTCATGCTGTCCACAGCGTAGAAACGGCACTGCAGCCTGATCTCCAGAGCTTCCACGACACAAAGCCTGGGCCACTTTCCAGTGGAAGGCCGTGAGAGCGTGATGGGGTCAGTGAGGGTGGCACAGAGCATCGCTCGCAGCGGCCACCTCACCACAGTCACAGAGATCCAATGGTGGATAGGAAGCACGGGATCCCGGATTGAGATGGGGACGCTGCCAATCCAGACTGTGCTCAGCGAAGTGTTGCTGTATGGCCCACTGCCGAGGCTTGGGGAAGGGCTCAGCAGCCAGCAGTGCCCGCGCCAGGATCTGGCAGCGGCCCAGGCCAAAACCTTGTGCATCTCCAGGGGCTTCGGCGAGTCCGATGCCAGGGGCAAGTGGCGCGGTGAAGAGGGGGATCGGATCATGTAAGTGAGGGCGGAGCCTGGGGTAGAGATGCTGCAAGACGGCCCTTAGATTCACATAGTGCCTGGATTCCAGAGTCAGAATTGCAGCATCAAAGCGCCCATAGGACAAAGGCTCGGTGAGGACCTTCAAGGTAAATGGACAGGATTCGCGATTGAGCTCGCAGCTCAAGATTTCCATCAGCAGGATCGCCCCCTCCACGGTGACATGGAAGAAGAGGTGAAAAGAAACTTGATCAGTGGCAGGTTGTCCACCATTGCCGACCGCCATGTAGTACTCCCCAACAAAAGAAGAATTGGGCAGACGCAAGGACAATCGAGTGCCAACAGATCCCTCTGGCGACCCCAACGCCAGATCGGCAGTGGGATCAATCCAAAGATGCAGACCATCTTTCTGAACCTGGTAACGGCTTCCCTCCACTCTGGTCACGACCCAGTTGGGGTCGACGCACCCTGTGCCGCTATTGGCCGCCTGGATCTGGCCAATCAAATCAAGATCCAAGCCTGCATAGGTGCTGTTCTTGTACTCTCTTTTCAGCGTAGGTGTTGACAATCGCAATTCTTGCTCCCCGCTGAAGTAGATGTCATGCAGATAATTCCTGAGCTGACGCAATAGATCCGCCTGCTTTAGCTCATCTGGCAAATCATTGTACCGTTCTGCCTCCGTTTCAGAGGCAGCACTGCCTCGCATTTGAGTGACATCGAGCAGTGCGTAAGACGGATGTTCAATCAGAGGAGGATCGATACGAACATTCTCAGTCAAATCGGTCAGCGCTGCATCGAGGGAATAGTGCTGCAGCCAACGGGGCAAGAACACCTCTGAGTGCGAAGCTGGATGGCTGTTGGTGCAATGGGTTTTGCTGAAGTCAACGTGCACCATCTCACTAGGAGGGGAATCTGGAAGCTCGATGCCTGAGCAGTGCGAGTCGAGGTCACCAAACACCGTTGACATGGCGGCTTCAGGATGACACAACAGCGACCTTGCAACCTGCAATATGGAAATCTCCAGATTGCCAAATGGCTCTCGGTAAAACAACCGTTCCTGAATCACCTCGATCAACCCCAGACCAGCAAACCGCAGCACCCGTTCCTGAAAGTCAGGAAAAACCTCAAGAATTGCAGGGAACTGTGCCAGATAGGCCTTGATCAAGGCGGCCAGTGAGGGTTGAAGTGTCTGCAAAGGCACTGCCGCCAATTGCAGCGAGACAGCAAGATCAATATCCCTGCTGAGGGCGAGACTCTGAAGCCAGACTCTCAGATACTCAGTGATAATCGCCCCTACATCGAATGCCGGATCGCCCCATGCCCACTGCTCCCAATCAATTACCCGGATGACTCCTTGCTGATCAGAGAGGTGCAGAGCCGCCATGGAGGTGGGCAGGGGTGAGGGCTCCCACCGAGGCCAATCCTGGTGAACCAGGATGTTTCCAAACTTGAGGTCGTTATGAATCAGGCAACATGGTGTGTAGTCTGCTTGCAGACGAGAGAGCGCTTCCGAAAGGTGGGCAGAGCGCTGGTAAAGCTTATAGAACATGAGGCCATCCAGCGACACTCGCCGAAAGAGATCAGGCGTCAGATTCTCCAATTCACTGAAGAAGTCAGGCCCGTCGCCCCTGTCTCCCTCCATACGGGTGCATTCCGGAGCGAGTTGAAGCTGATAGTCCTGACGTTGAAATGTTGCCCGGTGAAGCGTGGCCAGGCCGGTTCCGAGTGCGGTGGCGATGTGCGCGGGAAACTGCTGGGCGCCCGCGTAGAACTTGCCAAGATCCCAATATCCTTCTACAAATCGGAGAACCAGGATGCCATTTGTGGCATCATAATTCACCCCTTCAGACATGATGGGTTGCAGCTCGCGGAGCTGATCATCGGTATCAAGCAATTGATAGATGCGCCACTCTTCGAGAAAACTCTGCTTAGGTCCTTCCTTATCACGAAACGGTGCTTGCTTGACCAATAGGCTGGTTGTCATCCCGTGGTGGCTGCCGCCTGTGGAGATCTGCACCAGAAGATTGAGATTTTTGCCAGGGAGTGCCTTGACACTCAGCACTTCATCATCAGGGCCGCAAAGGCCTTGCTGAACCAAGTAATCAAGGATGGTAGAAGATTCCAGGCGTAGAGGCATCGTCAGGCATTCATCATTCCAAGCACTTCCACCATGGACTGAGACTTGCTCCAAGTCGAGGTTTCGAGAATGCCGCTTGACAATCTCGAAACCTCGACAGGTCCCAAAGTTGTTCTCAGGGATGCGCCACTGTCGGCTTCCCCAACAGGGGTTGCAAGCCCTGGATCATCGGTCTAGGGGAACGTCAGGACAATCCGCTCCCGCGGGTTACACGGCTGACGCGGCTGGGACGGCTGGCGCGGCTGCGGCGGCTGCGACGGCGCCTGCCATTACCACCTGAAATGGAGGCCTCATCCTCTGGGGTGAGATCAGTGAGGAAGCTATCTGCCCCTGAAAGCAGATTCAGGCCCAACAGGGCTGCATTGGTCGAAGATTCAGTTGCCATGGTGTTCTCCTTTGACTGGTTAGAATTTGGGACGGGGATAATGATGGTCAGTCGACGCCTCTGCCTGTACTGCATGATTAGCCGTACAGTTAACAGACGAGCCATCTGTCCACCTGTTCAGCTTGAATGGCTGAACTGAATGAACAGTAAAAGTTCGGCGGTAAGAGGACGGAAGGAAATTGGCAAGAAAACTCTTATGTCGGCACAGGGTGAGAACGTCCCCCGTCGTCACCGAGGTTGTGGCGTCATCAGCCCTGTCCAGCGGAGGGCGGTGCGCCTGCCAGCCTGGTCACGCACAGCAACGGCCCTGACCGTCGCAGCGAAGCTGCTGACGCGCCTGTCGCCTGCCCCGAAGGCTTGAGGAGACCGGTGAGACGCTCAGTCCGACTCGGAGGACCGTGGTGGCTCTGCAGCGAGCAGGGCCTGCAGACCCGCTTCGTCGATCACGGCCACACCCAGGCTCTCGGCCTTGCCGAGCTTGCTTCCCGCCTCCTCGCCAGCCACCACGAAGCTCGTCTTCCGGCTCACCGAGCCTGTCACCTTGCCACCGGCGGCCTCGATCAGCTCCTGGGCACGGTGCCGGGTCAGGCTGGGCAACGTGCCAGTGAGCACCAGCGTCTTCCCCGCTAGAGGCTGGGACTGGGACCTGCCGCCTCCGTCAGGAACGGCGCCGGTGCTGGCCAGCGTCAGACCCAGCTGCGCCAGGTCGTTGAGCAGGCGCTCGTTCGCGGGGATGGCAAACCACTGCTGCAGCGACTGAACGATCTCGACGCCGATGCCATGGACTGCGGTGATCGCCTCCGGGGCCTCGAATGCCGCCGTGGCGAGAGTGGCGGCCGAGGGGAACACCCTGGCCAGCGCCTTGGAGTTCACCTCGCCGACGTGGTGAATCCCAAGGCCATAAAGCTGGCGATGCCAAGGCTTGGCCTTGGAGGCCTCCAGCGCCGCCGCCAGATTCGACGCCGACTTCTCCCCCATCCGCTCCAGGCTGGCCAGCAGCGCGGCGTCGAGCCTGTAGAGATCGGCGATCGAGCGCACCAGCCCCCGGTCCACCAGCTGCTCGATCAGCTTGCTGCCGAGGCCATCCACGTCAAGGGCCGCCTTGCTCACCCAGTGGCGCAGCGAGCCGCGCAGGATCGCCGGGCAGCTGCTGTTGACGCAGCGCGTGGCCGCCTCCCCCGTCTCGCGCACCAGCTCCGAGCCGCACTCCGGGCAGGCCTGGGGCAGGGCCAGCGGCGTTGCCCCTGCCGGCCGCAGTTCGACCAGCACCCGCACCACCTCTGGGATGATCTCACCCGCCTTGCGCACCACGATCGTGTCGCCGGCGTGGAGATCGAGCTCGGCCAGCCGGTCGGCGTTATGGAGGGTGGCGCGGCTCACGCTGGTGCCGGCGAGCGCCACCGGCTCGAACTCCGCCACCGGCGTCACGACTCCGGTGCGGCCCACCTGGGCCACCAGGCGCAGCAGCCGGCTGGGGGCCTCCTCGGCGGCGTACTTGAGGGCGATCGCCCAGCGCGGCGCCTTCTGGGTGAAGCCGGCCTCGGCCTGGAGTCGCAGGTCGTTGAGCTTCACCACCACCCCGTCGGTGGCGTAGGGCAGGGAGCGCCGTGTCTCCTCCCAGGCGCTGAAGAAACCCTCCACCGCGGCCAGGTCGGGCAGGAGTTCGGCATTGGGATTGACCCGGAAGCCGGCGGAGTGCAGCCACTCCAGCGAGGCCCACTGGCTGGTGGGCCTCGCTGGATCACTGGTCCCGCCGGCGCCGACCGGATCCCACTCCTCAGGGAGATGGAGGGTGTAGGCGAAGAAATCGAGACGCCGGGCGGCCACCACCTTCGGATCGAGCTGCCGCAGGGTGCCCGCGCAGGCATTGCGGGGGTTGGCGAACGGCGGTTCGCCGCGGGCTTCGCGCTCGGTATTGATGGCGCTGAAGGTGGCGTCGGGGATGAAGGCCTCACCGCGCACCTCCACCCAGGCCGGGGGGTGATCCAGCTGCAGCCGCAGCGGCACGCTCTGGATCGTGCGCACGTTGGCGGTGATCTCCTCGCCCCACGCCCCGTCACCGCGGGTGGCGGCCCGCACCAGCACCCCGTTGGCGTAGCTGAGAGCGAGGGCGTTGCCGTCGATCTTGAGCTCGCCCACCATCGGCAGGGCGGGCAGCGGTGCACCGACCTCGGGCAAGCGATCGATCGCGCGCAGCAGGCGGCCATACCAGGCCTCCAGGTCCTCCAAGCCGAAGGCGTTGTCGAGGCTGAGCAGTCCGACGCGGTGCTCCACCGTGCGAAAGCCTTCGGCGGGAGCGCCGCCCACCCTCTGCGTGGGGCTATCGGGACGCACCAGTTCGGGGTGGGCGGCCTCCAGCTCCAGCAGCTCGCGATAGAGCCGGTCATAGACCGGGTCCTCCAGCTCCGGGGCATCCAGCACGTAGTAGGCGTGCGCCGCGCGCTGCAGCAGGCGGCGCAATTCCTCGGCCCGATCCTCAGGCGATGCGTCGGGCATGGGAGGCGGCGCTGGCAAGGAGCGGCGGGATGGAGCGTCAGGCAGCGGCGAGTCTGTTGATGCGATCCACCCGCCAGGCTTCCTCCACCTTCACGAAGGTGAAATCAAGCGGCAGTTCCTCCTTTGCCTCCGACTTCAGCTTCACCGTGAGGATGATCTGGCCGTCCTGGATGCGGGGCCGGCCGGATTTGAGGTTGCGGTACTTGTTGAGCTGCAGACCCGCCAGGAAACGGATGAACTGCTGCCGGTTCACATGGGAGCGATAGTTCTTGGTGGTGAGCAGATAGGCGCCATCGATCTGGCCCGAGGCCACCTGGGTGAAGAACTGCTTGAGCAGCGGGTTGATGCCGCGGGCGCTGATCACCAGCTTCACGGCCGTGTAGGTCCAGTAGAGAAGCAGGGCGCCGGCACCGGCCAACAGGGCCTTGGTGCCGATCGTCTGTGCCAGACCCCAATCCATGGCGAAAGCGCGCATCCTGAGCCTGGAGTCTGACCGACGGCCCCGCCAGACTGCCTGGCTGGTGCCAACGCCCTGAAGCGGCATGCCCCTGGAGTCCTTGCTTCCGCTGTTCCACCGCCTCAACCGGGAGCACTTCGACGGCACCCTGGCGCCGCAGGGCCGCAGCCTGGTGGCGGTGCGCTGGAGCGATGGCCGCATGAACCGCACCGCCGGGCTCTACCGCAGCGGCCGGCAGCGCGACGGCACACCCCTGTGCGAGATCGTGCTGTCGCGGCCGGTGCTCGAACCGCTGCCCCGTGAAGCCACGCTGGGCACCCTCTGCCACGAGATGATCCACGCCTGGATCGACCGGGTGCTGGGGGTGCGCGAGGTGCACGGCCCCCACTTCCGTGCCCGCATGGCCAGCATCAACGCCGCCCAGTCGGCGTTCGAGGTGAGCCTGCGCCACTCTTACCCGCTGCCGGTCAGTGCGGTGCGCTGGATCGCCCGCTGCCCCAGCTGCGGTGTCACGGCGCCCTATCGGCGGCGGGTGCGGGGCGTGGCCTGCCGCCTCTGCTGCGACCGGCTGCACGGCGGCCAGTGGCATGCCAGCTGCCAGCTCCTGTTCGAACCCGGTGGCGCCTAGGGTTCGCCGATGGATCGAGCCCTTGGCATGGAACTGTTCCTGGGGGTGCTGCAGTGCGGCGGCCTGGCGATCGCCGTGGTGGGCCTGGGCCGCGAACGCTGGCTGCGACGCCGCTGGGCCCTGCGCCTCAGCCGTTAGGGTCAAGGCGAAACGGTTCTCAGGGAAGAGCCGGGCCCATCAGGACGGACACAGGACAGAGCCATGAACGGTTCCGGTGACCCTTCCCGCCGCGGCAGACGCCGCCAGGGATCGCCCACGGCGGGCGGAACCTTCGATCAATGGATGGTGGCGGGGCGGCAGCTGGTGAACGGCGTGTCCGGGGCTCGCCCGGGGTCGCGTGCCCAGGCGCGTGGAGCCGGGGGCCGCACCGGTGCACGACCGGGCCTGGATGGTCTGGGTCGCTGGGTGGGGGAGCGCTTCGACTGGTTCCTCGAAGGCGACGACGACTGGCCCGAGCCCTGGCAGGAACGCCCCTCCCCCCAGGAGCGGGAGGCGCAGACCCCACCACCCCGCCGCAGCAGCGGCCTTCCCACCGACGAGCGTTTCCGCACCGCCAGCCGGGAACCCGCCAGCCGCAGCCCCATGGGCAGAGCGCCTGAGCCGGCCAGGGAGTGGGACAGGGGAAGCGGCCTGGCCGCAACACCGGCTGGCCCTACCGCCAGTGGCGGGCGGCGGCCACTGGAGGCGATCTCCCGTCGCAGCGCCTCGCTGCTGCCACCCGCGCCCGACACCAACGATTGGCCCGAGGACGACAACTTCCGCCTGCCCCGCTGGCAGCGCCCCAACGGGGCAGGCGCTGGGAGCGAGACCCCGCCGTCGTTGCCGCCGGCACGCACGCCCCAGCGCCCCCTGCCCCGCTCCAGCCGCCGGCGGGATTGAGCGGGGCAGCCGCGAATCATCAACGCCGGCCACCAGCGGAGCGCCACCGCAAGCCACCTAGATTCAGTGGTGATCAACCGCTTCCAAGGATCTGCGTCCATGAGCAACCTGATCGTGGTGGGATTTCCGAAAGCCGAGGATGCTGACGCCGTACGTCGCGAGCTGGTCAATATCCAGCAGGAGCATCTGATCTCACTGGAAGATGCGGTGGTGGTCGAGCACGATGCCGCCGGGGAGGTGCATCTGCGTCAGGCGATCAACCTGACCGCCGCCGGCGCGCTGGGCGGTGGCTTCTGGGGCTCGCTGGTGGGGCTGCTGTTCCTCAATCCGCTGCTGGGTGCTGCCCTGGGCGCCGGTGTTGGTGCCGCCTCGGGCGCGCTCAGCGATCTGGGCATCAGCGACGGCTTCCTGCGTGAGGTGGGCGAAACCCTGCCGCAGGGCAGCGCCGCCCTCTGCCTGCTGGTGCGTGAAGCCACCCCTGACCGGGTGGTGGAGCGCCTGCGCAGCTTCGCTCCCCACGCCAAGCTGCTGCGCACCAGCCTCAGCCACACCGACGAAGACCGGCTGCGCGAGCTGCTCGAGAAGACCCGCCAACAGGCTGAAGCCCTGCGGCTCGGCTGAACCCGGCAGGCTTTCAGCTAGCCGCTTTGCGGCGGCGACGGGCCAGGTCATCAGGATGGTTGCGGGCGCGGGGGGTGCCATTGGCATGGCCTTCACCGGCGCCTGCACCGCCGCCGCTGTGGTGGGTGCGGGGCACCTGGAAGTCCCAGCCGTTCACGCGCAGCTGTTGGTTGACAGGCTCCACCAGCTCACCGGGGAGATCTTCGGCCATCTGCTCGGCAGAGGTGCTGATCGCCGCTGATCCTTGCTTCATCGCCCAGAGCAGCTCGGCCCACTGCTCCACAAGCGTGCGCTGAGCAAGGGGCACTTGGCCTTGAGCTTCCAGTGCGGCGCGGCAGCCTTCTTCATGCCAGAGCGTGTCCACATTGCGGTGGCTGGAGCAGGCCACCTGGGCTAGGCCGCTGGCCAGAGCTTCGGCGCTGGGGCGTCCGTCGTGGTCGCGCAGACCGACCTCGCACAGCAGGCGGCCGCAGTAGATGGCGGAGATGCCGTAGAGGCGGCCCAGATCGGTGAGGCTGAGCCAGGACGTGGACGGGGCCATCGGGCGAACCGACGTGGAACATCAACATGGTGCCCGGGCTGGGGCAACTCGCAACTTGTCAATGCGTCCGTGTGACGGCTGGCAACATTGTTGATGATTCTTCACAGCGATGACTGGGCCCCAGCCAACGCTCCAGTGCCGGGGAGAAGACCTCGCGGATCACCGTGAGCTGACGCCCGCCGCGAAAGAAGCGGTAGTGGCGGCTCCAGAACGGACCGCTGCAGCCAAAACCCTGTTCCAGCCAAGGTTCTGTCACCTGGGCCAACCCATCCACTTCGCGGAACAGTTCGGCGCGATCAGCCGTCAGGCTTTGCCAGATCGGCAGCTGGCGGTCGCGGAGATTTTCTTCGGCCTGCGACTGGTTCCACCAGCTTTCGGCCCAGGCCAGCGGCTCTCCGTGACAGCGAAGCCACACCTGACGCCGCAGCAAGGGCGAGGCCAAACCAGCCACTTCTGCAGGCACCCGCTTGCCATCCCCCGCATCGCAGGCCATGGCGATCAGCTCCACCTCCACCGGAGCGCCGGTGAGCAGCTGCAGGTGGCGGGTGGGGCTGCCATCACCCAGCAGCAGCAATTGCCAGGCACCGCTGAGGCCCGCCGCCGTGCAGCCGGCCTCCATGGCCGCCCGCGACGCCGACCACAGGGCATGCGGCGAGGGGAAGGGGGTGCCGTCGTCGCCGGGGATTGGCTCCTCGCGCGATCGGGCAGGGGTCGAGCAGAGTGAGCCGCTCATCGGGCTGAGCACCGGTGGTTCAGGCTACGAAGCCAGCCTGGGCAATGAGAGCGGGGGAACCGGCTGAGCAGTCACATCAGCTCAGAGGCCATCGTTGCTGATGCTCACCTGGCGCTGCTTGCCCTGGCGTTCAATCACCACCGAATCGCCACTGGCGGATTGCAGACGCCAGCCGCTGGCGCCGATCGGCTCTCCCACCGACACGTTCGTGCTGGTGCCGCCCACCTGGAAGATCGCCGCGCTGGATCGGCCCTGCACCTGCACCACTCCCATCAGCTCGGGGGCAGGGCCCGCGCTTGCACCAGCCGGCGACGGGGGGGCAGCGACCCTGGGGGTGGCGGAGGCACCCACGCTGTCGCCCACCGCCCAGCCGTTGCCACCAGCAGCAGCAGCGGCGGGGGCTGGGCGGGTGATGGTGCCGCTAACGGGCACCCGCAGCGGCCGCGCGGTGGAGGCCTGGCCGGCTGTGCCACCAGAGAGGGGGGCCAGCTCCTGAACCCACGGCTCCTCCAGCGGCGGCGGCGGCAGGCTGGGATCAAGGGTGGGGGCAGCTCCTGCAATCTGACCAGCAGGCAACGCTGCCGGTTCAGCGGCGGCGGGCACCAGATCTCGCAGCCGCTCCAGCAGCTTGAGATTGCGTTCCTGATCAAGCGCGCGGTTGGCCACCTGCCAGTTGCGCCACAGCAGCAGCGAGGAGGTGATCCCCACCAGGGCAAGGGCCGAGAGAATCGGTAGCCAGGGACGGTGCCAGAGGGCCGTGGTGGCTGTGCGGGTAGCCCGTGAAGGTGGAGGCGGAGCCGGAGCGCGCGCGGGGGCCTCGCTCACCACCACATCGATCGGCGTATGGTCGAGCAGACCAACACTGGTGCGGTTGGCTCCATTGGCAAACACCCGGTGCACCACCTGTTCGGCCTTGAGATCCCAGAAGGCTCTGGAGGTGGGGACTGAAGGGGGGGTCGCCATGAAAGCGCAGGCTCAGGCGTGAGTGACGCGCGAGCTTAAGGCACTGACGTCCGTTTTGCGGCTTCCTGCCGCCGGTTCAGCTCCAGCCACAGCAGCAGGGCATTGGCATCGGCGGGGCTGACGCCGGGCGTGCGTGCGGCCTGGCCCAGATTCAGCGGCCGCACGGCCGCCAGGCGCTCACGCGCCTCCTTCGAGAGGGTGGCGATGGCGGCGTAATCGATGCCGTCCGGAATCGGGCGGTGATCCTGCTTGCGCACCCGCTCGATCTCCTGCTGCTGGCGGGCCAGATAGCCGCTGTATTTCACATCGATCTCGGCGCTGTCGCGCACATCGGCCGGCAGGTGCGGATCGCAGAGACCGTGGCGCACCAGATCGGTGGCATGCACCCCGGAGCGGCGCAGCAGATCGGCCAGGGTGATCGAGCCGCGGATCGGCGCGCCCGTTTCCGCTTCGATCGCGGCGGCGGCAGGATCAGACGCCTTCAGCCGCACGCTGTCGAGGCGGCGCTGCTCGGCCGCGATCGCCGCCTGCTTGGCCTCGAAGATCTGCCAGCGCCGGCCATCCACCAATCCCAGCTCATGGCCCAGCGGCGTCAGACGCCGATCGGCGTTGTCGCCCCGCAGCACCAGCCGGTATTCGCTGCGGCTGGTGAGCACCCGGTAGGGCTCCTTGAGGTCTTTGGTGACCAGATCGTCGATCAAGGTGCCGATGTAGCTGCCCTCGCGCGGAAAGTGCACGGGGCTCTGGCCGCGCAGCAGCCGCGCCGCATTCAGCCCCGCCACCAATCCCTGCGCCGCCGCCTCCTCATAACCGGTGGTGCCGTTGAGCTGGCCGGCGCTGAACAGCCCCTCCACCCGCTTGGTCATCAGCGAGGGCAACAGCTGGGTGGCGGGCAGGATGTCGTAGTCGACCGCGTAGGCGGGCCGCAGCATCACGCACTGCTCCAGCCCCGGCAGCGTGCGCAGCAGCTCGAGCTGCAGCCGTTCGGGCAGGCCGGTGGAGAACCCCTGGATGTAGAGCTCGGGCGTGTCGCGACCCTCCGGCTCCAGGAAGATCTGGTGGGAGTCCTTGTCGGCAAAGCGCACGATCTTGTCTTCGATCGAGGGGCAGTAGCGCGGCCCCTTGCTGTCGATGAAGCCGCCGTAGATCGGCGTGAGATGGAGGTTGTCGCGGATCAGCTGGTGGGTGGCCGCCGTGGTGCGGGTGATGTGGCAGGCCATCTGCTCCCCGCTCACCCAGGCGGCCGGATCGAAGGAGAAGAAGCGATCGGCGGCGTCGCTGGGTTGTTCCTCCAGCTGATCGAGGCGCACGCTGCGTCGATCGACCCGCGCCGGCGTGCCGGTCTTGAGGCGGTCAGTGCGGAAGCCCAGCGCCTGCAGCGCCTCGGTGAGCCCCTCGGCGCGGGCTTCGCCGGCGCGGCCGGCGGGCATGGAGCGGTTGCCCACCCAGATCGTGCCGCCCAGAAAGGTGCCGGTGGTGAGCACCACGGCGCCGGCGGCGTACACGCTGCCGAAATAGGTGCGCACGCCGATCACCCGGTCGTCAGCCACCTCCAGGCCGGTGACCATCGCCTCGCGCAGGTGGAGGTGCGGCGTGTGCTGCAGCAGCTGCAGCATCTGGCGGGCATAGGCGCGCTTGTCGGTCTGGGCGCGCAGGGCCCACACTGCCGGCCCCCGGCTGGCGTTGAGCACACGCTTCTGCAGAGCGGTGGCATCGGCCAGCCGCCCGATCACGCCGCCGAGCGCATCCACTTCATGCACCAGCTGGCTCTTGGCCGGCCCACCCACCGCCGGGTTGCAGGGCTGCCAGGCGATGCGGTCGATGTTGAGGCTGAACAGGGCGGTGTCGATGCCCAGCCGCGCCGCCGCCAGCGCCGCCTCGCAGCCCGCATGGCCGCCGCCGACGACGATCAGTTCAAAGCTTTCGCTCGGTGCCGCGCTCAGTGCCATCCGCCCAGGCTATGGGCCTGGCCCCAGGCCTGCCGAGCGCGGGTCGGGGGCCCCAGGCGCCGCGCTGCCTAGCCTCAGGCCGTCGCCGCGCGTTGCCTTGTGAGTCTCGCCATCGCTCTGCTCACGGTGTCCGACCGACGCAGCGCCGACCCCAGCGCCGACGATCCCTCCGGCGATGCGCTGCGCGAGCGCCTCGAGCGCGAAGGCCACCAGCTGGTGGAGCGGTTGTGCGTGCCCGACGACCGCTACGCGATCCGGGCGGTGGTGAGCCGCTGGATCGCCACAGCGGCGGTGCAGGTGGTGATCAGCTGCGGGGGCACCGGGCTCACCGGCCGCGATGGGTCACCGGAAGCGGTCGCGCCCCTGCTCGACAAGACGATCGAGGGCTTCGGCGAGCTGTTCCGGCAGCTCTCCTTCGAGACGATCGGCACCAGCACCTTGCAGAGCCGCTGCCTGGCGGGGGTGGCCAACGGCACGGTGATCTTCGTGCTGCCCGGCTCGCTCGATGCGGTGAGCACCGCCTGGGACCGGCTGATCAGCGCCCAGCTGAACCCCGCCACCCGGCCCTGCAACCTGGTGCAGCTGCTGCCGCGGCTGCGCGAAGACCCCCACACCCCGGCCTGGAGCCCTGCGGCCAGTGCCAGCAATAGCGGCACCGGCACTAGCTCCGCCAGTAACTCCGGCACCGGCGGTACGCCCTGAACGGCATTCGGCGCCGCTGAACGCTTGGATGAGGCCGTTGGGCGGATCCCATGAACGGCAGGCTGGTGGGACGGGTGGAAGCGCTCTGGCGCTATCCGGTGAAATCGATGCTGGGCGAGTGCCTGCCCCAGGTGGAGGTGGGCGAAGGGGGAATCTGCGGCGACCGCGCCTATGCCCTCTGGGACCATGCCACCGGCCGGGTGGCCAGCGCCAAGAATCCGCGCCTGTGGCGCTCCCTGCTCCAGTACCAGGCTCAGTTCGTGGCGCCACCTCTGCCGGGTCAGGCGCTGCCCGCCGCCGCGATCAGCGCCGCGGCTGATAGGGCGGCCGGTACGGAGGCGGCGCCCTTGCTCACCAGTGATCCGGAGGCGGGCGCCCAGTTGTCGGCGTGGCTGGGCCGGCAGGTGAGCCTGCTGGATCGGCCCCAGGAGGGCGCCAGCCTGGATCAGTACTGGCCGCCGGTGCAGGAGCGGGAGTTTCAGGACGTGGTGAATGAGCTGGTGCTGCCCGCCGGCACCTTTTTCGATTCCTGCCCGATCCATGCGATCAGCACCGCCACCCTCGACCGCCTGCGCCAGCTGGAGCCCGACCTCGATTTCGCCGTGGAGCGCTTCCGCCCCAACCTGCTGATGGCGCCACTGGAGGGCGACGAGGGGTTCGTGGAGGAGGCCTGGTTAGGCCACCGCCTGCGGATCGGTAAGCGGGCGTTGCTGCAGGTGGACACGGCCTGCCCTCGCTGCGTGATCACCACCCTGGCCCAGTGCGGCCTGCCGGAAGACATCGAGATCCTGCGGGCCACAGCACGCCACAACAAGGTGATCGCCGGCATCCGCCTGTCAGTGCTGACCCCGGGGCCGGTGGCGGTAGGCGACCCGATCACGCTGCTGGAAGAGGGCGCGGGCTGAGCCGAGCGGTGAGGCTGCACGCTGCGGCTGAGCCGCGGGGATGTTCAGCCTTGCTGGCGCAGCCAGTAGAACTGATAGCCGCTCAGCACGATGCCGCCGTCGAACTGGGTGGGGGCGGCACCGGTGTAGAGGTCGGTGAGAGTGCAGTGGCTGTTGAAGCCTGGATTGGCGCCATGGCTGAGGCCCTGCTGCATGCCATGGCGGCACAGATCGCTCAGCTCCACCTGCTGTGGGCTGGCATCGAAGTTGGCCAGCACCACCACGCTGTTGGCGCCCTGCTGACCATCTGAGCGTGCATAACAGAGCACGTGATCATTGGCCACGGGCAGCAGTTCGCGGTTGTTGAAGTCGGCGAAGGCGCTGGTCTGCTTGCGGATGGCGATCATGCGCTGCATGGCCGTGAAGATCTCGAACTCCACCGTGCCCGGCTGCTTGCGTTGCTCGGCCTGCTGCCAGTTGATCTTCGGACGGTGCACCCAGCGGCTGTCTTCGTGCTTATCGGGGTCGTCGCGGAAGCTGTAATCGTTGAGCACACCAAGAGCGTCACCGTTGTAGATGAGGGGGATGCCGCCGAAGGAGAGGATCACCCCATGCAGCAGCAGGATGCGATCAATGGCCTGCCGGGTCAGTCGCGCATTCTGCTGCTCCAGAGCGGCTTCGAGCCCCACCAACGAAGCCAGCGAGCCACAGATGCGTGCATCGCCGGTGGCCTCGTTGCGCATGAAGACCAGGCCCCGGGCGCTGTCGTCGTAGTGGCCGGTGAAATAATCCACCAGGAACCTGCGATGTGCGGAGGGGTCGTAACCCGCTGCCCTGATGTCGCTGTCATCGAAACCGAAGCCGATATCATCATGGCAGCGCACATAATTGAGCCAGGTGGCACGATCGAGCTTGCTGGGCAGGCTCTTGATCCCTTCGCGTAGCAACCGGGTGTTCTTGGTGGCGATGCCATCCCAGAGCAGGGCCATCAGCGTGGCGTTGTAGGCGATCTCGCATTCCTTGGCCACGATGGCATCTTCACCGAAATACTTGGCCACCTCCACCGGCGCCACGATGGCCTCGGCGATGAAGAGCACCCCAGGGGCCGTCACCTGGCAGCAATCCTTCAGCAGCTGCAGGATCAGGTGGGCCTTGTGCTCGTTCTGACAGGAAGACCCTATTTTTTTCCACAGGAACGCCACCGCATCGAGCCGCAGCACATCCACGCCCTGGTTGGCCCAGAAGAGCACGATATCCAGCATGGCGATGAACACAGTTGGATGGCTGTAATTGAGATCCCACTGATAGTTGTGGAACACGGTCATCACCCAGCGCTGCATCTCCTCGTTCCAGGTGAAGTTGCCTGGATCGGTTTCAGGAAAGATTTCCGGCATGCTCTGCTCAAACAGATCGGGGATACGCCGATCTGCGAACGTGTAGTAATACTCCTGATGTTCGAGATCACCCTGCTTGGCCATCAAGGCCCAGACGTGCTCATCCGAGGTATGGTTCAGAACGATATCCAGCACCAACAGGATGCCATTGGCACGGAACTGCTCCGACAACGCCTGGAAATCCGCCAGATCCCCCACACGGCCATCGATTCTGCGAAAATTGCTGACTGCATAACCGCCGTCGCTCTTGCCCACGGGGCATTCCAGAATCGGCATCACGTGCACCATGTTGATGCCGAGCTCCTGGAGATAGGTCACCTTCTTGCTCAGATCAGCCAGATCATCCGCGAAGCCATTGGTGTAGAGCGCCATGCCCACCCAATGCTGAGACAGAAACCAGTTGTGATCGTTTTCACGGTTGATATCCAGCCGCTCAGATTCAGGTGACCGGTCGACATAGCCCATCGCCATCGTTTCAACCAGCTTCAACATCTGATCGGCGAAGTCGTCGCGATGGCCGTAAAGCGTGGAGAAGAGCGAGTGGATCGCAAAGAAGTTAGCCCCCAGCCGTGTATAGAAGTGCCGCAGATCCTGGCGGCGAATCTCCGGCTTCAGATCATCGAGGATCGCATTGAGAAGCGAATGGGAAATCTGTTCATACATGGCCGAAACAAGAAGCAGCGAAACGAGAGGCAGCGAAACAGGACGGCATCAGTGCCGGGCACTGGCGAAAGCGAAGCTGTGCAGACCGTGCGGTCATGAGCCGGAGCAGCAGCGCTGGGCAGGGCCGCAGGAGCTGGGGGTTCGTTGGCCTGGCAAAAGAACAGAACGTGACAGCAACCGAATCACCCTCGGTGCTGTCAGATGGGAGGCAGCCTGCTGGTAGCAGCAGTTGGCTGAGCGCAGTGCATCGTTGCCTGGATGAACGCTAGAGCAGCGCGACCAAGGGGAGGGCGTCACAGCTGATCGGCCGCCAGGCCGGAGCAGCCTGGGCACCACAAAAAGCAGCGTTGGCGCCAGCGGCGGCAGACGGCATCCAGCCGAGAGGCCTGGGCGGCTCACGACTGCTGCAGCCAGTGGGCCACGTAGGGATGGAAGTGAGCCACACCCTCCAGAAGGCCGGCACTGTAGTGACCGTTCATGCCCATGAAGCCACCGCGGGCGAGATAAAGCGCCTCGGGATGGCCGCTGCGGCACGCGGCTGCCGTGGCCTCCGCGATCACCGCGGGGTGGGCATTGGCCACCAGCACGGCGGGCACCGCGCTGACCAGAAGCGGCAGGTCATTGCCGCTGTCGCCGGCAAACACCGTGTGGCTGAGATCGAAGCCAGCGCGCTGCATCAGAAACTCCAGGGCATGCCATTTGGTGGCACTGGCAGGACACACATCCAGCAGGCCCGTGCCCTTCGCTTCGTCCACGCTGTAGATCCAGCTGCAGGCGGCGCCGTGGCCAGCCAGCCGCTCCAGCATCACCAGCTTCAACGCCTCCAGGTCGACACCCAAAGGCACATAAAAGCTGAGCTTGCAGGCACTCTGGCGATCACTCTCCTGCAGCACAAGCTGGGGAAGATCCTCAAACAAAGCCTGCAGATCCGCGGACACACAGCCAGGCCAATCGCGGCGGATGTGCTGCTGCCATGCCGCGCAGGGCTGCCAATGGCCACGATCAAGCTGGTCGAGGCGGCTGCCCACATCACTGATCACCCACTGGGGTTCAGGGAGCGCATAGGTGGTGATCGCCTCCTCCACCAGGGCCCGATGACGGCCGGTGACATACGCCAGCGTGACCTCCGCGCGCGCCGCCAGCCGTGCGAAGAGAGGGCGCGCCAGAGGCGATTCCTCGGCAGCTCCGTTGGGCAGCAGGGTGCGGTCAAGATCGGTGGCGATCAGCAACCGCGCCAAGGGCGAGACACACCTCACGCCACGGCACAGCTCATGCGCTGAAAGAAGTTGTAATGATGGATCGCATCAAGGATGCCCCAGGAATGGGCGCCGGCGGCGAAATACACCTGCTGCCATTCGCTGAGGTTGGCGAGCTCCTCCTGGTGCCGGTTGGCCACCACCACCCCCAGCGTGTTGCCTCGCAGCATGTCCTCATCGCCACCGGAGCCACCGGTCACGAGGATCTGCTCCAGGGGAATTTCATACTGGCTGGCTACGTAGCGCAAAGCCTGACCCTTGGACGCCCGTGCCGGCACGATGTCGAGGTATTGCCCGAAGGAGTAAGTGGCATTCACGGAAAGCTCTTGCTGATGCAGCAGACCATGAATGTCTTCAATGGGAGGAGCGTGGGCGGCGTCGTAGTAATAAGAAAGCTTGTAGCGGCTCTGCTCACTCTTGGGCTGCAGTGTGAGGCCGGGAATCTCATCCATCACCCGCTTGAGCACCTGGGGAGTCCAGGCATGGTTGATGTGCCGGTTCCAGGCCACATCGGTGAACAACTGGCCGGTGTAATAGATCTCCGTCCCCAGGCTGGTGATCAGAATGTCGGGAGCTGGGATGGCCTTTCGCTTCAGCAGCATCAGCACGGAATCCAGGCGCCGCCCCGTGGCGACGCCGAACATGAAGGCACGGCGGTGCGCCGTGATCACCTTCACAAGTGCCTCGAGTCCCTCGTCATCGCCGAGCAGAGTGTTATCCACCGCGGTGAAGATAGCGCGATCAAACGACTGGCGGATTCTGCCGCTGGCGGGGGGGCGCTCCGGTGGACGGTGCTGCTCAATGATCGGTCGGATCGCCGTGAGGTAACGGCTGGCATGCGCCTCCCAGGAGTAGTACCGGGCGATGTTGATCAGCCCCTGCTGGGAATAGCGGGCCCAGAGCTGGGGATCCTCAAGAATCGCCAGCAGCGCTGAGGCAATCGCGACGCGATCGGTGGGATCCACGAGCAGGCCATTGCGGCAGTTGCCGAGGATGTCCACAGGGCCGCCATTATCCGTGGCCACCAGGGGCAGCCCGCTGGCTGCGGCCTCCAGCAACGTGAGGCCGAAGGGTTCGGTGAGCGCCGGGTTCACGAACACGCCCCTTGAGGCCGTGGCCGATCGATAGATCGCCGGCACCTCCGAGGATTGATGGTGCTTGGGCAGCGCCACGATTCCATAGAGATCGAGCGCATCGATCACCAGCAGGATCTCCGTGAGCACATGCTGGGCCCCTTCATGGAGTTCCCGGATATCGTCGCGGTTGCCCATCACGATCACCAGATTGGCCAGCGCCTTCAAACGCGGCTCCTGGCCGAAGGCCTCCAGCAGGGCAATGATGTTCTTGCGCTCATCCGCCCGGGAGAGCGCCAGGATCATCGGCTTGGTGGGATCGGCAAGAAACTTGTTGATCTCCTGCTGGATGGGCGACGGATCGGCGGCGGCAGGCTCCGGGCTGGGCGGAAAGAATTGCTGGAGATCGGTGCCGGGCGGAATCACCGCCATCTTCTCGGGCGTGTAGTAATCGTAAAGTTCGTATTGGCTTTCAATCTCATTCCGCGTGCTCGTGATCACCAGGCTCGCGTGGCTGAGGGTATCTTCCTCGGCGCTGATGCGCTCGATCATGTGATAGCGGGCTTCGATCTGTTCAATCGCCATGCCCACAGCCAGCAGGCGGCGGGTCTTATCGCGCCCGAGTGAATGGCCTGTGTGCACCAGCGGCAGGCCGGTGAGGTTGGCGAGCCGCACGCCCACATATCCCGCATCGGCGTAATGGGTATGGATCAGATCGGGCCAGCGCGGCTGCTGCTTGAGCCAGGCATGGAGGGTATCGGCGAAGTTGCCGAGATAGGGCCACAACTGCTCCTTGGCGATGTAAGCCTCTGGCCCTGCCGGCAGGCGCACGATCCGGCAGTGCTCCCCCAGGGGCTCGATGGGCTGCGCATAGTCGTCGCTCACGGCGGCATCCACCACCAGCCGCGTGACCAGATCCACCTGCTCCACATGCGGCTGCTGCGCCAGTGCCTTGGCCAGCTCGACCACATATTTGGTTTGCCCACCGGTGTCCGCATCACGCCCCAGCTCGAGCTGCTGGCCGCGGATCAAGCCATGCAGGCTGATCAGCAGCAGGTAGAGGGGTCGCTCGGAAGCGCCCGGCTGCGCCGAGCGCTCCAGCCAGGTGGCGGCGGCAGCGGTCTGCTGGACGGGGTGCTGTGGCGTTGCAGCCGGCGGCACTAACTGTTGAGACGCGAGCTGTTGCCGCACAACCGGTGCGGCTGGGAGCTGCCGGGCTGTGGCGCGGCTGGATGCGCCATCGCGATGTGGGCCTGTCGTTTGCGGCGATCCGCAGGGGTGAATCAAGGGTTCAGTGGTGCTCAGACGACAACAGACGCGAAGCGGAAGCAGAACGCATCAGAGCTCTGCAACCACCCTTAGCCACCGATCCAGATCAATGCCAACGCTGAACGAGGCAGGCAGCCATGGCCAGAGCTGCTCGCCCCGACCCGGCCTGAAACCATGGAAATCACCAGAAAGCAGGCACCGAGCAAAATCCAGGCTGAAGTGGATGGCAGAGCAATCAAGAAGCAGAAAAGGACCGATCAAGGCACCATCTGATCCATGAGACGTCGGATCACACCAGAGCTGTCGCCAGCACTGAAGACGATCTGGCCAAAGCCATCTGCGCAAAGCGGGCAGAAGAATGCCACTCGAGCAATGCCCGCAGAACAATGCCCATAGACCAGAACACGTCGAGCAGTACCGGCAGACAGCCCCTCTGAGGGCAATGATCTCAACCCCTGCATAGCAGGCTCCAGTGTGATGGCGGGTCGGCAAGATTCAGCAACGCCCTGCGATTGCCACGCGCGATGCTCAACCATCAGAACCACCGACAACTGGCAGCCATGAGAGACACAGATGCCTGCGGCACTGCACACAGTCGCAGCCCTTCTTCAAGCCGAGACAATGAGCAATCTGGAACGCCCGGCACATAAGCATACGTTCGCGCAATCTTTATACCATGGTTTCCCATTGTTTGTTCTTGCAGCGTCACTACCGCTGCGCAGACTCTCAGCCAGGTGCTGGCCAGGGCCAGCATCGGGGAAATGTCCCCGTAGGTGCCTTTGGCAATGACCAGGGACAGGCCCATCGTTCAGACCTGCGAGCGGGCGGGAACCCACGGCTCAGGACAGCCGGAAGAGCCTGCGGGCAGCCAACCAGGCTCAAAGAGCCAACGCGGCCCTGAGGCCGCCGGGGCTCCATGCCAGCACGGCCGCCGCCACACCCGCCAGAGTGGACATTCCTCAGGCGGCGGCTTGGCATGGAGCCCGGCAACGACTCTTCTGCAGCGAATGCAGCCACCCCGACGATCGGCGGCGGCTGGCCGGTGATCGACGGCTGGGCCAAGGCCACCCTCTCGCCCCGTGGCCCCCTGCTCTGGCAGACCCTCCTGCACAAGAGCGCCTGTCTCTCCTGCGCCTGGGGCACGGGCGGTCAGAACGGTGGCTTCGTCGATGAGCTGGGCGAGCCGCTGCAGCGCTGCCTCAAGAGCGTGGAGGCGATCGCGGCGGAACTGCAGCCGGCGGTGCCGGAGGGGGTGTTCGCCGAGCGCAGCCTGGCGATGCTGCAGCAGCTCAGTTCGCTCGAGGCCGACCGGCTCGGCCGCCTCAGCCATCCGCTGATCCTGCGCGAGGGCCGCAGCCATTACGAGCGCCTCGGCTGGGACGACGTGTTCGAGCTGGCCGACGCCGCCTTCCGCCGCCCGCCGGAACGGGTGGCCTCCTACAGCTCCGGCCGTTCCTCCAACGAGGCCGCCTACCTGCTGCAGCTGTTGCTGCGGGCGATGGGCTCCAACAACCTGGCCGACTGCTCCGATCTCTGCCACGCCCCCTCCACCGTGGGGCTGGGCGAGGTGTTCGGCTCGGGCACCTCGATGGTGAGCCTCGAAAACCTGCAGCAGGCCGACTGTGTGGTGCTGGTGGGCTCCAATGCCCCCGCCAACCATCCGCGGCTGATGAACGAGCTGATCCGCCTGCGTGAACGCGGCGGCAGCGTGATCGTGATCAACCCGGTGCTGGAGGTGGGGCTGCTGAAGTTCGGCTCGCCCGCCTTTCCGATCAAGTCGATGCTGCGGGGCTCGGAGATCGCCACGCTGTTCCTGCAGCCGGTGCCCGGCTCCGACACCGCCGTGTTCCTGGGCCTGCAGAAGGCGCTGCAGGAAGCGGGCCAGGTGCGCCACGACTTCCTGCGCGACCACACCGAAGGATCCGAGGCAGTGCTGGAGCAGCTGTGCGCCACCCCATGGGAGGCGATCACCGCCTGCTGCGGCCTCAGCCGCGAGGAACTCAGCCATACCGCCGCGGTGATCGCCCGGGCCAAGGGCGTGGTGTTCGCCTGGGCGATGGGCATCACCCACCACAGCAACGGCACCACCAACGTGCACGCGATCGCCAACACGGCGCTGCTGAGCGGCAACGCCGGCAAGCCCGGGGCCGGCACCATGCCGATCCGCGGCCACTCCAACGTGCAGGGCTTCGGCTCGATGGGCGTCACGGTGAAGCTGCGGGCCGAGATGCAGCAGGCGCTGGAGCGGCTGCTGGGGCGCCCGCTCAGCCGCGTGCCCGGCTACGACACCCGCGCCCTGATCGCGGCCGCCGGCGCCGGTGCGGTGGACACCCTGCTGTGCCTTGGCGGCAACCTCTGGGGCGCCAACCCGGATTCCAGCGAGGCCAAGCAGGCCCTCGGCCGCATCGACACGATCTTCTACCTGGCCACCAAGCCCAACCAGGGGCACTTCCACGGGCTAGGGCGCCGCCGCACCCTGGTGCTGCCGGTGTTCAACCGCTTCGAAACGCCCCACGCCACCACCACCGAATCGGGTAACAATTTCGTGCGCTTCAACGATCCGGGCCGCTCACACCTGAAGCACGCCGACCTGATCAGCGAGCTGGGCTTCCTGGCCGAGCTGGCCCGGCGGCGGCTGGGCAGCGATCCGATCGACTGGGGCCGCCTGCAGGATCCCATCTACGTGCGAGAGCTGATCGCCCGCACCGTGCCGGGCTACGGCGCGATCGCCACGATCGATGCCACCAAGCGTGAGTTCAGCGTGGCGGGGCGGGTGTTCGAGCAGCCCAGCTTCCCCACGCCGTCGGGGAAAGCACGGATGGAGCCCACACCCCTGCCGGCGCTCACGCTGCCTGAGCCGGCCCATTTCGGCGGCCTGGCGCAGGGGGAAGAGGGCCTGGTGCTGGCCCTGATCACCGCCCGCAGCTACTCCCAGCACAACACCGTGGTGTACAAGCCGGGCGATGCGTACCGCGGCATGCCGCACCGCAACACCATCCTGATGAACCGGGGCGATCTGGCCCGCTGCGGCCTGCGCGCCCACCAGCGCGTGACCGTGCAGGGCGAAGCCGGTGCCCTCAGCGACGTGGAAGTGATTCCCGGCGAGATCCGCGCCGGCGCCGGCCTGATGTTCTACCCCGAGGTGAACGCGATCTTCCGCGCCGCCATCGATCATCGCAGCGGCACTCCAGCCTTCAAGCGGGTGCCGGTGCTGGTGCGCAGCGGGCCTATCGCCACCGGTTAGGCCGAGCCATCACGCCGTCCATCCCCCGCAGAGAGGCATGCTCCGGCAGCGAACGCCAGACCCGTCGCCGCGGCCACCAAGGCCAGCAGCGGTCCGGCGGCAACGGGTCCGTCACTGGTGAAGACCATGCTCAGCAGGGCGCCAGCGGCTCCCGCCCCCCCCAGCACCAGGCCAGCACCCAACCCCGCGCTGGTGGCGGGCAGGGTAGCCAGGGCCGCGGCTGTGAGGCTGGTGGACACGAGGCTGTGGGCCAGACCCAGCAGCGGCAGCAGGGCTGGGCGCAAAACGGCTGGGCCAAGCACCATGAGGGCGAGCAGGGCCGCCAACGCGGCCAGGGCGATCCTCAGGCTGCGTTGCCTCCCCCAGCGGCTCACCAGATGACCTCCCCAGGGGGCCACCAGCGCCGAGACGATCAGCACGGCTGCCACCAGGTGTCCGCCGGAGGACAGCGACGACCCACCCAAAGGCACCCGGGGCAGGAGCGTCAGCAGACACGTTGTGACCACACCCACGGCCAGGGCCATGGCCAGCAGGTGCAGGGCCTGGCGGGGCGGAACGCGCACGGCAATGGCGGGCTCCCTACGGGCAGGAGGAAACGGCGGCAACCATCGCAGCACGACGAGCCCCAGGCCCAGCACGGCTGCACCCAGGGTACAGGTGAGGGCTGGCCCCAGCCGCACGGCCGCGGCGGTGAGCGGAGCTTCAAGGGCTCCCAGCAGCCCCTGCGCACAGGTCAACAGCGCCGCGACGCGTGGCAGCTGGCGCAGGGGGGCCGCCTCATGCAGCACCGCCAGTGCCGGGCTGGCCGAGCTCTGCACCGCCACCATCCAGGCCACCATCACCAGCGGCAGCAGCAGGCTGCCGGCGGGGATGCCGCGGTTCAACAGGCCTACCACCCCAAGAAAGATCAGGCCGGCCACCAGTACCGCCACACTCACAGGCAGCAGCCGGCCCCGTGCGCTCGGGTCGCGGCGGTCGGAAAGCCAGCCCGTCAACGGTTCAATCACCAGCCCCATCAAGCCGGGCAGTAGGGCAAAGGGGAGCAGTAGCCGGCTGAATCCATGGCTGCTGAGCAGGGCCGGCTGGTAGGCCCTGTAGATCATCCAGCCCAGCAGCAGGGCCATCTGCAGAGCCACCACGCCCCAGGCCAGGCGCCAGTGAATGGAAGCTGAAGGTCCGGTGCTCATGGCCGCCAGTCGGGCTGGCTCCCATGCAGGGCGGCCAGGTCTGGGAGCCGGCGCAGGGCTGTCACCGCCGCGGACAGGGACGCCGCGAACACATGCGGATCGGGACGCTCACCGGAGCAGACCGCGGCGTGGGCCAGCACGATGGCAGGAGACTCGGATCGGCTCGCCAGTTCCACGCGATCGCCAACGGGGTCCATGGGCGTGGGTCTCAATGGGGGGTCCATGGCGCTCGATTCATTCATGCTCAGAGTCCAGTGAGGGGCCAAGCGCGGGTGGAGGCGATCAAGTCCTCGTCGGAAAGGGCTTCGCTGCGGCGCACCTCCGCCTGGCGTGACTCCGCCACGGTGCGCAGCAGAACCTCCCCCATGACCTCCCGCAGCACCTGACTGGCCTCCAACGCCAGCAGCGCCTCCGAGAGCGACTTGGGCAGCCGCGGCGCTTCGGCTGGGGGCACCGAGGCGGGATCGCCGCTGAGCGGCGGGCGCAGGACCCGGGGGTGCCGCAGGGCGTCCTGCGCCACCCCAAGCACCGCGCCCATCAGCAGATAGGGGTTGGCGCTTAGGTCGGCCACCTTGAGTTCCAGGTGGCCGGGCTCGCCCCCGCCGGCCGGCACCAGCCGCAGGGCCGCCTCCCTGTTCTCCACCCCCCACACCTGAAACGGTGCCGCCCAGCGGCCCGGCGCAAGCCGCACATACGACACCGCCAGGCCGCAGGCCAGGGGCATCAGGGCAGGCAACTGCTCCAGCAGACCCGCCAGCAGCGCCTCCCCCCGTGCCGTGAGGCCGGCGGTGCCCGGACCGCCACCGAGGAGCGGCACGCCCTGGTCCGCCACGCTCAGATGCAGGTGGCCGCCGTTGCCCACCAGATCAGATGTCACCACAGGGGCAAAGCTGGAGATCCAGCCGAAGCGGCGGCTCACCTGCTGGATCACCAGACGTGCCGCCACGAGGCGATCAGCGGCCTCGAGCGGGGTCGCCGCCGCCAGCGACAGTTCAAACTGGCCGGCGCCGTACTCCGGATGCAGCTGCAGCCAGGGCAGCTCGGCCGCATCGAGAGCCTCGGCCACGGCCGTGAGGTAATCGAGCCCCTGCACCAGGCGATCGGCGCCGTAGGGACCGCCCATCACCGCCGGGGTCCAGCCGCCGGCCTCACCGCCCGGTTGGGGCAGTCCCACCATCCACTCGATCTCGAAGCCGGCCAGGGCGCTCAGGCCGGCCGCGGCGAAAGACGCCTGCTGCCGGGCACAGAAGCCGCGCTGATCGAGGGCATTGATCCCACCGCTGCGGTCGTGCCGCACGCCGGGAGCCCAGGCCCAGCCGGAGGCCGGATCGAGGGGGCGCAGGGCCGTGAGATCGGGCTTCAGGCGCAGGTCACCATCTGGCCGGGCCAGGCTCTGCTGCGGATCGATCAAGCCCGTGGCCCCGAAGGCATCAGCCACTGGTGAAAAGCCCACTCCCTGGTTGGCCACCAGCACCAGCCGCTCCAACGGCACCCCCTTCACCAGCACCGAGCCGGCGTGGTTCACAAAGGTGATAGCCAACCGGCGCAGGCCGCGCTCCAGCAGTTCGGCCATCTGCAGAGCGGCTTCGTCGTCTGCCACGTCACGACTGGCGATGGGAGGGGGGAGGTCCGGCACGGCATGGCAGCCACGGGCCCGGAAATCATTGCCCGATTCGGCGCCACAGGCCATCGTGGTGGCCACAGCTCCGGCTTCCTTGGCTCCCGCAGCCCTGCTCCTGGTCGATGTCCAGAACGGTACCTGTGGGCCGGCGACTGGTCGTGCGGGCAGCACTGAAACCAGCCAGCTTTCCCCATCGCCCCGGCCGCCCGGCTTCGACGCCCACTTCCAGGCGGCGGTCCTGCCTCGGCTGGAGCAGGCGCTGGACCATGCCCGCCGGAGCGGCCTGGAGGTGATCCACACCGTGATCGCCAACCTCACCGCCGATGGCCGCGACCGCAGCCTCGACTACAAGCGCTCGGGCCTGGGTTTCGCGCCGGGCAGCTGGGAGGCCCAGGTGATCGCCCCGCTGGCACCGCTGGCCGATGAGCTGGTGCTGCCCAAAAGCTCCTCGTCGCCGTTCAACTCCACCAACCTCGATTACCTGCTGCGCAACATCGGTATCACCGAGCTGGTGGTGGCGGGCCTGCTCACGGATCAGTGCATCGACCACACCGTGAAAGATGCGGCGGATCGCGGCTACACCGTGACCTGCCTGATCGACGCCTGCATGGCCGAATCGGCCGAGCGCCACCGAGCGGCGCTGAGCTGCTTCCGCGGCTACGGGAGGCTGTGCACGGTGACGGAATTCATCGCCGTATCCGCCTGAAGCCAATACCTGCAAGCCATTTCCTTGCTGCAAGCCATGCCCTTGCTCGTGTGGCTGTGTTGGCTATCACCCGGTGCAGAAATCGAACCGGAAGAGGGAGATGGGCCACCCCAAAGATTAGCCCCGGGAATGGCACCAATCGAGCACATCGTCCTGGACATTTGCTCAGGATTCCCTTCGTTCTCAGTCTTTCGTTTCGCACGTGGCGTGGCATGCCATGACTGGTCGCGACGCTGATTCCAGCCTTGCCGCCCTGCACTGACTGGCTGCTGGGCGGCAGGCATCGGCTCGCTGACGCGAGGCGGCAGAGACCGGCATGGCCATCGTGATGAGTGAGCTGAACAAGCGCCAGAACTGCAAGCTGCTTGTGGCCGATGTGACGCTCAACCCCTAGAGCAGCACCAGCTTCAAGCTCCGCAATCCCTGCACCCTCGACAGGGCGCTCACCCCCCCAGATAGGCCATTTCGGCGTGGGGGCGCTGCGCGGCCTCCAGCGTCTGCTCCTGACGCTCCTCGCTGTAGCGGTCGCGGCGCGCCCGCCACTGGCCGCTCAAAGCGGCGCCCAGGCCGGCCGGATCCGGGCCGGGCCGCAGCCAGGGCTTGAGATCGAGGCCAGTGGCGGCGAACAGGCAGCTGTAGGCCACGCCGTCGGCGGTGACACGCAGGCGGTTGCAGTCGCCGCAGAACGGCGCCGAGATCGAGGCCACCACCGCCAGGTGGCTGCCACCCGGGCCGCCGCTGCCACCGCCATCGCGGTAGCGCCAGCGGGCAGCGGTGCCATGGGCACTGCGGCCCACCGGCTCCAGGGGCCAGCGTTCGCCGATCCGCTGCACCATCTCCTGGGCCGGCAGCACCTGCTCGGGCGCCCAGCCGTTGCGGTTGCCCACATCCATGTATTCGATCAGCCGCAGCTCAATGCCGCGCTGCCGTGCCAGGTCCGCCAGGGGCAGCAGCTGGTCGTCGTTGCGGCCGCAGGTGATCACGGCATTGAGCTTCAGCGCCCCCGCCGCCGGATCGAAGCCCGCCGACTGGGCGTGATCAAGGGCCGCCAGGATCGTGGCCAGGGCCCGATCGCCAGCCGCCGCGCCGCCTCGCAGCCCGCCCATGCGGGCCACGCTGGCGCCGTCGGTGCCATCGAGGCTCACCGTGAGCCGGTCAAGGCCGGCCTGCCGCAGCCGCTGGGCCCGCTCCGCCGTGAGCAGCAGGCCGTTGGTGGTGAGAGCGATCGCCTCGAGCCGTGCTGTACCCGCCGCCTGACGCAACGGCCGCAGCGCCGCCACAAGGGCCTCCACGCCGGGGTGCAGCAGCGGCTCGCCGCCTGTGAGCCGCAGGGTGCGGAAGCCGAGCGCCGCCGCCTCGCTCACCAGCAGCAGCCGCTCCTCGTGGGTGAGCAGCTCCGGCGGATCCTCGGCGTCCGGGCAGCAGTACGGGCAGGCCAGGTTGCAGCGGGCCGTGAGCGAGAGGCGCAGCACCCCAGGCGGGCGGCCCAGCCGGTCGCGCAGAGGGGGGGCGCCCGCTGAGGCAGGCGGCAACGGCGAGGAGGGCCCGGTCATCGGCTCACCCTGGCGGAATGGCCTGGGAAGTGACGAGCCAGGGGCCGGGCCAGGCCGTTGGTCGGTTGCAGTTCCGCAACGCCGCCGCCGGCAGCGGCACGGGCCGGTGCCCGCGCCGCTGCAGCCAGCCCAGCAGGCGCCGGTCACCGGCCGCGAGATACAGCCGCAGGGCGGCGCGGTTGGCCGCCGTGGCCGGATAGATCCCCAGCAGCGGCTGATCCCGCCGGCCGTCATGGGCGGTGAGCAGGGTGCCGGCGGGAACGGCCGCCCCAGCTGGCCCCGTGCCATCTGTCTCCGTACCACCTGCCTCCGTGCCGGCAGCGATCAGGGCCTCCAGGCTGGGGCGATCGAGCCAGGGCATGTCCACCGGACAGAGCAGCAGACGGTCGCCGGGGTAGCGGTCCATCAGGCGGGCGAGGGCCGTGAGCGGTCCGTCCCAGGGGGGCGGTTCATCGATCACCTCCACCGGCGCCGGGGCCAGCAGGCGATGGGCGCGGTGGCGGCTGAGCAGGCAGACGGGCCTCTCCAGGCTCAGCAGCAGCCGCAGGCTGCGCTCCAGCCAGGTGCCGCCCTCGGGATGGGGCAGCAGCGCCTTGTCGGTGCCCATGCGCCGGCTGCCCCCCCCGCTCAGCAGACAGCAGCGCAGCGGTGCTGTGCTCATGCAGGGGGGGGCACCAGGGCCAGGCGCTGCTGCACGAAGCCTGCCACGCAGGCTGCGGCGGCCTCCCGCTCGCCATCACGGAACAGCTCATGCAGGCTGCGCTCGAACCACACCACCTGCCGTTGCTCAACCGGGCTGCCCAGTTCCTGCAGCAGGATCGCCACCGACGCCGGCGCCACCACCGGGTCGCGGCGGCCCTGCAGGATCAGCACCGGGGCCTGCACCGCCGTGAGGCGGGTGCGGGTATGGCGGATGAAATCGAGCAAGGTGGCGATCGCCCCGATCGGCGCCCACACGTAGCTGGTGTCGCCGGCGGCCAGGGCCGGATCGGCGTAGCGCTTGCGCAGGGGCCAGCGCGGCAGCACAACCAGAATCAGGGGCGTGAGCGGAGCCAGGGGCCCGCCCGGGGCCAGCGGGGAGGTGAGCTGAATCGGCGCCGACGCCAGCACCACGCTGTCGATCAGGGTCGGGTGGTCGGCGGCGAGCTGCAGGGCGATCAGACCGCCCATGCTGTTGCCCACCACGATCACCCGCTCGGCCCGGGTGCACAGCTCCTCCATGGCGGCGTTGGCTGCCGCCATCCAAGCGGGCCAGGTCACGCCCCGCAGCGCCTCGGGGCTGGCACCGCCATGGCCCGGCAGGGTGGGCAGAGCCAGGGGTACACCGAGCGCTTTCAGCGGGGCCACGAGCACGCGCACGGAATCCGGGCTCCCCGCGAATCCATGCAGCAACAGCACACCGAGGGGGGCCAGGGAGACGCTCAGGGGGAGTGATGGTCCAGTCTGACCCGCGCCGACATCCGCGCTTCTGGATTCACCCCGGCAAAGGTGGGCGGCAGCCACACGCGCACCACCATCAGCACCGCCATGGTGATCAGGAACAGACACACGGCCAGGATCTGGTGCCAGTCGGTTTCGAGCACGCCCTTCACGATCACCTCTCGCAACACCGACACGATCGCGATCTCCACCGACACCCCGATCGACACACGCTGCTCCTGCAGATAGATGATCAGCAGCCGGAACAACTCCACCAGGATGAGGATGAACAGGATGTCGGCTGTGATGGCGTGAAAGCGCGGCGTGCTCATCAGCGTGGAGTAGATCTCCCGCATCTGCAGCACCATCACCCAGAACAGGCCCACACACAGCGCCACCGCAATCAGGTCCTGCACCGCCTCCAGGGTCTGCACGATCTGCACGCGCCGGAACAGCTGATGCCAGGGAACGCTGCCGGTTGCAGTGATCGTGGCGGCTGCAGGGGTGGCCGGGGGTGGGGCCGCAGCTGGGGTGCTGTCGGGCGAACCGCGGCCTTGCTCGGTGATTGGGCTTGTTGGGCTGGCGAGAGTGTCCTGCATGAACCTTGACCGAATGGATCGCAGCCTATGGGGCGCCAACTTATCGGTCAATTACCTATAGATAGGTAGACCTTATTGCACTGATTGGGACGTCATTCACTTGGGGCTTCACTGACTGGGGGGTCATTGATCGGGGGACAGCTTGAGAGGTCTTGCTCGTGGATCGGGGCGCGAGGCTCTGATCGCACTGTTCTGAGCGGCCTGAGCTGAACACCCCCGCCAGATCCGACCAGCCCCCGACGGTCCTTTCGCCGATCGCCCCTCCGCCTGATTCCCCCGCTTGACCGTCACCCCTGCCCCTGATCACCCCTCCTGCGGAGCCAGGCGGAAGCGCAGCAAGGTTGTTCCGCTGGCGTCCTGCAGCAGCAGATGGTGCTGATCGATGCGCCAGCGGCGCACCCGCTCCAGGGCATCGCTGTAGCGCTGCTCAAGCTCCATCACCGGCGGGCTGCAGCCCATGCGCGTGCTCGCCAGCTGGGGGAAGCGTATCGCTGTCCCCTCAAGGCTGAAGCCGCCCATCAGGCGATTGCAACCGCCACTGCCGGCCAGCTGCAGGCGCTCGGCCGAGAGCTGCAGCTCGATCGGCTGAGCGCCAGGCGGCGCGACCAGCTTCTGGCCGCCAAGGCCCTCCAGCCGCCAGGTGGTGCCCCGCAGCGGGGGCGCCTCCCTGGGGCAACCCCGGCCGGGGGTGAGGGCCAAGAAGCTCTCCACCACCAGGGTGCGGCGTGGCGGCTGGCCCTGCTCCATCGACGGCCGTTGGGTGATCAGTCCCTGCAGGCTCACCAGCAGCGGCTGGCCCGGTCGGTCTGCCGGGCAGGCCGCCAGGTAGGCACGCTCCAGGGCCAGGTAGCCGGCCTCCATCGCCACGGGCAAGCGCTGGCCGGTGGCGCACAGGCGGATGCTGGCCGCATCGGCCATGTAGGAGAACAGACCCGTGAGCTGCAGGCGCGGGTCGATGGGCGCGGCCTGGGGCAGGCGCGTCAGCCGGTCGTTGGCGTTGGCAGAGGCCGCACCCACCTGGGAGTTGAGCTGGCGCAGCGCCGCCCCGGCGGCAAGCGGCTGCAGAAGCAGCGGGGGCTCACTGCCACGGCTGAGCTCCAGCCGCCCCGTGCCGGGCTCCAGCCGCCAACGGCCGATGGCATCAAACGCCTGGGGCTTCGGCCGGCTCAGGGATGTCTGCCGCAGTTGATAGGTGCCATCGGCGGCCAGGTCGAGATGCCAGCGGACCGGGCCGCCCGCACCGGGAAGATCCCCCTGCCAGCTAGCGGGGAGGGGGCCGAGCGAGGCCGGTGGTGAAGGCCGCCGCGTGCTGCTGTCGGTGGGGGGCCGCTGGCTGATCAAGGCGCCGGCACCGGTGGACGCGGCCAGCACCGGTGCCGTGATCACAGCCACCAGGGCGACCACCATCCCGCGCCCCATTCCGGGCAAAAGGCCCCGTGCCCGGCGAGCCTCTTCAGTGGCGCGGGCAACACGCCACCGCAAAGCGCGGTGCGGCATCGGCATCGGCACGGTTGGCGCGTTCAAGGTGACGACTTTGAACGTACAGGCGGCTGCCTCACAGCCAGACCATGGCTACCGACGCCTGAGCACCCGCCCGAACGCATGGGCCACCGCCTCAGAAACACAAAGGCAGCCGAACAGCGGTCAGATCACGACACGATGATTGCCTGGAACGCCTGCCACATGAAATCAGGGCACCGCGAAGGAATGCCAGGAGCCATGCAAGACCGTGTGGCCAGTTCGCGATGGTAACGAGCTGAATCAAGAGGGCGAGCTACGTTTTATTCACGAGGTGTCCCGCTGCACTACCTGGATACGGATTAGATCGTTTGCTCAGACTTGAACGACTTGCAGATCCTGGATCTACAAGCTAAATCCAGAGCTTGTGCTATTGACGGCGGCATCGCAAGCCCAAAGCAGTAGCAACGCCTCCGCTGCAACTTAAAGCTGAAAGATCCTCTCCATTATTTTAAATCAGGAGTCATCGTAATGAACTTGGACGCCTGGCGACTTCGCCAGATCCATGCCAATGTTCTAAACATTGCTCAAGACAACCACGACGTGCTTGAGCCAATGGGCCAGGATGCCCTGACTATGGCCTTGGCAGGCGGCTGATTGACGCTCGATCCGAAGTGGAACCCATCGAAAGGCAAAGCCGATGCCAGCTTTTTCGATGGGATTACTCAGCTCTTAGGTAAGATCAAATCATGGCATGCAGATTATGCAGAACATTATCAAGATCGATGATTTGCACTATTGGATCGAACCGCTTTCGCCGGCCAGCGTCCCTTCAAGCCACTTGGAATAGCAGCCACCGATCAACGGCTAACTCGCTCGATTCCCACCTTAAAAATGGCGCGGGGCAAACTGCGCAGCCTGATGTATTCAGCTAGTGAGCTTCAGCCATGACTGCATGAATGGTCGCACTCTGCTCGATCAGAGGCTGCGAATCAAACCGGCAATCGCCAGCTGGCCTCCAAACAGCGAGCCTATAGAAGGTCAGAGAAAGTGGAATGAATGGCGCATGGCTCCCATGCTGAGGCACTCCCTGATGCAGCTTGCGCGTTGATGGGCTCTCCTGGTGGCTGCCGTCACCAGCTGCTCAGTAGCCACACCTTGGATGGTGATCCCCGCTATCGCCGCAGGGCTGGCTTCCTTCGCTGGCCTGCCGGCCATGCGCAGGGGCTGCTGCATCGCGCGTGGGCTTGACCCTCTGACGGAATCCACAGCGCCATGGTCCAGGCGCAAGGTCATCAGGCGGAGCATCATCTTACCTTGCATAACCACACCCTCTCGGAGTCCACTCCGCCGACACCGGCACCTGGTGATCGCACGACTTGGTTAGGATCATCCGGCACGATTGGTGAGCGCTCCGACGGAGCCGTTGGCCGTCGCTGTGGTGTTCGAACCTTCTTCCGTGCTGTCTTCTGCCCGTGCCCAATGCCCCTACTGCGGCGTGGGTTGTGGGCTGGAGCTCAAGCCGGCGGCGGCGGCTCTTGACGCCACTGACTACAGCGCTGATTCCTGGACGGTGCGCGGAGACCGGCTGCACCCTTCCTCCCTCGGCCAGGTGTGCGTGAAAGGGGCCACGGTGGCCGAAACCCTCGATCGCAACCGCCTGAGCACACCGTTGTGGCGCGAGCAGCGCGACCAACCCTTTGAGGCGATCAGCTGGGAGCGAGCCTTCACGATCCTGGTGGAGCGGATCCAGGTGATTCAGGCGGAGCGTGGATCGGGCGCGATCGCGATGTATGGCTCGGGCCAGTTTCTCACCGAGGACTATTACGTCGCCAACAAGCTGATCAAAGGGGCCCTCGGCACCAACAATTTCGATGCCAATTCGCGGCTGTGCATGAGCTCGGCCGTGTCGGGCTATAAGCTCAGCCTGGGCTCCGATGGCCCCCCCTGCTGCTACGACGACCTCGACTTAGCAGGCACGGTGCTGCTGATCGGCACCAACACCGCCGACTGCCACCCGGTGCTCTTTCAGCGGCTGCTCAAGCGCAAGCGGCACCAGAAGGAGGCGCTGCAGATCATCGTGGTCGACCCCAGGGCCACCGCCACCAGCGCAGCGGCCGACCTGCATCTGGCCATTCGTCCGGGCACGGATCTGGTCCTGCTGCATGGCGTGGGTCATCTTTTGCTGCAGCTGGGGGCGGTGGATCCGGAGCGGGTGGCGGCCTGCGCCGATGGGTTCGCTGAGCTGGCGGCCCTCTGGGCGGGCTGGACGCCGGAGCGGGTCTGCGCCCTCTGCGGCATCGAGGAGGAGGCGCTGCGGCGCCTGGCGTCACTCTGGGCCGCCAGCTCCGGCGTGCTCAGCCTCTGGTCGATGGGGGTGAATCAGAGCGTGGAGGGCACCGCCACAGTGGCGGGGATCATCAACCTGCATCTGGTCACGGGCCAGATCGGCAAGCCCGGGGCCGGTCCGTTCTCCCTCACCGGCCAGCCCAATGCCATGGGTGGGCGGGAAGCCGGCGGCCTGGCTGCGCTGCTGCCCGGCTACCGCTCGATCCACGAGGCCAGCCACCGGGCCGCGATCGAGCAGCACTGGGGCTTTCCCCCCGGCGCGATCTCAGCGCGCGATGGGCTCTCGGTGTGGGAGCAGATCGAAGCGATGGAGCGCGGCGAACTGGGCCTGTGGTGGGTGGCAGCCACCAACCCGCTGGTGAGCCTGCCGTCGCTGGATCGGGTGCGCCAGGCGGTGGCCCAATGCCCCCTGGTGGTGCTGAGCGAGGCCTACGCGGGCACCGAAACCGAAGCGGTGGCCCATCTGGTGCTGCCGGCTGCCCAGTGGAGCGAAAAAGAGGGCGTGATGACCAACTCGGAGCGCCGGGTCACCTTGTCGCATGCCTTCCGGCAGGCCCCCGGCGAGGCCCGCCCCGACTGGGCGATCTTCGCGGAGCTGGGCCGCCGGCTGGGGTTTTCCAAGCAGTTCGCCTACGGCTCCGCAGCCGAGGTCTACGCCGAGTTCGCGTCGATCACCGCCGGGAGGCTCTGCGATCACAGCGGCCTGAGCCACGCCCTGCTGGCCGAACACGGGCCCCAGCAATGGCCGTTCCCGGCTGGCACAGCGGCGGGGGGCGGCCAGCCACGGCTGCACACCGAGGGGGTCTACCCCACCGCTAACGGCAAGGCCCGCCTGCTGGCCCAGCAACCGCTGGGGCTGGCGGAACCGCCGGATGACGGCTTCCCCCTGGTGCTCACGGTGGGGCGGTACCTCGGCCATTGGCACACCATGACCCGCACCGTCCATGTGGAGCGGGTATGTCGCAGCCATCCAGAGCCCCTGCTGGAGATCCACCCAGCAGATGCCAGCTGCTGCAACCTCGAGGAGGGCGCCCTCGCACGGGTGAGCTCCCGTCGCGGTGAGCTGACCGTGAAGGTGCAGATCACTGATCGAATTCGCCCGGGCACGGTGTTCCTGCCGATGCACTGGGGTGCCGCCCAGGAGCAAGTGTGTGAGGCCAACCGGCTGATGCATGCCCTCGGCTGCCCGATCTCGAAGCAGCCAGAGCTCAAGGCAGCGGCAGTGCGGGTGGAGCGGGCGGAGATCGCCGGCTGAGATTCAGCTGATCGGCAGCATCGCCTCCACCAGCTCAGGCGAGAGGCGCAGAAGAGCTGAGCCCCTGCCAGTGAGCTGGCCATCCACCAGGCCCGACTGACGCAAGCGGGTGAGCATCTTGGTGACGGTGACGCGGGTGTTCCCGATCAGTTCGGCCAGGCGCTCATGGGTGATCCGCAGCGGCAACTCGTACCAGAGACCATTGCGGCGTCCCAGGCGCTCCACCAGTAAGGCCAGCAGCGCCTTCAATCGCTGTTCGGTGTCGGAGTGGTGGCGGATCATCAGCAACTCCAGGGCCCAGGTGTTGAGGTCCGTGCGAACGCCCAGCATTTCGGTGCGCTCCACCCGTTCGATCTGCACCACGGAGAGAGCTTCCAGGCCCACCCAATCGCGGCGCAGGGCCAGGGCATCGCAGACTTCACCCGGTTGAAGAAAGCCGATCGTGATGTCCTGGCCCGAGGAGGCCAGCAAAAACACCCGCAGGATGCCGGAGTGGACACGCATGGGCGAGGCTGAGGCGGCATTGCCGCCATCCAGAAGCAAGGTCTGGCCCACCGCCATCGTCAGCTGACGGAAGGACTGATGAAGTGGCAGGGCGGCCCTCACGTGTCGTCGTGGGCGTAGCGGCGGTAGAGGAAATCGAGCGCGCGATTGCGCAGGTCGAAGTATTCGGGCTGCTCCAGCAGGCGGGCCCGCACACGCGGGCGGGCGAACGGCAGCTCGAGCACCTCGCCGATCGTGGCGGCGGGACCGTTGGTCATCATCACCACCCGGTCGGCCAGGAACAGGGCTTCATCGATGTCGTGGGTGATCATCAGCACCGTCACGCGGTGATCGGCCCAGATCTTGAGCAGCTCCTCCTGCAGTTCCTCGCGCGTGATCGGATCGAGCGCCCCGAACGGTTCATCGAGCAGCAGCACCTTCGGTTTGAGCGCCAGGGCGCGGGCGATCGACACCCGCTGCTTCATCCCCCCCGACAGACTTCCCGGCTTCTTGTGGGCCGCTTCGCTGAGGCCCACCAGCGCCAGGTGCTCCTCCACGATCGCCTTGGCCTGGCCGTTGCGCTGCAGTTCGGGGAACACATTGTTCACCGCCAGGGCGATGTTGTCGTAGGCGCTTAACCAGGGCAGCAGCGAATAGTTCTGGAACACCACCATGCGGTCGGGGCCAGGATCAACGATGCGCTCCCCGTTCAGCCGCACCTCGCCGGTGGTGGGCTGGCGGAATCCCGACACCATGTCGAGCAGGGTGGATTTGCCACAGCCGGAATGGCCGATCAGGCACACGAACTCCCCCTCCGCCACGGACAGATGCACACCGTCGAGCACGGTGTGGGGCCCCCGGGCGCTGGGATACACCTTGGTGACCCCGTCAATCTCCAGATAGGCGCCGGTGGCACGGCTGGTGCTGGCCGCCGTTGAGCTGAGGGTCTGCATGGGGGAGTGGGCGGGGGCGAAAGGCGGGGCGGGGTCAGGTGGCGGCGGCCGGCGCCGTTGGCAGCACCACGGCCTCGATGCGCAGCGGGCGCTGCTGCTTCAGCCCCTGCACGTAGGCGGCGGGGTCGGCGGGATCGAGCTGCTCGGCGCCGAAGAAACCCACCGGGGTGGGGCGGGGCGGCTCGGCGGGCAGGCCCAGGGCGGCGGCCGCCTTGCCGAACAGATCCGGGCGCTGCACCCGGTTGAGCACCTCCTCCCAGTTGCTTGGGAAGGGGCAGACGTTCCAGCGCGCCAGCTGGGTGAGGATCCAGGTGGCCTCGGCGCGATCGGGAGCATTGACGCCAGGCCCGAAGAAGCGGTTGAAACCGGGAATCAGCGCCGGCGCACCGGTGCCGCGGTCGTAGGCCTGGGCCAGGCCGGGCAGCAGCACATCAGGGCTGGTGCCCACGTATTCGGGGCGGGCCAGCAGCTGGGCCAGCTCCTGGCGGTTGGTCGGGTCTTCGCAGTGGCGGCAGGCCTCCAGCAGGGCGCAGAGCAGAGCCTGATGGGTATGGGGGTGGGCGGCGGCCCAGTCTTCCCGCACACCGAGCACCTTCTCGCCATGGCCGTCCCAGAGGTCGGTGTCGGTGGCGATCACGGTGCCGTGCCCCTCCTGCACGGCGCGGGAGTTCCAGGGCTCGCCCACACAGAAGCCATCGATCGTGCCGGCCTTGAGCGTTGCCACCATCTGGGCGGGCGGGATCACGATCAGCTCCACGTGGCTGCTGGGGTCGATGCCGGCGGACACCAACCAGGCCCGCAGCATCAGGTTGTGCATGGAGGCGGGGTGCACCATGGCCAGGACCGGCTTATGGCCAGGATTGGCGGCGATCCAGGCCTTGAACTCCGCCGCGGTGCGCACGCCGGCCTCATGAAACCGGCGGTGCAGCGTGATGGCATTGCCGTTGCGCGAGAGCGTGAGCGCCGAGGTGATCGGCACCGGGCGGCGCCCCTGGCTGCCGAGGGTCATGGCGAAGGGCAGCCCCGCCACCATCTGGGCCGCATCCAGCACGCCCTGGCGCAGGTTGGCCTCCAGGGTTTTCCAGTTGGTTTCGCGCCGCAGGGTGACCTGATCCAGCCCGTACCTGGCGAAGAAGCCGCCTTCAAGGGCCATCACCAGCGGGGCGCAATCGGTGAGCGGCACAAAGCCGATCTCCAGATTCACCTTTTCCAGCGTTCCTGAGGCCACAGCGCCCCTGGGTCTGAAGCGCTGCTGGCGGGCATCACGCTGCTGGTTGAGGAAGGTGACCACCTCCGCGCGCAGGCCGTAGTAGGTGGGGTCTTCGACGGCGGTGAGCTGGGAGCGGGGCCGGGCCAGCGGCACATCGAGGATCTGGCCGATGTAGGCCTCCGGGCCATTGGTGAGCATCACCACGCGATCGGAGAGCAGCAGGGCTTCGTCCACGTCGTGGGTGACCATCACGGCGGTGACCTTGGCCTCCTGGCAGATCTCCATCAGCTGGGTCTGCAGGTTGCCGCGCGTGAGCGCATCGAGGGCACCGAAGGGCTCATCGAGCAGCAGCAGCTTGGGGCGGATCGCCAGGGCCCGGGCGATCGCCACCCGTTGCTTCATGCCGCCAGAGATCTCGGCGGGATACTTATCCGCCGCTGGCGTGAGCTTCACCAGCTTGATGTTGCGGTCCACGATCTCGCGCCGCTCCTCCCGGGAAATCCTGGGCATCACGTTGTCCACGGCGAGAGCGATGTTCTCGCGCACCGTTTTCCAGGGCAGCAGCGAATAGTTCTGGAACACCACCATCCGGTCGGGGCCGGGTTCGGTGACCTCCTGACCGCTCATCAGGATGCCGCCCTCCGTGGCCAGGGTGAGGCCCGCCAGCAGATCCAGCAGGGTGGATTTACCGCAACCGGAATGGCCGATCAGGGTGACGAACTCACCTTCGGCGATCTGCAGGAAGATGTCCTTGAGGGCCACATAGGTGCCGCCGTTCTTGAGCGGAAACGCCTGGGTGACGTTGTCGACGGTGAGCAGGGCAGGCATGGCTCAGGAGGCCCCGCTGCTCACACGCCGGCCGGCAAACGCCACCAGCCGATCGAGGCACAGACCGACAACGCCCACATACACAATCGCCAGCACAATCTGGCTGGCGCTCGACTCACCACCGGCGTTGTAGGCATCCCAGATGAAATAGCCGATGCCGCCATCGGCCTTGAGCATCTCCGCCGCCACGATCGCCAACCAGGCCAGGCCCACGGCGATGCGCAGACCGGTGAACACATAGGGAACGGTGGCGGGAATCACGATCTCCCGGATGTACGCGCGCTTGCGCAGCCGCAGCACGCGCGACACGTTGGTGTAATCCTGAGGGATCTCACGGATGCCCACGGCCGTGTTGATGATGATCGGCCAGATGGAGGTGATGAAGATCACGAAGATCGCCGACTTATCGGCGTTCTGAAACACCATCAGGGAGATCGGGAACCAGGCCAGTGGCGGCACCGTGCGCAAAACCTGGATCACCGGATCGAAGCCCTTGCCCACGAACCGGTTCAGGCCCAGCAAGCCACCCATGGCGATACCAACGATGGCCGCCAGGCCATAGCCCAGAGCCACCCGTTGCAGAGAAATCAGAATCTGCCAGCCCAGCCCTTTGCTGGTGCCGCCATCATCAAAAAAGGGCTGGCTGATGTAAGGGTCCCAGGTGTCTGTCACCACCTTGATGGGCCCCGGCAGACGATCAGCGCCCAGCAGGCCGGAGAGCACCTGCCAGACGATCAGAAACCCACCGATGCAGAGCAGGTAAGGGAGGATTGTGGCGAGAAGGGTGGAACGGCGTTGGCTTTGGCGCTGGCGAGGGCGCCGCCTGCCGTTCACAGCGGTGAGGGTCATGAAGGGTGGGGGTGATCAATGGCGACGGACAGTCGCTCAGGCCAGGGCTTTGATCTTGAGAGCGTCGAGATAAGCCTTGGGATCTTCAGGATCGAAGACCACGCCATCAAAGAACGTTTCCTTGCCGCGGGAATCGGAGGCGGGGATGGCCTTCTCCTGGCCGATCGCCTTGGCGGCCTCCTTCCAGAGATCGGCGCGGTTCACTTTGTTCACCAACGCATCGATATCCGTAGAGGCGGGTAGATAACCCCAGCGCATGTCCTCAGTCACGAACCACTTCTCGTGGCTCTTGTAGGGGAAGGAGGCACTGTCGGCCCAGAAGCGCATCCTGTAGGGGCTGTCCTTCACCACCCGGCCATCGCCGTAGTCCACATTGCCGGCCAGGCGGGGCTTGATGTCGTCGACAGTGGCCTTGATGTATTTATCTTTGGCGAGGATCGTGCACATCTCGTCAAGATTGGCGGGATCATCACACCACATCTGAGCTTCCAGCACCCCCTTCAGCAGGGCCAGGGTGGCCTTGGGGTTCTGCTCCACCCAATCGGCTCGCATGGAGAAGGCTTTCTCCGGATGAAGCTTCCACAGTTCACCGGTCTGGGCCACGGTGTAGCCCAGCTTCTTGTTGACCAGGCGCCCATTCCAGGGCTCACCCACACAGAAGGTGTCCATCGTGCCGGTCTGCATGTTCGCCACCATCTGCGGCGGCGGAATCACCACCAGATCGGCAGCTGTGTTGGGATCAATGCCATGGGCCGCCAGCCAGTAGCGCATCCAGAGGTCATGGGTGCCGCCGGGGAAGGTCACCGCCGCCTTGAACTTCTTGCCTTTGGCGCCTGCAGCGGCCACAGCCGCCTCCAGACCCGCCTTGTTGTCGATCGTGAGCTTTTCGGGCAGGAAAGCCTCGGCCGCGGAGATGCCCTGTCCCTGGAGATTCAGGCGCGCCAGCGTCACCATCGGCAGCGGCTGGTTCGACTTGGTGATCTTGCCGGCCGTGAGCAACAACGGCATCGGCGTGAGGATGTGGGCGCCATCAATGCCGCCGCCCGCGGTGCCGAGTTCCAGGTTGTCGCGGGTGGCGGCCCAGGAGGTCTGCTTGACCACCTTCACCTCGGGCATGCCGTGCTTGGCGAAAAAGCCCTTTTCCTGGGCAATGATCACCGGCGCTGAATCGGTGAGGGCAATGAAGCCGAGCGTGGCGCCCTTCACTTCCACTTCCACATCCCCACCGCCGCCGCTGGCGGCCGGCGCTGAGGCACTGTCCGGCTGTTTGCCGCCGCAGGCGCTCAACCAGAGGGCGCCGGCCGTGGTGCCGGCGGCGGTCACGAGGAACTTACGGCGCGAAAGGTTCGGCATGGGGCTGGGGTGTCACGAAGGTCTGGATGCGGATCACGCAATCCGGACGGGCCTCATGAACGAAGCGCACCGAGCCGGCAAGGTTGGCGCACAGGCTGACCAACCCGCCTACGTCATCACGGCCAGGGCCCGATTGATGGTGCCGGTTGTTACCGACGGCCGGGCTTTGCAGCGTTCAGCCACACGACAGCCCGAATTCCTGTAGCGCTCGCGGCAGGTTGCGGTGTTCATGCCCCGGATGGCTGAGCTTCACCAGGGCGAAGCGCTGCAGCTCATCGAGGCCCTGCCATTGCGCCAGGCTGAGCGGCGTGCCCAGCTGCCGGCAGGCCGCCGCGAGCACCGCCGGCAGCGCCTCCCCGTCGGCCGCACTGGGCAGGGCTTCCAGCTGGGCCGGCGGCAGGGGCCGGGCCGGGCCGGCGGCCATGACGGCCGTGCGTTGCAGCAGCCATTGGCGCAGGGCCTCGATCGCGAGGGGCTGATCGGGCCAGGCCAGCAACCCCTCGCGCTCCGCTGCGCCTAGGGCCTGCCAGTGGCTGAGCTTGAGCTTCACTCCCGCCAGATCGAGCTTGCGCCGCACCGCCATCGGCAGACAGCGCAGATCGGCGACGAAATCGGCCTCAAAGCCGAAGCAGCGGTCGTGGCTGGCGCGCGCAGGCAGGCTCATGGGGCCAGATCCTGGCGCAGCTTTTCGCCGCAGCGGGCGGCCAGCAGGGCGCGGGCCTGGTCGAGCCCTGCCGGCAGGCTGTCGCAGCGCTCGGCCAGCCAGAGGTACACCCCCAGGTTCCAGAGCAGCGACTCCGCCAGCGGTCCCTCGCCCTGCAGCGCCGCCAGCGCCTGCTCGCGCCAGAGCTCCAGGTTCTGCCAGGGCACCTCGGGGCCGCAGAGGCCATGGTCGCGGGGATGGACCAGCAGGCGGGTGATCACGCCATCGCGGCCCCGGGCGGTGATGCCGGCGCGGCTGGTGGGCAGGTCGGTGGAGCCCTCCAGCCCCTTGACCGTGAGCAGATCGGTTTCGCCGGCATGGGCCAACGCCTCCCAGGCGCGGGCCTCGGTGGGGGGATGAACGAAGCCGCTCACCAGGAGGTGCTCGCCCTGGTGGGGGGTCCAGAGCAGTTCCAGGCTGGCCACCGGCGGCCGCTTGCCGATCGCCTCACGGATCGGCAGCAGCCGTTCGGCAGCCGGGAAGTGGCAGGGCTGGTGGGTGAGGGCCAGGCCCTGGCTCTCCAGCCGCTGCTGCAGGTCGGCCAGGCTGAGCTGCCGCCAGTCGATGCCGAGGGCAGCGAACAGCTCAGCGAGGCTGATGCCGTACTTCACCGGCATCGGAGCACCGCCGTGCAGCACCACCGGCTGACCGGCGGCCGCCAGCAGCAGGGCCAGCAACGGCAGCAGTGGCGCGGTGCGGCTGCGGCCGTCGTAAGGCACCCCGAAGCAGAGCGGCCGCTGGCCGGGGGTGCGCAGCACCGGGCCGTGCGCGCGGTAGCTGTCGAGCATGCCGGCCAGCTCAAGCGGCGAGGGACGGCGGATGCGATGGGCGATCAGGAACGCACCCAGCTGAGCATCGCTCACCGGCCCCAGCAGCATCAGATCGGTGGCTTCGCGGGCCTCGGCGCGGGTCAGGCCGGTGCTGGTGTGCTCGCCGCTGCCCACCTTGGCGAGCAGCTCGCGGAAGCGCAGCACCTCCGGCGCCAGCGCAGGGCGGCGGGCGGCGCCTGGGGCGCTGTTGCCCTCCACGGCAGAAATCAGTGCCACCTGCGACAAGACTCCGGGGCTCCGGCTGAAAGGGTAAGGAGTCCGATCATTAGGCATGCGCAGGCCCGCTGCGAACTCTGCCCTCTCTGTAGTGGTCTCTCCAGCAGTCTCTGCGGTGATTCCCGGGTGATCCGGCCGCCGGCCCGATCGGTGTTCTCCCTCTCGTTTCCCTTCCCTCCATGGCGACGCTCAACAAGGTGGAGCAGGCCAAGGCCGGCTTCTGTGGTCTGGATCTGGCGCCGCGGCTGAGTGAACTGAGCGCCGCAGGCTGGGAATCCCTCGATGAGGCCACCCTCACCATCCATCTCAAGTGGCTGGGCATCTTTTTCCGGCCGGTCACGCCCGGGCGCTTCATGCTGCGGCTGCGGCTGCCCAACGGCGTGATCCACGCCGACCAGCTGGACGTGCTGGCGGAGGCCGTGGATCGATGCGGCAGCCACGGGAGCGCCGACATCACCACCCGTCAGAACATCCAGCTGCGCGGCCTGCTGCTGGAGGACATGCCGCCGCTGATGGCGGCGCTCGAGCGGGTGGGCCTGACCAGCCGCCAGTCGGGCCACGACAACCCCCGCAACGTGACCGGCAACCCTCTGGCCGGCATCGACCCCGAGGAGTTCATCGACACCCGGCCGCTGGTGGACCGCATCCAGGCTGCGGTGCTGGGGCCCGACGGTCCTCGCAACCTGCCACGCAAGTTCAACGTGGCGGTGGGCGGCGCCCCCGACTCCTTCCTGCTGCACAACGACCTCGCCTTTCTGCCCGCGTTCCACGACGGCACGCTGGGCTTCACCGTGATGGTGGGCGGCTTCTTCTCAGCCCAGCGCAACGAGCTGGCGATCCCGCTGGGGTTGTGGCTGCAGGCCGATCAGCTGCCGGCCTTCACGCTCGCGGTGCTGCGTCACTACGAACGGCAGGGCGACCGCAGCAACCGCAACAAGACCCGCCTGATGTACCTGATCGATGCGCTCGGGCTCGACTGCTACCGGGCGGAGGTGGTGGAGAGCTACGGCGCCGTGGCCGGCGCTGCTGCCGCCGCCGCCCTGGTGCCCCATGACGGCTCCCATCTGGTGTGCCGCGCTCCGCGGGACATCTGTGGCGTGCACGCCCAGAAGCAGCCGGGTCTGCACTGGGTGGGCCTGCATGTGCCGATGGGTCGGCTGCACGCTGATGGGATGGGCGACCTGGCCCGGCTGGCCCGCACCTACGGCAGCGGCGGGCTGCGCCTGAGCGAAAGCCAGAACGCCCTGATCGCAGATGTGCCTGGCGATCGGCTGGAGGCGCTGCTGGCCGAACCGCTGCTGCGGCACTTCCGCGTGGATCCCGGTGCGCTGGCGGCGGAAGCGGTGAGCTGCACCGGCAACCGCTACTGCAGCTTCGCGCTGATCCCCACCAAGAGCACGGCCCAGGCGGTGGTTGAGGAACTGGAGCGGCGCCTGGAGGTGCCCCATGGCGTGCGCACCCATTGGACCGGCTGCCCCAATGCCTGCGGCCAGCCCTACATGGGCTCGATCGGGCTGATGGGGGCCAAGGCCCGCAAGGACGGCGAAATGGTGGAAGCGGTGAAGGTGTTCCTGGGCGGCTCGATGGGGGCCGATCCCCGGCTGGCGGAGCTGCACGACAAGGGCATTCCGCTCAGCGAGCTGCCTGAGGCGCTGGAGCAGATTCTGGTGGAGCGGTTCGGCGCCCGGCCGCGGGCCCTCCCGGCCTGATCCGGAGTGGGCCGGTGGCGCAGGCTCCTGATTGCTAGAACAGCCAACCAGCCAGCCACCGCGAACCCGATGCTGCCTCGCGACGGCGATCCGAGCGGCGATCCGGCCCAGCTGCCACCGGCGGGTGATCCCGCCCGCTGGCCGTGGCTGCAGCAACTCCGGCGACGGCCGCAGCTGGAGCTGGCCCCCTGGCTCACGGCACTGGAAGCGGGCAGCGTGCCCGCGGAGGCCGACCTGCTCACCGTGCTGGCCGAGCGGTTGGATTCCAGCAGTGCGCCCCGGCTGCTGGCCTGGTGGTTGCGGCAGGACCCGCCCGATCCGGCCCTGGGCGAGCGGATCGGGCGGAGGCGCGAGGCCAGCTGCGCCGAGCTGTTGCGGCAGGCGCTGGCGCGCGCTCCCCAGCAGGCCCCCCTGCTGCTGCCGTTGCTCGGCCACCAGCGGGATCCCGCCGATGCCGCCCTGCTCAGCCGGCTGGCGCTGGCGCCGGGCCCGGCCGCGCAGCGCCGTGCGGCGCTGGAAGGGCTGGCGGTGGGCCTGTCCAGCTGGCCGCTGCCGGCGCTGCGCCGCACGCTCTCGCAG
>NZ_JAHLYO010000006.1:0-8340 GCF_025128015.1 Synechococcus sp. CS-1333
CCCATCGGGCCGGGCTCCCCTGTTCACCCCCCAGGCAAGGGTGCTCTGAAAGAATCTCTCCATTCCCTGATGTCGCTGCCCGTGACCTCAACCACTTCCGCCGACGGCCAACCCATGGTTCATGGGATCGCGCCCCATGGCGGCACGCTCGTTGATCTGCGCGTGCCGCCCGAGCAGGTGGCGGCGGTGAAGGCCGGTGTGGATCGGGTGCTGGAGTGCTCCGATCGCAACGCCTGCGACGTGGAACTGCTGATGGTGGGCGGCTTCTCGCCCCTGCGCGGCTTTATGCACGAAGAGGATTACCACGCTGTGGTGAGCGGGAACCGCACCACCTCGGGCCTGCTCTTTGGCCTGCCGGTGGTGATGGACACCGACGACGACACCATCGCCCCGGGCGATCGCCTGCTGCTCACCTATCGCGGACAGGACCTGGCGGTGCTCACGGTCGAGAGCCGCTGGGAACCCGACAAGGTGCGTGAGGCGGCCGGTTGCTACGGCACCACCTCGATCGAGCACCCGGCGGTGCGCATGATCTGCGGCGAGCGCGGGCGCTTCTACCTCGGCGGCATGCTGCAGGGCCTGGAGCTGCCCCGCCGGGTCTTTCCCTGCCAGACGCCGGCCGAGGTGCGCAGCCAGTTGCCTGCCAGCGAAGACGTGGTGGCCTTCCAGTGCCGCAACCCGATCCACCGGGCCCACTATGAGCTGTTCACCCGTGCCTTGCACGCCACCAACGTGAGCGCCAATGCCGTGGTGCTGGTGCATCCCACCTGCGGCCCCACCCAGGAAGACGACATCGCCGGCGAGGTGCGCTTTCAGTCGTATGAGCGGCTGGCCGCCGAGGTGGACAACCCCCGCATCCGCTGGGCCTATCTGCCCTACGCCATGCACATGGCCGGCCCGCGTGAGGCCCTGCAGCACATGATCATCCGCAAGAACTACGGCTGCAGCCACTTCATCATCGGCCGCGACATGGCCGGCTGCAAATCGTCCCTCACCGGCGACGACTTCTACGGCCCCTACCAGGCGCAGGATTTCGCCCGCGACCAGGCCACCGAGCTAGGCATGGAAACGGTGCCGTCGCTCAACCTCGTGTACACCGAGGAGGAGGGCTACGTGACCGCCGAGCACGCCGAGGCCCGCGGGCTGCATGTGAAGAAACTCAGTGGCACCCAGTTCCGTCAGATGCTGCGCAGCGGCGAGGAGATCCCGGAATGGTTCGCCTTCCGTAGCGTGGTGGAGGTCCTGCGCGCCGTCTGACGGCCTGCCGCCCCATTAACATTCCGTTACTTCCATCTCATCAGGAGCACACAGGGTGAAAAAGCGCTGGCGCAATGCGGGGCTCTATGTGCTCCTTGCCGTCGTGGTGATCGCCGTGGGAACGGCCTTCCTCGACCGGCCCAACCCGGCCAACGCCCCCCGCACGCTCCGCTACAGCGACTTCGTTGAAGCGGTGCAAGGCAAGCAGGTGTCGCGCGTGCTCATCTCCCCCGACCGGGGCACCGCACAGATCGTCGAGAACGATGGCGGCCGCGCGGTGGTCAACCTCGCCCCTGACAAGGACCTCCTGAAGCTGCTGACCGACAACAACGTCGACATCGCCGTGCAGCCCAGCCGCGAACCGGCGGCCTGGCAACAGGCGATCGGCAGCCTGCTGTTCCCCTTGCTCCTGCTCGGCGGCCTCTTCTTCCTGCTGCGCCGCGCCCAGGGTGGCGGTGGCAACCCGGCCATGAGCTTCGGCAAGAGCAAGGCCCGGGTGCAGATGGAACCGCAGACCCAGGTCACCTTCGGTGATGTGGCCGGCATCGAAGGCGCCAAGCTCGAGCTCACCGAGGTGGTCGACTTCCTCAAGAACCCCGATCGCTTCACGGCCGTCGGCGCCAAGATCCCCAAAGGCGTGCTGCTGGTGGGCCCCCCCGGCACCGGCAAGACCCTGCTGGCTAAAGCGGTGGCTGGTGAGGCCGGCGTGCCCTTCTTCTCGATCTCCGGTTCGGAGTTCGTGGAGATGTTCGTGGGCGTGGGCGCCAGCCGCGTGCGCGACCTGTTTGAGCAGGCCAAGAAGAATGCCCCCTGCATCGTGTTCATCGATGAGATCGACGCGGTGGGCCGTCAGCGCGGCGCCGGCCTCGGCGGTGGCAACGACGAGCGGGAGCAGACCCTCAACCAGCTGCTCACCGAAATGGACGGCTTCGAGGGCAACACCGGCATCATCATCGTGGCTGCCACCAACCGCCCCGATGTGCTCGATTCAGCGCTGATGCGGCCGGGTCGCTTCGATCGCCAGGTGGTGGTCGATCGCCCCGACTACGCGGGCCGGCTGCAGATCCTCGGTGTCCACGCCCGCGGCAAGACCCTCGCCAAGGATGTCGACCTCGACCGCGTCGCTCGCCGCACCCCCGGTTTCACCGGCGCCGACCTGGCCAACTTGCTCAACGAAGCGGCGATCCTGGCGGCCCGCCGCCAGCTCACCGAAGTGTCGATGGATGAGGTCAACGACGCGATCGAGCGCGTGATGGCCGGCCCCGAGAAGAAAGACCGGGTGATGAGCGAGAAGCGAAAGCGCCTCGTGGCGTATCACGAAGCGGGCCATGCCCTCGTGGGCGCCCTGATGCCCGACTACGACCCGGTGCAGAAGATCAGCATCATTCCCCGCGGCCAGGCCGGCGGCCTCACCTTCTTCACCCCCAGTGAAGAGCGGATGGAATCGGGCCTCTATTCCCGCGCCTATCTGCAGAACCAGATGGCTGTCGCCCTGGGTGGCCGTGTCGCCGAAGAGATCGTCTACGGCGAAGACGAAGTCACCACCGGTGCCTCCAACGACCTCCAGCAGGTGGCCCGCGTCGCCCGCCAGATGGTCACCCGCTTCGGCATGTCCGATCGGCTGGGTCCTGTGGCCCTCGGTCGCTCCCAGGGCGGCATGTTCCTCGGCCGTGACATCGCCGCCGAGCGCGACTTCTCCGAAGACACCGCCGCCGCCATCGATGAGGAGGTGGGGCAACTGGTGGAAGAGGCCTATCGCCGCGCCAAGGGCGTGCTCACCGACAACCGTTCGGTGCTCGACGAACTCGCCGACATCCTGGTGGAAAAGGAAACCGTGGATGCCGAGGAGCTGCAGGAGCTGCTGATCCGCAGCGATGTGCGGGTCGCCGAGTACGTCTGAGCCAGCAGGTGTTCCGCAGCTCCTGTCTGGGGCTGCGGATTGGGGGCCCGCCACTGGCGGGCTGATCTCTTCCTTGCGGGAGCAGCCCCTGCTCACCGTCGTGCGCTGCGCTGAGGCCGCCGCACTCCACTGTCAAGTGGAGCAGCTGGCCTCAGCGGGTGTACTGCATGTGGAGGTGGCCTGGTCGCCCCAGTCCGGCTGGGTGGAGCAGTGCCAGGCATTGCAAGGCCAGTTTCCCGGCCTGTTGTTGGGAGCAGCGTCGATCACCACGACCGCTGCCCTCGCCGATGTGCGTGCGGCCGGTCTGTCCTATGCGATGTCGCCGCTGCTGTGCCCCGAGCTGCTGGCCGAGGCGGCACGGCTGGATCTGGTGCTCGTGCCAGGAGTGATGACCCCCACGGAGGTGGAGCGTGCCCGGCGCCTTGGCTGTGGTCTCGTCAAGTTGTTTCCGGCGGCGGCGCTCGGCCCTGGCTACTGGCGCCTGCTGGCCGGTCCTCTGGCTCCGCTGCCCTTCTGCATCGCCGCCGGTGGCCTGCGCCCTGCCGATGTGCCCGTCTGGTTGGCGGCTGGGGTGCAGGCGGTCACCCTGGGTTCGGCCCTCTTCACCGCCGGCCGGGAGGCCGGCCTGGACCCTCAGCTGGCGCTGCTGCTGCAGGCCCTCAAGCAGGCTTCAGCAGCCGCCTCAGCCAAGAACGCAGATAATCCGGACAGTCCTGCAAACACCGGGCAAGGGCTGCCCTTCTCTCAGGCCTGAGCCAATCTTGTGTGCGTGGCAGCCTGAGCGGAAAGCTGTGCCCATCAAGAGCTGAGGGAGCCTGCCTGCTTCCCAGCGGGCGGCCGCCCTCCTGCCGCCGGCCCCGGCATCAGCGTGATCACCAAAGACTGCATTGCCCCTGTTGACGCAGCAGGTGATCGGCCAGCACCAGGGCCACCATTGCTTCCACCATCGGCACCGCGCGCGGCAGGACGCAGGGATCGTGGCGTCCTTTGGCTTCGAGCGTGGTGGCCTCGCCGGCAAGCGTGACCGTCTGCTGGGCCTTGCGGATCGTGGCGGTGGGCTTGAAGCCCACCCGCAGGCAGATCTCCTCGCCGTTGCTGATGCCGCCCTGGATGCCCCCGGAATTGTTGGTGGAGGTGTGCAGGCTGCCATCCGCGGTGGGCAGGAAGGCATCGTTGTGCTCACTGCCTCTCAGCAGGGTTCCGGCGAAGCCGGAGCCGATCTCAAAACCCTTGGTGGCTGGCAGTGACATCACCGCCTTGGCCAGATCCGCCTCCAGCTTGTCGAACACCGGCATGCCCAGCCCTGGCGGCGGCCGCCGCACCACGCACTCGATCACCCCACCGCAGGAATCACCCTCGCGGCCGATCGTCTCGATCCGTTCGATCATTCGCTCCGCCGTTCCCGGGTCGGGGCAGCGCACGATGTTGGCCTCCACAGCGGCCAGGGTGACCAGCGCTGGATCGATCTGCGCCTCGATCGTGTGGATGCGCCGCACCCAGGCCATCACCTCGGTGCCGTGGGCGCGGGCCAGCAACTGCTTGGCGATCGCACCGGCGGCCACCCGGCCGATCGTTTCCCGCGCCGAGGCGCGGCCACCGCCGCTGCGTGCCTGGATCCCGTACTTGGCCTGGTACGTGGCATCAGCGTGGGAGGGGCGAAAGGCCACCTCCATGTCCTTGTAGTCGCCGGGACGCTGGTCCTGATTGCGCACCAGCATGGCGATCGGGGTGCCGAGGGTGACCCCATCGAGCAGCCCGCTGAGCACCTCCACCTGATCGGCTTCCTTGCGCGGGGTGGTGATGCGGCTCTGCCCCGGCCTGCGCCGGTCGAGCTCGGCCTGAATCGCCGCCAGATCCAGCGGCAGCCGCGGCGGGCAGCCATCCACGATCACCCCCACGCCACCGCCGTGCGATTCGCCGAAGGTGCTGATACGAAAGAGCTGGCCGAAGCTGCTGCCCATGGCGCCGTTGCACTGGCTGGAGCCTACCGATTCGAGCTGCTGCGCCTCAGGTATCACCTCTCTGCTGTCTCAGGCCGGCGTCGCTTGCCTGGCGCCGCTCCCCGCGCTTCTCATCCCCGCCCCGATGGCCCGCGCATGAGGTCTGCGCCACACCGTTCCCGCGGCCTTAGGGGGCGCTGGCGGTTGGATCGATGCCCTGCAACCTGCATGCACGCAATACCGGTGAAGGGTCATTGTTCTCACTGCCAAGGGGTGAATGTTCCGTCATTTGGATGGAGAAGGTCGCAGGCGAAAGGGGAAGCTTTCGGCCCATTCACGGGCATTCCACTCCGCTATTGCACGCAAGAGAGTGGATACTCCGTTGGATAAAATGGACATCTCGAGTGCTGTGGAGCACATCAACCCTGAAGTGAGGGCCACCAAGATGGTGGCGAGATGATCCATTGAGGTGATGCCCCCTTTGTCCCACTGCGGCGGTCATCCAGTCGGACTATTGGGGTCGGCTCGAAGAACAAGCCGTTCGATGGTGAGGATCAATGGTCTGGCCTTGGTCACATCAGCGTTGTTGGTCTGGCTGCTGCCACCGGTCGCTGCAAGGGCCGATGGCTCCCAAGCCACGCCAGGCGATGTGCTGTACCAGCCAAGCGTGGGTCAGGAAGGGAAGGACGTGATCTGGGTGCCAACGCCGGATGCCCTGATGCAGGCCATGTTGGACATCGCGAACATCCAGGACGGTGACATTCTTTACGACCTTGGCTCAGGCGACGGCAAGATTGTAATCGGCGCGGCTCAACGCTATGGGATCAAAGCTGTTGGCATTGAGTACAACCCAGATCTGGTTGCGCTTGCCAAACGTCATGCCGCTCGGGCCGCAGTGAACGACAAGGTGACGTTCATCAGGGGAGACATCTTCAAAGAGGATTTCAGCGAAGCCACGGTGCTCACGCTTTACCTCTTGCCACAACTCAACGTGAAGCTGAAGCCCACCATCCTGGCGATGCGTCCGGGCACCCGTGTTGTATCCAATTCCTTCGATATGGGCACCTGGCCGGCTGATGCCACCATTGAGCTGGAAGGGGGCAGAGGCTATTTCTGGGTGGTTCCGGCCTCGGTGCAGGGCCGTTGGCAGCTGGGCGCTCATGGTGCGAAGCCGGCAGCGGAGCTTGACATCCAGCAGTCCTTCCAGCTGCTGGGAGGCCGCCTGCTGCTCAATGGTGAGAGCCTCAGCATTCTCTCCGGACGGATGCGGGGCGAAGCGATCAGCTTCACCTACGGCACCAGATCAGCCAATGGTGACGAACCCCGCGGCACGTTCAAGGGAACGGTCCGAGCCGGAATCCTTGCCGGAACCCTCAGCGATCAGGGGGTGGACGTGCAGCTGTCAGGTGGCCGGATCGGCCAAGCGCTTCGGAGTCGGCCATGAGCCAATTGTGCGCGCAGGCAGAGTCCATGACCTCCTCCTCTTTAGCCAAGACCAATCCAGCCAGGGTGGTCCACCAATGGGAAGCTGTTTGCCTGATCGTTGGCCTGGTGATCGGAGCCGGGATCTTCAAGACCCCCAGCCTGGTGGCGCAGTTCACCCAGGATCCCGGCTGGTTGATCACTGCCTGGGTTGTGGGGGCTGTGGTGAGCTTCACCGGCGCCCTTTGTTATGCCGAACTCAGTTCCGCTTACCCCCACATCGGCGGTGAGTATCACTTCCTCACCCTGGCTTATGGCCGCAGGTTGTCGTTCCTGTATGCCTGGACCAAGGCCACGGTGATCAATCCTGGCTCGATTGCTCTGCTTGCTTTTGTGTTCAGCGACGCCATCAGCCGTCTGCTGCCCCTGGGCCTCCGATCTGAAGGGATGGGGGCGCTGGTTGTCGTGCTTGTGCTCACGGCATCGAATCTGCTGGGGCTGCGCGTGGCCACCGGCATCCAGAAACCACTGGTGCTGGTGATCCTGGTTGGTTTGCTGATCATCAGCATTGCCGGTTTTGCCAGCAATGGTCACCTCGCGTCTATCTCCACCGAGGCCTTTCAGAGCAGTCCCCGTCCGGCCAGCCTGGGCACAGCCCTGGTGTTCGTGCTGCTCACCTTCGGCGGTTGGAATGAGGCCGCCACCATCTCTTCAGAGGTGAGAGGTGGGCCTCGCGCGGTCACGAACGTGCTGGTGCTGAGCCTGGTGTTGATCACCGCGATCTATCTGGTGTTCAACCTGTCGTTGCTTTCCGCGCTGGGGATCTCCGGGCTTGCCCAAAGCTCTGCTGCCGCCGTGGATGTTCTGGGCCAGACCCTTGGCCGCTGGGCAGAGCTGGCTGTGATCCTGCTGATCGGGGCGGCCGCCCTCACCAGCATCAACGCAACGATGGTGATGGGTGCAAGGGCCAACCATGCCCTTGGCCAAGGCTGGCAGGCCCTTGGCTTCCTCGGCGGATGGCAGAGGGTACGAAGCACCCCCACCCGGAGTTTTCTGGTTCAGAGTCTTTTCAGCAGCGCGTTGATTGCGATCGCCGCCGTTCAACCCGATGGCTTCACGGCGATCGTGGAATACACCGCACCCCTCTTCTGGGCTTTTCTCACCCTGATTGCACTGTCCCTGATCATCCTGCGCCGCCGCTCCGGTGCGCCAAGCGTGAACACTTTCCAGACGCCACTCTTCCCCTTGTGTCCGCTTCTTTTCGCTGTGGCATGTGTCTATCTAGCGTTTTCAAGCTTCCAGCATGCCGCTGCCAATGAACCGGCTTTCCTCTCTCTGTTTGTCTTGCTCTCTGGTGTTGTTGCTCTGGTAGGCCTGTGCCTGCGGCAGCGAAAGCTCCACCTTCTTTCTTGATCGCAAAGCTGAAGCTGCTGCACGGAGGGCGCTCTTGCCCTTGGTGGAGTCTGCTGATTCGAACTGCAGCGTCCGAGGCGTCAGAACGTTCTTGCCCGGGATCTGCACGGAAGGCTGTTCACGCGCTTCCTGCCGGTCTGAGCCGATGCCGACATGCGTGCGCCTTGTGCTCACAGGCGGCAGCCACCACCCCTGGCCCTAAGCCGTTCTTCATCATTCGCACCTGTTTGCCCACACCCACACCCAATCCCAATCCCAGTCCCAGTCCCCCATCCACCTCTCGCTGCTTCCTGCCAAAAAAAAAGCCCCCGCAATCTGCGGGGGCTGCTGATCAATCGATGCTCCTCAACCTGTCTTCGATGAAAACCTGTTGAAGAACGTAGGGGATCAGCCGATCGCCGGAGCGGA
>NZ_JAHLYO010000007.1:0-3058 GCF_025128015.1 Synechococcus sp. CS-1333
ATCCATGCGCTTGTTGCTGTCAGCGACAACCGACGCCAGGGCGTCGATCTGGGCGCTGCTGAGGAATTCGCCGCGGGCATCAGCCTGAGCAACGACCTTGGTGAAGGCGTCGAACATGTAAATGAGCTCCTGTTCTCGACGATCGGGGTCGGGATGGGGTTGACAGCGATCGGATTCTTCCGATCGACTGCGCTATTCTGCGGACGAACGCACCCGTTCCGTGGGAAGTTCACAAAGGGTCACCTAGCCCCTTGCGCACTGGGGTTAGACCCCCTTGTCTGTGCCTCCACGCTACAACGATGGCGACGCCCCTCCCCGTTGGCAAGCCCTGAGGCTGCAGGCATCGTTCCGGATTCCGCCTCGCTGGCCCGGGTCCGCCAGTGGCCGTTCCCCCAGCGGTCAGCCATTGCTCCTGGTCGGCCGGCCTTCTCTTGAAGTCGGCCCCAAGGCCTTGAGTGGTCAAGCCTGTGTGTCTTGCCTCCACAGGGCGGTTGCCCCGGTCCGGCAAGGTCCGCGTCGATGTCCGCTGGTGCCCGGGCGGCGCGGTCACCACGCCAGCACCCAGATCCATAGACGGCTGGCCATGTCGCCCCGCTGCCGGACGAATCGCTGCTCAGTGGGCCAAGTCGCTCCGCCGCTGGTGAAGACGCTCCGTCTCTGAGTGAGCTGCCTGGCCGCCCAACGCCACTGGCCAAACCCCGCTGGGCCGGTGTCACTGAATTGGTGCCCTGCGGCCCACGATCAGGTCGGCGGCTGCTCGGCTGAGGCGCGCCGCTCAAATCGCCCTGCTCTGGCCGACAGGCTGACCCGCCAGCCTTGGCTGGTGCTTGCTGCTTCTGACGACAGCCCCGTTCTCCTGCCGCTTCTCTCTTGACAACCAAGTGCAGGGCAGGGGCGGTGATGGCGCTGCACGGTCACAAAGCCAAAAAAAAGCCCGGCGGGGTCACCGCCGGGCCTGATGCCCATGGATTCTGGGGACGTTGGGTCAGTTCACCGGTGTGACGCTGGCCACGCGGCCACCTTGACGGTGAATCATCTGCTGGTACTCCAGCATTTTGTTGAAGGGAACAAAGCGCACCGTGTTGCTGCGCTTGTGCAGCCGGTAGTTGTTGAACCCGGTGACTTCCACACGATACATCTTCGCCTGCTGGCCGATCCCCTTGGCCATCTTGGTGATCGACTCGTTGGCGACCTTGGTGGGCTGGAAGCCTGCACCGGCGGCGTTCGGGCTCACCACGGGCAGTGCACGGTCCTGGTGGAGGGCCTTGCCGAGACGGAAGTTGGTGCCGGCAGTGTCACCCTTCACCGAAGCAGCCGCTCCGCGGGTGAGCTGCATCAGCCACGAGAACTGACGACCGGCATGGCCTGCGGAATAATCCCAGCCATGCAGGTAGGGAACGGTTTCTTCCCCGAACCGCGCCTGATACTCATCGCTGTCGATGTAGGAGTCGATTTCGGCGTCGTAGCCGTGCTCCTGGAGGATCGTGAAGTGATGCAGCATCTCCGCCTTGCTGTGAGGGGCGCGGCCGAGCAGATGCTTGTGATTCAGTTCAATGAAGTGGTAGGGGTTGCAGTTCTCGAAGAACTTTGCCCTGTACAGGCCACTTTTCGCCATCATCCGCACCAACTCGCGGATGCTGAGGTAGCCGTTCTTGAAGAGGGACTCTGCCCCTTCAAGCCGCTCGCTCTCCATCAGGTATTGGTAACCGAAAACCTGCCGGTAAACGGCGCGGATCAGTTTCCCTTTGTCCTGATCGGAGCCGTTGCTCCAATTTTCGTTACCGCGATCGTTGGCGAAGCGCTCAATGCCGAGATAGGCGGCGTTGACGAGTGTCATGGGTGCCGGGCTGGAAGAGGGTAAAAAAAAGGAGGCCGTGAGGCCTCCGTTGCGCCGATGGCAAGCGAGGAGAGAATCCTCGGTTGCATCGCTGAATCCGCGAGGGATCAGACGAGGGCGTTGATGGCGTAGTCGATGTAGTTGTTGGCGATGACACCGGGGTCGCCGGAGACGCCGTGGTTGGCCTTGATGTAGTTCAGGGCTTCAACGTACCAGGAGGGGGAGAGCTCGAAGGCACGGTTGATTTCATCGAGACCAGCGATGAGGTACTCATCGAGGGGGCCGGTGCCACCAGCAACGAGGGAATAGGTGATGTGACGGAGGTAGTAACCGATGTCACGGGCACACTTCTCTTTGCCCCGGGGGGTGGAGGCGAAGTTGGAACCCTGCTGCTGGGTGGTGTAGGGGTACTTGTTGTAGACGGCCTGAGCAGCGCCGTTGACGAGAGCGTCAGCGTTGGCGGTGAGCTGGCGAGCAGCTTCAAGGGCGTTCTTGGCGCGCTCGAAGCGACCGAAGGCGGCGTTGAGCTCGGTGTTGCTCAGGAAACGACCCTGGGAGTCGGCGGCAGCAACGGCCTCGGTGAGGGGAGTCTTCGACATTGGGTGAAGGAGAAGAAGGTGGGAACCGAAGAAAGGGTTGGATCAGCGGGATGAGACCAGCCGATCCAGGTGCAGCCGATCAGCCGACAGCAGAGGCGGCGCGATCGAAGTAGGTGCCGATTTCGGAAACGAGAGCGGAGCAATCACCGGGGGTGATGCCGTTGCGATCGTTGACGAGAGCGATGGCGGCGTCCTTCATCTTGCGGACTCCTTCAGCCACCGAAGCGCCGGGGACGCCGAGGGCGAGATAGGTTTCGCGAAGGCCGTTGAGGCAACGATCTTCCAGGACGGAAGCGTCGCCGGTGAAGACGGCGTAGGTGACGTAGCGGAGGATGATCTCCATGTCGCGCAGGCAGGCAGCCATGCGGCGATGGGTGTAGGCGTTGCCACCGGGGGCGATCAGAGCAGGCTGTTGATCGAAGAGATCGCGAGCAGCGTTGGTGACGAGGCTGGAGGCGTTGGAGGTGATGCGGTTGACAGCATCCATGCGCTTGTTGCTGTCAGCGACAACCGACGCCAGGGCGTCGATCTGGGCGCTGCTGAGGAATTCGCCGCGGGCATCAGCCTGAGCAACGACCTTGGTGAAGGCGTCGAACATGTAAATGAGCTCCTGTTCTCGACG
>NZ_JAHLYO010000008.1:0-203576 GCF_025128015.1 Synechococcus sp. CS-1333
GCCTCCACCACGGTGGAGGCGGCGCCGGTGGGCTGCCCATTACGGCTGGGGGTCACCTCCACTGAACCCTCCAGCACCGAGAGCTCGGCCTCGCCACTTTCAGAAACGTCAATCACGTAATTGGTGCCACGCACGCTCATGCGTGACGACTTGATGCAGCCGTTCTGCTTACCGGACACCAGGATCTGCCCCTTGCCGAGCAGGAAGCAGTCGGCGCCAAGCTTGAGCTGGGAGAAACGGTTGAGGCGACCCGCCGCACCACTCTCGAAGGCCAGCTGACCGCGGCTGTTGCCCGTGCTCACCCGCTGGGGGGCATTTGCCTTATCCTTCACCCGCGCCGGTTTGCTGTCGATGTAGAGCTCCTTGCCATCGAGGATTTCCTGCACGGTGGCCGAAACGGCGGCCCGGGCGCCGGGGCAGGCGACACCGGCAAGGCACGCCGCCAAGGCCAGAGCGCTCAGGCGTCCCAGACGCAGAGGGAACAGCACCATCTGGGGCAAGCGCCGCGAGGGTCAGCTATTCTGCCCCCGGTTTTGGAGAAGCCACGTCGATTGGCACTCCTCAGTCTTCAGCCAGGAGCGCCAGCAGGGTATGCACCTCCAAAGGCATGGGCCAGCCCTTCACCCCATGGGGACCCTGGGGCACCACCTGCAGCCGACGCCGGTAACAGTCGGCGTCGGGCAGAGATGGAGGACTGGCGGCCGGTTCGCGGGAGGTCATGGGTATGGTCTGGGTCTCTCCAGGTCCATCAGCCTGAGGCTGCGATAGCAACGGACGGCAGGCATGCACGGGTTGCCAACGACGCTGAGCCGACTGGTCGCCGTACTGGAATCCCTGTCATCTTCGTCCTGGTCCGTTTACAGGATTAGAACGAGATCAGCCCCGATCGCCCCGCCATGGCTTCGTACACGATCACGCTCGAAGACGGCCGCAGCTTCCCCTGTGGCGATGATCAGTAAATCCTTGACTCCGCCGACGAGAAGGGGGTCGATCTGCCCTGTTTCTGCCACGCCGGCGCCTGCAGCGCCTGTGCCGGCAAGGTGCTGGCCAGCAGCGTAAATCAGGCGGATCAGAGCTTCCTCGATGACGATCAGATCAATAGGGCTACGCGCTGCTATCAGTGAGCTATCCCCTCAGTGATTGCACGATCCGCGCCTCAGGGCAGGCGGATCTTTAGGGCTTCGGCTCATCCACGCACTCGGTTGTGTCGCGGTCTCTATCAGTTATGCAGTTCTGCACTCGCACTTGGCCGGTGATGGGGTTGGTGGAGGTGCATTTCATCCTCATAAATCCCTGCCCAAAAATTGTTGGCACGACCTCCCCTGGTGGGACGTTGTCTGCGTCTATCCACAAGCAAACCACGGGACCACCACCCAGGTTGAAGTGAGTGGTACGCCCATCAGTGTTGACGCTAAAGGTATTGGCCCGCAGTGGCGTGACAGCGCTGGTAAACAACACAACCGCCGCCAGGGCCAGACGGGCGCGCCACGGATGGGGTTTAGGTCTGTTCAAGGCGGCGGCCGGCATCCTGGGCGGACCGATTCTGGCCGAAGCGAGTCCCCAGTATTGATTTAACTGAAACCATACCAAGGAAGGGCCAGGAAAAGGCCGGGGAAGTCACCTCCGCCGGCAAGGCCAGCTGCAGGCACTGGCGCATCACCGCCTCCAGCTCAGGGTGGAGGGTGGGTTCGACCGCGGCCAAGCAATCGATGACCGGGGCGGAGCGGATGCGGCCAAGCGTGGGCACCAACGCCACGGCACGAATGACAAAGCCACCTGATCGAAGCTCTCAGGGGCCACCAATCGCCAATGGGTTCCGTTGGACGGCCTTGAAGAGTCAGACCAGCAGCGAAGCCCAACCTCGTAGCCTAAGAATGTGGCCCAAGGCGTGGCCCAAGCCCCCTCGAAACCCAGTCAAATCGCTGTCAGAGACAGGCTTCCAAAATACGGCTTGCCTAGTTGAAGTAGCTCTTGTTCGCCAGCGCCGGCATGAGCTGCCGCAGCTGGGCAGGGGTGTGTGGATCCATGGGGGAGAACGATGCCGTCGTCAGGTGAGCACGGAACCCTTCAGGAAGGGGTGCGCCGCCGCCAGTGCCCGCAGGTTGGCACCGGTCACGCGGGCGATATCACCGAGCGCCTCATGGGTGAGGAAGGCCTGGTGGGCGGTGATCAGCACGTTGGGGAAAGTGAGCAGCCTGGCGAGCAGATCGTCCTGAAGCACATGGCTGGAGAGATCCTCGAAGAACACCCCCTCCTCTTCCTCATAGACATCGAGTGCCACGCCACCGAGCCGGCCCGACTTGAGTGCCTCGATCAGCGCGGAGGTGTCAATCAGGCCGCCACGGCTGACATTGACGAGAATCACGCCCGGCTTCATGCGCTCAATGGTTTCGCGCCGAATGATGTGATGGGTTTCCGGCGTGAGCGGAACGTGCAGGGAGATCACATCACTCATCGAGGCCAATGTGATCGGGTCGAGATAGGTGATGCCCTCCCGCGCCGCCCAGGCGGGGTCGGGATAGGGGTCGTAGGCCACCACCACCATGCCGAAGCCGTGAAGAATGCGTGCCACGATCTTGCCGATCTTGCCCGTACCCACGATTCCCACCGTCTTGCGATGCAGATCGCTCCCCACCAGTCCCTGCAGCGAGAAATTCATCTCCCGCACCCGGTTATAAGCCCGGTGCACCTTGCGGTTCAGGCTCAGTAGCAACGCCACAGCATGTTCAGCCACCGCATAGGGGGAATAGGCCGGAACATGGGTCACCGTGAGCCCCAGTTCCCTGGCTGAATCCAGATCGATGTTGTTGAAGCCGGTGCAACGCAGGGCCACCAGCGTGATGCCCCTGGCCACCAGCTGCTGGATACAGGCCCGGTCGACCACATCGTTGACGAAGACACAGACAGCCTGCGCCCCTTCAGCGGCGGCGGCAGTATCCGCGGTGAGGCGAAAGGCAAGAAAGCGAAGCTGCACATCCGCCCCGGTGGCTGCCGGAAGATGGAGCCTGTCGTAGGGCTTCGCATCAAAGACCGCCACGATCAACGCCGTGGCGGCAGGGTCCAGGGGGTCGTCAGAAGACAGCGCCTGTGTGGCTGCAGGCTCAGAGTGAATAGCCGAAGACCCGGCGGGTGCGGCCGAGGACTCGGGGTGAGTGACCGAGGGCTCAGCGTGAGAGACCGAAGGCTGAACGTGGCGGGCCGTGGCCTCAACGTTCAGCGAAGGCTTCGAAGCATCCATGACCAAACGAACCGCACTGGATGGATCATCCAGGCGACCCTAACCAGCCACAACGACCGTCAACCCTGGCCTGTGTGGGTTCAGAGAACCTGGCCCACCATCACAGCGGCGAGAGCGGAAAACAGGGTGATGCCGAGGGCGGTGAGGGGATTCTGACCCTGGGCCACGGCGAAGGTGGTCACCACACCGGCACCAAGACAAGCCACGGCGATCTGGGTAGCAACGGCGGGACGATCCACGGTGTTCTGTACAACTGCACGGCACCGTAGGGATGGAGATTGCGGAGACTTCGCCATTCCCTTGGTTTCGTTACCCGGCGTCGGGGTTCGTTACTCGGCGTCTGTTTTCGTTACGCCGCGCAATCTGGAGGCCGGGCGGGCTCGACCACTCTCGGCCCAGTGTTTGAGCGCCTCCAGCTGTTCACGCGCCGTGCGCGACAGCGGCACCAGATCACTGGCAGCGGCGATCAGATCGGGTTCGCCGAACTCCCGGTGGTCACCGAAGGCCAGGTGCATGGCCTCCACCACCACCTGCTCCAGTTCCGCGCCGGAGAAGCCAGCGGTGCGATCCACCAGCACATCCAGGGGGATGCGGTGGTCGGGGCGCCGCCGGCGCAGCTGCAGATCGAGAATCGCCAACCGCTCGGCCGCATCAGGCAGATCAAGCAGGAAGATCTCGTCGAAGCGCCCTTTGCGCATCAGCTCGGGGGGCAGGCTGTCCACCCCGTTGGCCGTGGCCACCACGAACACGGCGGAGGTTTTCTCCGCCATCCAGGTGAGCAGGCTGGCCAGCACCCGCTGGCTGGTGCCGCCGTCGCTGCGGCTGTCGCCACCGAAGCCCTTGTCGATCTCGTCGATCCAGAGCACGCAGGGGGCCATGGCCTCGGCGCGGCGGATCATGTCGCGGGTTCGGGCCTCGCTGGCCCCCACCAGGCCAGCGAACAGGCGTCCCACATCCAGGCGCAGCAGCGGCATCGCCCAGCTGTGGGCGATCGCCTTGGCGGTGAGCGATTTGCCCGTTCCCTGTGGACCGACCAGCAGCACGCCGCGGGGCAGCGGCAGGCCGTAGCGCTCGGCCTCGTCGCTGAAGGCCAGCTTGCGCTGCTTCAACCAATGCTTGAGGGCATCGAGGCCGCCGATGTCGGAGGGGGTGGCTTCAGTGGGGCAATACTCCAGCAACTCGCTACGGGCGATCGCCTGCCGCTTCTCCTCCAGCACTTCGTTGAGATCGGCCTCACCGAGCTGCCCCCGGCGGGCCAGGGCCCGGGCGGCCACCTGACGGATGCGTTGCTCGGTGAGGCCGCTGCAGCAGTGGGCCAGTTGCTCCAGCAGGGCAGGCTCCGGCGGCCGGCCGCTGGCCTGACCGATGTTGGTGAGCAGCTGGCTGATCTCGCTGGGACTGGGAAGGGGCAGCTCGAGCACGGTGATGCACTCCTCCAGTTCGCGCGGCACCTGCCAGTCGGGGGCCGTGATCACCAGGGTGCGGGGCTGGCGGCGCAGGCTGGTAGCCAGATTACGCAGGCGGCGCGAGATGCCCGGGTCCTCGCAGTAGCGGTTGAAATCCAGCAGCAGCAGGATCGCTGGTTGATCCGGAGGCAGGGATTCGATGCTGTCGAGCGCCGCCATCGGGTTGCGGGCTGCCTCCCCCCGCCGGTTAGGCAGGCCCTCCAGCCCCTGCACGAAATCCCAGCGCAGCAGCAGCCGCTGGCCCAGTCGCTCGGCCGCGGTGGTGAGCAGCGCCTGGATGCGCTCCTCTTCAGGGCTGCGGATCCAGAGGATCGGCGTGCGCGAACGGATCAGCAGATCCAGCTGGTCGATCCAGGGAGCCGTCATCGGCCGGCTTCAGGGGCGCTGAACGGGAAGGGAGCGGCGACGTGGGGCATGGGAGCGGATCAGCGGAGCTCACGCAACCGCGCCCAGCGCGGGTCGATCGCAGCACCATCCTGGGAAGCGGGATCTGGGCTCGGGGCCGCGTCGTGGGTGCCCCAGCTGGCAGGCCCGGGGCAGTCGGGGCCGCAATGGTTGCGCAGGGGCCATTGCAGGCTGAGCTGCTCGAACAGCCAATGGGCGGGATCGAAACTGCCCTGGGGATCGAGGCGCTCGCAGGGGCCATCGAGAGGGTCGTCATCTGGCTCGCTCGGTTCAGCCTCGCCGATCCAGAGCGGTTCACGCTCCTTGAAGGCGATCGGCTGGTTGTAGTGGCGCAGGCAGCGGTCGCAGCAGAGGGTGATGATCGTGTGGGCCGCACCGCTCACCTCCAGCACGCTGCCGCCATGCAGGGCAGTGATCGTGCCCCGCACCGGCGTGAGGGTGGTGAGGGCCGGCAGATGCTGGTCGACCTCCCAGTGACACCCCAGGGGCATCAGCCGCAGCTGCTGCAGGGGGATCGGCTGCAGCGGCACCGCCTGCGGAGGGTGGGAGGGGCAGCGCTGCGTCACTTCTTGCTCTTGGGCTCAAACGGCAGCCGGTCGAGGGAGGCGGCGCCGCTGGAGGCCACCGACACGGTCTGCTGAGCAAGCTGCTGATCAAGAATCTCCTGGAGGTTGTCCGGAAGGGCTTCGCGGGTGAGCAGGAAGGTCTGCAGGCCCTGGAAGATGTTCGCCACCACCATGTAAAGCAGGACCCCGGCGGGCAACGGGAAGAACAGGAACATGCCGGTGATCATCACGGGCGTGATCTTGTTGGCGGTGGACTGCTGCGGGTTCGGCGGCATGCCCATGCCCGAAAGGATCTGGGAGACGAACAGGCTGGCGCCGAAAGCTCCCACCAGGATGGCGATGTCCCAGTTGATCGCCCCATCGGTGTAGAAGCCCACCTGACCGAGCGCCTTGATGAACAGGAAGCCGCTGCGGGCTGCCAGGCCGGGCACCTTGGCCTCCACCGTGGCGTCACCGGTGCCGATGGCCGTGATCTTGCCGTCGTCGCTGACCGCCACCACGCCATCGCCTTTGGTGACCAACCAGGTGGGAAGGAAGGCCGAACCGTTCTCCACATCGGCGAGGACGGAGGTGAACGGCTTGCCGTCACGGGTGTGCAGCTCGATCTGGGCCGTGTCGCCGACGCCGAGCTTGGTGCCTTGCTCAAGGCTGGCTACCACCGGCACGTGGCTGGTTTCGGTGATGAAGATCGAATGACTGGCGCTGTTGAAGGGCTTCGCTTCCACCGCAGCGATCTGGTCGGCGGGGAGCACCTTGAGGTTCAGGGTGTAGGGCACATCGGCGAAGGGGGACCCCCGCAGGGTGGCGAACAGGGCAAACAGGATCGGCATCTGAACCACCAGCGGCAGGCAGCCAGCCAGCGGGCTGCCGAACTCCTTCATCAACTTGCCCAGCTCTTCCTGCTGCTTCTGGGGGTTGCTGGCGTAGCGCGATTTGATCTCCGCCTGACGCTTCTGCATCACCGGCTGGGCGATGCGCATGCGGCGGGCACTGCGGATGGAGCCGGCGCTCAGCGGGAAGAGCGCCAGCCGGATCACCACGGTGAGCGCGATGATGGCCAGCCCGTAGCTCGGCACCAATCCGTAGAAGAAATCGAGGATGGGGAGCAGCAGGTTGTCGGAGATGTAGCCGATCACAGCGGGGTGGGGACGGGGGGAAGGATCTGATCGGCCCAGTGTGCCCGACCAATGGGGCGGAGCGAGCGCACCGGGAGGGAGTGGGGGGCGTCAGGCCGTGGCCAGCTGGGCATCGCCGAATCCCTTCGTTCCTGCCGCGGCGCTGGTCTTGGCTGCCATGCGCTCAAGGATGTAGGCCTCTGTTTCGCGGAAGCGGGGCACGGAGCGCATTTCAAGCTTGGCGCCATCGTTGAGCACCAGCACCATGTCGCCCCAGGCGCCGAAGCCGCGGGGCACCGAGCGCAGCTCGCGGATCTGGCTGTACACCACCTGGCTGCGGTCGCGGCCCAGCCAGCCACCGCTCACGGAGATGCGCCGGCTGGTGATGCGGAAGCGCAGCCACAGCGCACGCACGATGGCCCCCACGGCGAAGGGGATGCCGATCAAGGTGAGACCGAGCAGGAGGTTGAAGATCAGGTCGCCCTTGGCCGGACCACCCTCATAAAAGACGGGTTCGGGAATGGTGGGGATCACGGGGAGACCATCGGCCGGGGTACCGCTCATGGGCTCAGACCTGCCTTGCGAAACAGCTCCGCACATTCTCCCAGCAAGGCCTCGGGGTCCGCGTCCGCGCTGCCCGGCTTGAGGCTGAGCAGCAGCCAGAGGGCACGGCCGGAGGGCTGGGGGCCGGCACAGCGCTGGTGGAGCCAGGTGTGAAGCTGGCGCCGCAGCTGATTGCGCCGCACCGCCAGCTTGCTGACCTTGCTGCTCACCACCACGGCACAACGCCAGCGGCTGGGCGGGTGTGGGCCACCGGTGCGCAGGAGGGCGGGGTCCGCCTCAGTGACGCGCAACACCAGGAGCGATCCATGCACCCTGCGGCCGTTGCGGTAGAGGCGGTCGAAGGCCCGGCGGCTCCGCAGCCTCAGCGCGGCGGGCAAGGCCATGGAGAAGGGCCTGAACGGCCTGGCAAAGGGAATCGGATCAGACGGCCAGGCGGGCACGGCCGCGGCGGCGGCGGGTGCGGATCACGCGGCGGCCGGTGTGGGAGCGCATGCGCACCCGGAATCCGGAGACGCGCTTGCGTTTGCGGCTGGTTCCTTCGAGGGTGCGCTTCGTCATGGTGCCGCTCTGGGTCTTGCTTGTGGTCGATTGGCCAACTTATCAGGCAGGTGCCCGTGGGCCCGGGCTCAGTTGTTGGTGGGGTCGATCTGGATCAGCCAGCTGCCCAGGTAGCCGGCAAATGGCACATCCCCTGGCGCCTGTGCCAGGGCGTTGAACTGATACATGCCCGTGTTGAAGGGATTGAACAGGTTCATGTACACCCCGATGGTGATGTCGTCGGGGATGGGGCGGTCAGGGAAGATCTCGATCGCCTTGCCATTGGCGTTCACCTCGATGGTGGCGGGGATCTGCTCCTTGCAGCGGGTGCGCGACATCACACCGCCTTCATGCATCACGCAGAGCTTGAGGTCCTTGGGATTGATCTGGGTGTCGAAGGTGGCAGGCACGGCCACGGTGAGCTTGAGAATGGCCGTGTTGCGGTCTTTGGGCCTCAGGATCAGGTAATACTCCGAGCGCTTCAGCCGTGCCGTCTCGGTCATGAAGAAGTAGAGCTTGCGGTAATCCCGGTTGTTGTCCCAGCGGAATTCCAGCAGGCCCGGCGTGCCCTGGGAGCGGGCTGCGGGCACATCGCCGATGGTGGCCGCCAGGGCCGTGCCGGCCAGGGCTAGAGCCAGCGCAGCGCCGGCCCGGGAGAATCGCCGCCGCAACGGGCTCACCGGACGCGCCGGACGGGAGCGGAGCGGGCCGAGCAACGGAAGGGTCATTGGGACGGGGGTGGGGGCCGAAAGGCTGTGGGTGCATTCTCCCTCCCCTGTTCCGGCGGTTCAGCCCAGGCGGGTGCAGCGGCAGAGCTGTCAGTTATGACCGGATCTGTCCGGACGCAACCGGGCTGCCTCGCGCAGGTACGGATGGGCCGGAGGGCGGGAGTCCTCCATCCAGGCGTGGGCCAGCAGCCGGATGCAGCGAGGAAGGTCGCCGGTCACCGCCATCTGCTGGCAGTCCAGCAAAGCCACCGCGTCCCAGCCGGGATAGCGGCGGGCGATCGCCGCAGGGAAGCAGGCGTTCAGGTCGGGGGTGACCGAGAAGGTGACCGAGAGCACCTGCGGGCCCTCCAGGCCATTGCGGGCAATCAGGGCGTCGAGCAGCTCGGCCACTGCCTCGGCGATGGCCGAGCTGGTGTTGGCCTCGACTGTGATTGCGGCCCGCAGCGCCCGCAGCGCAAGTGGCTGGTTCATGGCCGCCAGAGCCAGAGCGGCTGGCCGCTCCAGGCCAGTTCCAGGCTGAGCGCCTGGTGGAGGCCGGCGAAGAGGTTGCGGCCTGGCAGGAACGACAGCACCCGCTTCGCGGGCTTGCCGAAGGTAGTGGGACGCACCTCCTGTTCATCGAGGCCTGCCAACCGGGCCGCCAGCCGGCGGGCGGTGTCCTCGTCGCCCAGTTCATCCACCAGGCCCAGCTCAAGGGCCTGAGCGCCCGTGAACACCCGCCCATCGGCGAAGCCACGCACCACTTCCTCACTGAGGCACCGACCGGTGGCGACCGCCGCCACGAACTGGTCGTAGCTGGAATCAATCAAGCCCTGCAGCAGGCTGCGCTCCTCGGTGGTGAGGGCGCGGTCGGGGGAAAGGATGTCCTTGTAGGGGCCGCTCTTGACCGTCTCGAAGCTGATGCCCACCCTCTCAAGCAGGCGGGAAAGGTTGTTGCCCCGCAGGATCACGCCGATCGAGCCAGTGATCGTGCCCGGATTGGACACAATGCGCTCCGCCGCCACCCCCACGTACACCCCGCCGGAAGCGGAGATATTGCCGAAGCTGGCCACCACTCGGCAACCCTTGTCCCGCAGGCGGAGCAGGGCGGCGTGGATCTCCTGGCTGTCGCCGACGGTGCCACCAGGGGTGTCGATGCGCAGCAGCAGGGCCGGGCATTCCCGTTCCTCCACCTGGCGCAACGCCTTGAGCACCCGCTCGCGCGTGCCCCCGGCGATCGGTCCCTCGATCACGACGCGGGCCAGGGTTTTGCGGGACTTTCGGCGCCAGGGCCAGGGCATGCGCTGCGGCACGTAGTGGCTGGATCTTAAAAAGGTTGTTGGCGGCCGCTCCGATGACTCCCGTTTTCCGTTGGCTGCCGATGCTGCTTCCCTTCGCGCTGTGGGGAACGGCGATGGCGGCGATGAAGCCGCTGCTCGCCCACAGCGGGCCGCTCACGCTGGCCTGGATGCGTCTGCTGCCGGCCGGCGTGGCCGTGCTGCTGGCCGCCGTAGCGCTGCGGCGCCCGCTCGGGGTGGATCCCGCCGACCGGCTCTGGCTGCTGGCCTTCGCGCTTGTGGACGGCACACTGTTTCAGGGACTGCTGGCGCGCGGGCTGGAGGGAACCGGCGCCGGGCTGGGCTCTGTGCTGATCGATTCGCAGCCGCTGCTGGTGGCGCTGCTGGCCCGTGCCCTGTTCGGCGAAGCGATCAACCCGGTGGGCTGGCTCGGCCTGTTGCTGGGGCTGGCCGGCATCCTCTGCCTGGGCTTGCCGGCGCCGCTGCTCCAGCACTGGTGGCTGGAGGGTCCCATCAGCTTCGGGGCGCGGGCCTGGAGCCACGGCGAGCTCTGGATGCTGGGCGCCGCCGTGGCGATGGCGGTGGGCACGGTGCTCTGCCGCTTTGCGATGCGGCGCAGCGATCCGGTGGCCATCACCGGCTGGCACATGGTGATCGGCGGGGTGCCGCTGCTGATCGGTGCTGCACTGGGGCCCGCCCTCGATCCGGCGCTGCCGCCCTTCTGGCCGACCTGGACCCTGCAGGAATGGGGCTGGATGGCCTACGCCAGCCTCCTGGGCAGCGCCCTGGCCTACGGCCTGTTTTTCTGGTTCGCCAGCAGCGGCGATCTCACCGGCTTTTCGGCCCTCACCTTCCTCACCCCGGTGTTCGCCCTGCTCTGCGGTCTGCTGCTGCTGGATGAGCACCTGCGCCCGCTGCAGTGGCTGGGGGCCGCCCTGGCGATGGTGTCGGTGCTGCTGATCAACCGGCGCCGCCAACTGTGGGTGCCCGCCAGCGCCACACCGGAGCCGGCCCCATGAGCACGGGTTTGCGGCTGTTGCTGGTGAGCACGCCGGTGGGCACGCTCGGCAGTGGCCGGGGTGGGGGCGTGGAGCTCACCCTGGCGGCGCTGGTGGCAGGACTGGGCGGGCGCGGCCACCGGCTCACGGTGCTAGCCGGTGAAGGTTCCCGGCTGCCCCCCGGCAGCGGGGCGGTGCAGCTCTGGACCTGCCCTGGCCACGACCAGCCCAGCTGGCAGCACCAGAGCCACGACAGTGCCGTGCAGATCCCTGCCGACGGCCTGCTGCCGGCCCTGTGGGACCGGGTGCTGCAGGAGCAGGGCAGCTTCGACGCGGTGCTCAACCTGGCCTACGACTGGCTGCCTCTCTGGCTCACGCCCCACTGCGCCACGCCGCTGTTCCATCTGGTGAGCATGGGCTCGGTGGCGCGGGTGATGGATGCGGTGATCGCCGATGTGGCGCGGCGCTGCCCGGGGCGGCTGGCCTTCCACACGCGCTCCCAGGCGGCGGATTTCGACCTGCCCGGCCCGCCGCTGGTGCTGGGCAACGGTTTCGATCTGGCGGCATATCGCTTCCGCGCCGAGCCCGACCCGGAAGCCCCCCTGGGATGGGCCGGACGCATCGCTCCGGAGAAGGGGTTGATCGACGCGGCGCGGGTGGCCGCCGGGCTGGGCCGGCGCTTGCTGGTGTGGGGGGTGGTGGAAGACGCCGCCTACCGGGAAGCGGTGGAGGCGGCGGTGCCGGCCGGCACCGTGCACTGGCGCGGCTTTCTGCCCACCGGGGAGCTGCAGGCGGAGCTCGGCGGCTGCCGCGTGTTCCTGAACACGCCGAAATGGAACGAAGCCTTCGGCAACGTGGTGGTGGAGGCGATGGCCTGCGGTGTGCCTGTGGTGGCCTACCGCCGTGGCGGCCCCGGCGAGCTGGTGGTGCCCGGTGTCAACGGCCTGCTCGTTCCTCCCGACGACCTGGAGGCGATGCAGGCGGCCGTGCTTGCCGCCGAAGGCCTCGACCGGCTGGCCTGCAGGCACTGGGTGGAGCGCCATGCCTCGCGGGAGGCATTCGCAGGGCGCGTGGAGGCCTGGCTGCTGGCCGGTCTGGAGCCAGGCTCCCCCGCCGGTCATTCACTACAAGGTCAAACGGCGGGCCGGACGCCGGACGCCGGGACGTAGGTTTCCCACGATCGTTCCGGTGCTCGTGCCCCCTGCCAACCCGCCGGCCGCGGTTCGTCGAGGCAAGGGCTGGCGGCTTGCGCTCCTTGTCACGGCAGTGCTCGGGCTGGGGATCTTCGTTCTGCAACTCGGCGAGGCTGGGCTGGTGGACGAAACGCCACCGCTTTTTGCTGGCGCCGCCCGGGCGATGGCCGAGACCGGCGACTGGCTGACCCCGCGGGTGAACGGACTGCCCCGCTACGACAAGCCGCCGTTGGTCTATTGGCTGATGGGGCTGGTGTACGCCCTGCCGGATCACGCCCGCTTCGACCCGCTCGGCAGCTGGGCCGCCGGCCTGCCGTCAGCCCTCTCCAGCATCGGCGTGATGCTGGCCCTCTGCGCCACCCTGCTGCGCTGGCCCCAGCCCAGCCTGGGCCCGGGGGGAGAACGGCTGCCCCGGCGGCCTGCCCGCAGCGCCGTGGTGGCGGCCCTGGCCTTTGCGCTTTCTCCGTTGGTGCTGCTGTGGGGGCGCATCGGCGTCAGCGATGCCCTGCTCAGCGGCTGTCTGGCCGTGAGCCTGCTGCTGCTGTGGCAGGCCTGGGCCGACCCCGGCCGCCCCTGGTGGCCAGGCTGGCTGGTGCTGGGCCTGGCGGTGCTGGCCAAGGGGCCGGTGGCTGTGGTGCTCGCCGGCCTCACCCTCGTCGGCTTCGGGTGGCATCAGGGCAGTCTGCCGGCCCTCTGGGCACGGCTGAAGGCCGGGCGCGGCCTGGTGATCACAGCGCTGGTGGCCATGCCCTGGTATGCCGCGATGCTGGTGGTGGAGGGGCAGCCCTTCTGGGACAGCTTCTTTGGCTACCACAACCTGCAGCGCTTCAGTTCGGTGGTGAACGACCATCTCCAGCCCTGGTGGTTTTTCCTGCCGGTGCTGGTGATCGCCAGCCTGCCATTCACACCGCTGCTGCTGCTCGGCCTGAAGCGTGGCCTGGCCAGGACCCCGAGGGCGCCCCAGCACTCCTTGCGCAGCTTTGCCGCCTGGTGGTTGCTGGCTGTGCTGGTGTTCTTCACCATGGCAGCCACAAAACTGCCGAGCTACTGGCTGCCTGCCACCCCGGCGGCGGGCCTGCTGATCTCCCTGGCGGCCCAGGACGGCGAAATCGGCAGGCGGGACGGCGAAGGGCGTGGCGCTGGGGCCGGCCGCTGGTTCCTGCTCGCCCAGGCCACCACCGTGCTGCTCACCACCACGGTGGCGGTGGCGCTTTGGGTGTCCAACACCTGGATACCCCTGATCAAGGATCCAGAGATGCCCACCCTGACGGCGGAGCTCACTGCCAGCGGGTTCGTCGAGAGGGCAGCCCTGTTCTGGACCCTGGCGGCCCTGGTAGGCCTGCTCTGCCTGTGGCGAGTGGTGCCCGGCTGGCTGCTGGGGCTGCAGCTTCCCTTGGTGGCATTCCATCTCTTCGCCCTGCTGCCGCTATGGCAACTCGGTGATGGCGTGCGGCAGCGACCGGTGCGAGAAATGGCCGCCAGCGTGCAGCGGGAGATCCGCCCCAGCGAGGGCCTGGCGATGGTGGGGGTACTCAAGCCTTCGCTGCACTACTACACCGGTCGAGTGGTGATCTACGAGGGGGTTTCCGTCGACGGCATGGTGAACCTCAGCGATCGCCTGCGCCACGAGCAGCGCGAGGGGCAGCAGCCCAGTACCCGCGCGGAAGCCCCCACCGTGCTCGTGGTGATCGATCACAACACGAGCCAGCTGCCCTACTGGCGCGCCGTTCAGGGGGAAGAGCTCGATCGCGCCGGCATCTACCGCCTCTGGCGCGTGGACCGCGCGCGGTTGGAGAGCGCCGCCGCGGCGCTGGTGAACAGGGGGGCAGGCCGTCCTAGCTGGCGGGATCCAAGGCCGGAGCGCTATTGAGCTCCGGCCTGGCGCACGCAGAAGCTGCAATGCCCCCAGCGCTTCAATTCACCAGCTGGAGCGGGTGCGCCGCAGCGGGGGCAATCGGTGAGGCCTTGCACATCGATGCGGCTGGGGTGGGCAGCCCAGACCTCTGCCTCACTCTCGCTGCCAGCGCTGGCAGCGGTGGCTGGGTGGTGGTGCTGAAAGCGCAGATCACGGATCTGGAAGCCCGCGCCCCGCAGCGCTCCCAGCAGCTGATGGCGGTTGAAGCGGAGCGCCTGCAGCCACTGCGGGTGGTTCGCCCCCACCCACAGCACCCCGGCCTGCAGCGACAGGGGGCGGCAATGGGGCGCCAGCTGAGCACCCGCCACCTTCGGCCAGGCCTGCCACAGCGCCGCCAAGCTGCCGTTGCGGCGCCACTGGGCAGAGAGGGCGGTGAGACAGGTGCCCACCGCGGTGGCAGGCCGCCGCTGCGGCGCCACCAGCACCTGCAGGGAGCCGAAGCGACGGGTCTGGTCGCGGGGGGCGATCGCCATGGGGCCAGGTTAGGTGCGGGCAACCGGCGGAGCCAGGGCCGCCCGCCACCGCTACCCTCGGACGTGCCCCCTCCATGATCCATGGGCTTCTTCGATCGGCTCAGCCGCCTGCTGCGGGCCAACCTCAACGATCTGGTCAGCAAGGCGGAGGATCCGGGCAAGATCCTGGATCAGTCGGTCGCGGACATGCAGTCCGACCTGGTGAAGCTGCGCACGGCCGTGGCCACCGCGATCGCCAGCCAGAAGCGCATCCAGAATCAGGCGCAGCAGGCGGAAGCCCAGAGCAAAACCTGGTACGAGCGGGCCGAGCTGGCGCTCAAGAAAGGCGAGGAGGATCTGGCGCGCGAAGCGCTCAGCCGCCGCAAGACCTATCAGGACACCGCCACCGCGCTCAACAACCAGCTCTCCAGCCAGGCAGGCCAGGTCGACGCGCTGAAGAAGAGTCTGCTGGCACTGGAAGGCAAGATCGCCGAGGCCAAGACCAAGAAAGACATGCTCAAGGCCCGCTCCCAGGCGGCGCAGGCCCAGGAGCAGTTGCAGAGCGCCGTCAGCGGGTTGGGCACCAACTCCGCCATGGCCGCCTTCGAGCAGATGGAGGAGAAGGTGCTGCAGCAGGAGGCCCGCAGCCAGGCCGCGGCCGAGCTGGCCGGCGCCGACCTGGAAAGCCAGTTCGCCTCCCTGGAGGGCAGCGAGGTGGACGACGAGCTGGCCGCTCTCAAGAACCGGCTTGAAGGCGGCCCTGCCGCCACCCCCCTTCTGGCCGCCGACAGTCCCACCCCCCTGCTGGAACCCGTGAAGGCCGCGGAAGTGGATGCCGAGCTCGAAGAGCTCAAGCGCTCAATCGACAAGCTCTGAGCTCCGGCGGTGCGGCAGGATCCCCGCCAGGGGATTCCTAGACTTGGACTCTCCCGATCCCTGCTCGTTCCCTCCCGTGGCCGTTGCCCAGTTCACCGACGCGAACTTCGCCTCTGACGTGCTTGAGCGGCCCGGCGCGGTACTGGTCGACGTCTGGGCCAGTTGGTGTGGCCCCTGCCGCCTGATGGCGCCGCTGATGGAGGCGGCCGCCAGCGATTACGCCGGGCGCCTGGAGGTGGGCAAGCTGGAGGCCGATGGCAACCCCAGCGTGCGCGATGCCCTGAAGATCCAGGGGCTACCCACCTTGATCCTGTTCAAGGGCGGCGAAGAAGTGGCCCGCCATGAAGGGGCGATGGCCCGTCCACAGCTCAACGCCTTCCTTGATGCCCATCTCTGAGCGGGTCGCCCGCCTGGGCAGCGGAGTCTTCGCCCGCAACGATCAACGCAAATCCGACTACCGGCAATACTGCAGCGCCTTGAGCGCTGCCGATCCCAGCAGCAGCCCCGCGCCGCTGCTGGATCTCTCGCTCGGCTCCACCGATCTGCCGCCGCCGCCGCAGGCGCTGGCGGCCATGGCGGCGGCACTCACCGAGCCGGGCAGCTCCTCTTACTGCCTGCACGCTTCCACGCGTCCGTTCCGGGAGGCGGCTGCCGCCTGGGCCCGGCGCCGCTTCGATGTGGCCGTCGATCCCGACAGCGAAGTGCTGCTGCTGGTGGGCTCGCAGGAAGGCACCGCCCACCTGCCCCTGGCTGTGCTTGACCCGGGCGACCGTGCCCTGCTGCTGGATCCCTTCTACCCCTCCCACCGCGGCGGCCTGGAGCTGGCAGGCGCGCGCTCCCTGCTGCTGCCCCTGCAGGCCGAGCAGGGCTGGCGGCCGCCGTTCGAGCAGGTGCCCTCCACACAGTGGGAGCAGCTCAAGCTGATGGTGCTTGGCTATCCGCACAACCCCACCGCCACCACGGGCGAACAGGCCTGGCTGGAGGAAGCGGCCGCACGAGCCGTGCAGCACGGCTTCGTGTTCGCCCACGACAACCCCTACGTGGACCTGGCCTTAGAGGGCGAAGCGCCCGCCTTGCTGCGCAGTCCTCACTGGCGCCAGTGCGGGATCGAATTCTTCTCGCTCTCCAAGAGCTGGTGCCTGGGCGGCTTCCGGCTCGCCTTCGCGATCGGTGCCGCCCCCTTGATCACCGCCCTGCGCCAGGTGAAAGGCGTGGTCGACTTCAACCAGTCGCTGGCTTTGCAGGCCGGGGCGATCGCCGCCCTGGAGCAGGCGCCGCAGTGGCCGCAGCAACTGCGTGCCACCTACCGGGAGCGCCGCGACCGCATGATGGGGGCGCTCGAGGCCCAGGGCTGGCCGGTGCAGCGGCCCTCCATGGCCCTCTACCTCTGGCTGGAGCTGCCGCCCGTGGCCCGCGCCATGGGCTCGGAAGCCTTCTGCGCGGCCCTGCTGAAGGGCAGCGGTGTGGCGCTCACCCCGGGCAACGGCTTCGGCGACGGCGGCGAGGGGTGGGTGCGGCTGGCGCTGGTGCATCCGGCGGCGGAGCTGGAGGCCGGCGCGGTGCGAATCGGGAACTGGCTGCGTTCCTTCTCCGGGTGAGGTGGTCGCTGGCTGGCCGCACCGGCCCATGATCGGCCGCATCGCCGCTGCCCGACGCGAGCTGCTGCTGCGGGAGGGGTACCTCGCGCCACCTCTGCCCTGGAGGCTGGCGATGGTGCCGGTATGCGGGAGCACGGAACGGCTGCTCGATCAACGAAAGGCAGGGTGGGGCTCCGGGCCACTGGCACTGCTGGCGCAGCGGCAGCGCTTCGGCCATGGCCAGCAGGGTCGCCCGTGGGTCTCGCCCCACGGTGGGGTCTGGTTGAGTGCGGCGCTGCCGTGGCCGCCTCAGGGGGCTTCCCTCGCCATGGCGGCGGCCGTGGGTCTGGCGCTGCAGCTGGAGGCGCTAGGGCTGGCGCCCACGCTGAAATGGCCGAACGATCTGCTGCTGCACAACTGCAAGGTGGCGGGACTGCTGCCACGGCTGCGCCTGCGCGGAAGCCGCATCCAGGCGGCCCGGGTGGGCATCGGCCTCAACGGGGAGAACCCTGTACCGGCTGGGGCGATCAACGTGGGCCAGGCGCTGGCGCTCAGCGGCCAGGCTCGACGGCAGGGAGCCGATGCCATCCGCCTGGCGGCCCGGGTGCTGCTGGCGCTTGACTGGGCCGTGGCGGCGGCCGTTGAACCGGAGCGGGTGTGGCAAGAAGCCGACAGGCGACTGCATGGCCGCGGTCAACCCTTGCTGTGGCAGGGAGAGACCTGGATGGTGGCCGGGCTGGCCCGCGACGGCGGCTTGGAACTGCGACGTGGCGCGGAGTCCACTATCTTGCGCCGCCGCTTCGCAGAACTGTCGCCCCAGGTTGCCTAAGCTGAAGTCGCATTTTGCCACCTGGTGTGAACCGCCTTCGTCATCTGCCCGTGCTCGCGATCGGACTGGCCTCTGTGATCGGAGCGCCGCTCGCCCTCGCCGAGCTGCGCGATGCCGCGGCCGGTGCCCCAGCCGCCATCGCACCAGCGCCCACAGCTCCTGCTGCGCCCCTTCCCGCACCCCCCCCGCCGGCGGTGCCCCAGGCGCTCACGCCGCCAGCCCCGCCCCTGGTACCCCAGGCAGGCTCCAGCGACACCTCCCCCCAGCCGCTACGACCCAGCCTGCAGCGTTCCCAGACCCCAGCCCTCTCCTTTGACCAGGTGCTGGATCGCTTCGAGCGTGAGGGAGTGGTGACACCGGCCGAACGGCGGCGGGCACGCCTCGGCGCCGTGGTGCGACCTGAAAACATGCCGGCCCATCGCCAGGCTTGCAGCGAGGGCGCCCTCTCCCCCTCCGAATGCCGCGGCGTGGTGGTGAGCTGGCCTGGAAGTGATTCTGTCACCGGCTCCGGCGGGCTGCTCCCCGATGGCACCTATGCCAGCGGCGGGCCCGGATCCATGCCGCTGCCTCCGATCACCGTGCCCGTGTCGGCACTGCTGGCCGGCCAGGGGGGCAACTTCAGCCTTGCCAGCGTGTTCCGCATCACCCCCAGGCCTGCGCCGCTCCTGGGCAACGGCAACCGCAGCCTGCTGTTTCCGCTGATCGGCTCGGCTGTCACTACTAGCGAATTCGGCTGGCGGCTGCACCCGGTGATCGGTAGCTGGCTGATGCATGCGGGCCGGGATCTGGCGGCGCCGGAGGGCACCCCAGTGGTGGCGGCCCTGGCCGGGCGAGTGGTGAGCAGTGGCCTGGCCGGCGGCTACGGCCTGGCGGTGGAGGTGGAGCATGAGCGTCCCCTTCGCCGCACCCTCTACGGCCACCTCTCCGAGCTGTTCGTCAAAGAAGGGGAGTGGGTGGCCCAGGGCGAAGTGATCGGCCGGGTCGGCAGCACCGGGCTGAGCACCGGCCCTCATCTTCACTTCGAGTTGCGCCAGCCTGCCAATGGCGGCTGGGTGGCGGTGGAGCCTGGAGAATTCGACCCGGGCCGTCAGCTGCTGGGCGGCAGTGACGCAATCGCCCTGCTGATGGGCCAGTTGCTGGAAACGCTCGAGCGGCCCAGCGCACCGGCCACCGCCAGCGCAAGCGGGCCTGGCTAAGGGAAGGCGTCATCAAGGCGGCCATCACGGAAGTGCACGATGCGATCGGCACGCGCAGCCACGTCGTCTTCGTGGGTGACCATCACCACGGTCATCCCCTCCTGATGCAGCTGATCAAAGATCTCCAGCACCTCCTGAGTGGTCTGGGAATCCAGTGCCCCTGTCGGTTCGTCGGCCAGCAGCAGGGCCGGCCGGTTGATGATCGCCCGCGCGATCGCCACACGCTGCTGCTGGCCGCCGGAGAGTTGGTTCGGTTTGTTCTGCAGGCGATGGCCGAGCCCGACACGTTCAAGGGCTTCAATGCCCAGGTTCCGGCGCTGCTCGGCGGGGATGCCGGCGTAGATCATCGGCAACATCACGTTGTCGATTGCGCTCATGTGGGCCAGCAGATGAAACTGCTGGAACACGAAACCCAGCTTGCGGTTGCGAAGATCGGCCAGCTCGTCGTCGTCGAGATCCTCCACCGCCGATCCGCTGAGCCGGTAATGGCCAAACGTGGGACGATCAAGGCAGCCGATGATGTTCATCGCCGTGCTTTTGCCTGAACCGGAAGCTCCCATCACGGCGAGATAGTCGCCCTCCATCACCGTGAGGCTGAGTTCATCAAGGGCACGCACCTCGGTGTCGCCTGAGCCGTACACCTTGCTCACGCGATCAAGGACGGCCACAGGCTCATGGGCCCGGGGCCGTGAGAGCTCCGCCGGGGCGGTGAGCGTCATCCCAGCAGGGCAGGCGTTGGAGGAACGGGGGCCACGGCGATGGCGGTGGCTTCACGGGCGGCGGAAGAGGCAATCGACTGCTGCAGCATCGGCGTGCCGGTGACGGCCTCATTCGCCCAGCTGAATAGCGGATTGGAGAGCACACCGCCCACCGCCGTGATCAGCACGCAGGCCACCAGGGCGGTGCGCAGGGTGCCCATGCCAGCCAGATTCCAGGTGATCGCCGGGTAGGCCTTCACCACATCAGAGGCTTCCTGCGGCTCCTTCACCACCATCATCTTGATCACCGAGATGTAGTAGTAGATCGACACCACGGACGTGATCAAGCCAACCACCACCAGCAGATACTGGTGGTCGGCCCAACCGGCAAAGAACAGATAGATCTTGCCGAAGAAGCCGAGCATCGGCGGGATTCCCCCCAGCGACAGCAGGCAGAGACTGAGACCGAGCGTGATCAGTGGATCTTTCTGATAAAGGCCGGCGTAATCGGAAATGCGGTCGCTGCCGGTGCGCAGCGAGAACAGGATGATGCAGGCGAAGGCGCCCAGGTTCATGAACAGGTAGGCCGCCATGTAGAGCACCATGGCGGCATAGCCGTCTTCGGTGCCGCACACCAGGCCGATCATCACGAAGCCGGCCTGGCCGATCGAGCTGTAGGCCAGCATCCGCTTCATGGTGGTCTGGGCCAGGGCCACCACGTTGCCCAGGGTCATGCTCAGCACCGCCAGCACGGTGAACAGCAGCTTCCACTGCGTGTCGAAGGTGTCGAAGCAGCCCACCAGCAAGCGCAGGGCCAAGGCGAAGCCGGCGGCCTTGGAGCCCACGGAAAGGAACGCCACCACCGGGGTGGGCGACCCCTCGTAGACGTCCGGGGTCCACTGGTGGAAGGGCACCGCAGCGATCTTGAAGGCCACGGTGGCCAGCACGAACACCAGCGCCAATGCCGTGACCGGCGTGGCACTGGTCTGAAGGGCAAGTCCGACAGCGTCAAGGCCGGTGGAGCCGCCAGTGAGGCCGTAGAGCAGGGAGGCGCCGTAGAGAAAGACCGCAGCGGCGGCGGAACCCACCAGCAGATATTTGAGCGCTGCCTCGCCGGAACGGGCATCCCGCTTCATGTAGCCCGAAAGGAGGTAGCTGGACACCGAAAGGGTTTCCAGCGACACGAAGATGCTGACCAGATCGGTGGAGCCGCACAGGAACATGGCGCCGAGCGTGGCCGCCAGCAGGATCGCGGCGTATTCGCCAACCGGGCTGCCAGAACGCTCCACGTAGCGCCAGCTGATCATCAGCGAGAGCAAGGTGGAGGCTGCCACCACGGCGCGGAAAGCCACCGCCAGATCGTCCGCCAGGAACGAGCCAAGGAACGAAGGCTCCAGCGGCGCGTTCCACTGCAGAGCCAGGAGCACCAGAGCCGTGCCCAGGCCGGCGTAACAGATCGGCGGCACCCAGCGGATCGCCGCTTCCTCGCCGGCCAGATCAACCAGCAGGCAGATCAGCAGGGCGATGAGGATGGCAGCCTCGGGCGCAATGGCGCCGGAATTGAGCTGGGCGGCTGTGATTCCCAGGCCGATCGCGGGCGCTGTGGCCAGGGAGGCGACGGCCAGGTGGGGCAGTTCCGTCAGGGCGGGAAGGGCGCCAAACAGATCCATGTCGGCTTCAAACGATCGCCTTGTCGAGCGGACTGTAGCGGCGGCGCCGATCATTCTCAGGCGGGGCGGGCCGCCGATGCGATAAAGAGGGAACCGGTTCATCGCCTGCCTGTGGCGCACACCCTGGTCATCGTCGAGAGCCCCACCAAGGCCCGCACCATCCGCGCCTTCCTGCCGAAGGAGTTCCGGGTGGAGGCGTCGATGGGGCACGTCCGTGACCTGCCCAACAACGCCAGCGAGATTCCCGCCGCCTACAAGGGCGAGAAGTGGGCGAACCTGGGCGTCAACACCAGCGAGGATTTCGCGCCGCTCTACGTGGTGCCGAAAGACAAAAAGAAGGTGGTGAAGGAGCTGAAGGACGCGCTGAAGGGCGCCGACCAGCTGCTCCTGGCCACGGATGAAGACCGGGAAGGCGAAAGCATCAGCTGGCACTTGCTGGAGCTGCTCAGCCCCAAGGTGCCGGTCAAGCGGATGGTGTTCCACGAGATCACCAAGGACGCCATCCACCGCGCCCTCGACCAGACGCGCGAACTCGACATGGAGTTGGTGCACGCCCAGGAAACGCGACGGATCCTCGACCGGCTGGTGGGCTACACCCTCTCACCGCTGCTGTGGAAAAAAGTGGCCTGGGGGCTTTCTGCCGGCAGGGTGCAATCGGTGGCGGTGCGGCTGTTGGTGCAGCGGGAGCGTGCCCGGCGGGCCTTCCGCAGCGGCAGCTACTGGGACCTCAAGGCCGAGCTGGAGCAGCCGGGCGGCCGGTTCGAAGCCAAGCTCACCCACCTCGCCGGCGAGCGCATCGCCCAGGGCAGCGACTTCGACGAAAGCACCGGGGGGCTCAAGCCCGGCAGCACAGTGAAGCTGCTGGCGGAGAGCGAAGCGCGCGCCCTGCGCGAAAGCGTGCTGGCCCTGCCCTGGCGGGTGGAGCAGGTGGAGGAGAAACCCACGGTGCGCAAGCCCGTGCCGCCCTTCACCACCAGCACCCTGCAGCAGGAAGCCAACCGCAAGCTGCGGCTCTCGGCCCGCGAAACCATGCGCACGGCCCAGGCCCTCTATGAGCGCGGCTTCATCACCTACATGCGCACCGACTCGGTGCACCTCTCCGAGCAGGCGATCAGCGCCGCCCGTGCCTGTGTGGCTGAGAAGTACGGCGACAGCTTCCTAAGCCCCGCCCCGCGGCAGTTCAGCACCAAGAGCCGCAACGCCCAGGAGGCCCACGAGGCGATCCGCCCCTCCGGTGAACGCTTCCGCACCCCCAAGGACACCGGTCTCGACGGCAAGGATCTCGCCCTTTACGAGCTGATCTGGAAACGCACCGTGGCCAGCCAGATGGCCGATGCACGGCTCACGATGCTGGCGGTGGAGATCGTCGCCGGGGACGCCCGCTTCCGGGCCAGCGGCAAGCGCATCGATTTTGCCGGTTTCTTCCGCGCCTATGTGGAGGGCAGCGACGATCCCGACGCGGCGCTGGAGGGGCAGGAACTGCTGCTGCCCGCCCTGGCGGTGGGCGATGCACCGGTCTGCAAGGCAGTGGAGGCGCTCGGCCACCAGACCCAGCCGCCGGCCCGCTACAGCGAAGCGGCACTGGTGAAGATGCTGGAGAAGGAAGGAATCGGCAGGCCGTCCACCTACGCCAGCATCATCGGCACGATCACCGACCGCGGCTACGCCACCCTCGCCGGCAACGCGCTCACCCCCAGCTTCACCGCCTTCGCGGTGACCGCCTTGCTGGAGGAGCACTTCCCCGACCTGGTGGACACCAGCTTCACCGCGCGGATGGAGAACACACTCGATGAGATTTCCCACGGCAAGGTTCAGTGGCTCCCCTATCTGAACAGCTTCTTCAAGGGGGAGAAGGGGCTCGAAGCCCAGGTGCAGCAGCGCGAGGGCGACATTGACCCCACTGCCTCACGCACGATCGTGATGGAGGGTCTCCCCTGCGTGGTGCGGATCGGGCGCTTCGGCGCCTACCTGGAGTCGAAGCGGGTCGCGGACGACGGCAGCGAGGAGCTGGTGAAGGCCACCCTGCCCCAGGAGATCACCCCGGCCGAGCTCGATGCCGAGCATGCCGAACAGATCCTGCGCCAGAAAACCGAGGGGCCTGAATCACTGGGGGAAGACCCCGAAACCGGCGATGCGATCTACCTGCTGTTCGGCCAGTACGGCCCCTACCTGCAACGGGGGCAGGTGAGCGAGGAGAACCCCAAACCGAAGCGGGCCTCCCTGCCCAAGGGCGTCAAGCCGGAGGATCTCAGCCTCGATGATGCCCTTGGCCTGCTGCGTTTGCCGCGGCTGCTGGGCGAGCACCCCGATGGTGGACGGATTCAGGCCGGCCTGGGCCGCTTCGGTCCCTACGTGGTGCACGACAAGGCGAAGGGAGAAAAGGACTACCGCTCGCTCAAGGCAGAAGACGACGTGCTGCTGGTGGGGTTGTCGCGCGCCATCGAGCTGCTGGCCACCCCCAAGCGGGGCCGGGGCGGCCGCACGGCCCTGAAGGACCTGGGCATCCCTGAGGGGGACGAGGAAACCATCCAGGTGTTCGACGGTCCCTATGGCCTCTACGTGAAGCAGGGCAAGGTGAACGCCTCGCTGCCGGAGGGCGCCACGGCGGACACAATCACGATCGAGCAGGCCGTTGAGCTTCTGGCCGCGAAGGCCGCCAGCGGCAAGGCCAAGACCCGCAAGCCCGCCGCCCGCTCCGCCGCCAAGACAGCCGCTGCCAAGACCACCGGAACCAAGCCAGCCGCCACCAAGACCACCAGCAGCCGCAAGGCCACCGGCACTTCGGCAGCGAGCAGCAGGAGCGGCGCGGCGGAGGCCAAGGCTGCCAGCGGAACCGCCAAAGCCAAGCCGCCGGCCACCACCAAGACTGGACGTCCACGCGCCAGCGCCGTGCGGATCATCAAGGCCGCCTCCGGCTGATGGGCCACTACCCCCGCCGCCCCCTGCTCCTGCTGGCGTCGCTGCTGCTCACACTGGCCGGCTGTGCCGGCACGCCCTTCGGCCAGCAGCTGGCGGCCGGGTTCGATGCTCCGGCGCCACCGGCCGCCACCACATCCCCCGCCTCCGGTGACGCCCGGCCGGGTGCCTCTTCCGGCACCGCCATTTCCCCCACAGGCTCGAATCCCACCACACCGGCCACAGGCGCGAACGCCACCACCGCGGCCACGGCTTCCCCCGGCACTGCCACGCCGGCCACCGCCGCCCCGGGCGCGTCGCCAGCAACACAGTCACTCTCCCCCACGCCGGCGGTCCCTGGCCGCGCCGCAGGACAGGCAGGCGATGCCGCCCGCAGCCCCACCGGCGGCCCCAGCGCGGGTAACCGAGCCGCTGGGAGACAAGGACAGGCACCGGCCGCCGCTGTGCCCTACAGGATCACTCTGAAGCTGCCCGGCGCCGATCCTTCCGCCCCTGCCGAAGCGGTCACCGAGGCACTGCGGGCCGCCGGCCTGCGCTTTGAGGTGGAGACCATCGAGCGGATCCCAACGCCGGAAACCGGCGCGGCAGCGCCGAAGGCCACGCCGGCGCCGGCGCCACGCTGAGCCGCCGCCATGCCCCCTTCCCCCCACCGCCTCAGTCGGCGCCAGGCCCTTCAGCTGGTGGAAACCGCCTACATGGCTGCCGCCACCGCCCTGCTCTGGGCAGGCCTCTATTACCTGCCGGTGGGGGGCGCCCTGTTCCGCCTGGCTCTCCCCCTGCCGATCGCCCTGCTGCTGCTCCGCCAGGGCTGGCGCTGCGGCTGGGAAGGGATGGTGGTGGCCTCCCTGCTGCTGGTGGCTTTGATGGGCCCGATCCGCGGGCCGCTGGTGCTCTTCCCCTACGGAGCGCTGGCGCTCTGGCTCGGCTGGGGTTGGCGCAGCAACTGGAGCTGGTGGCTCACCTGGGGCGTGGGGCTGGTGATCGGTGCGGGCGGCTTCCTGGTGCGGGTCACCGTGCTGTCGGTGCTGGTGGGCGAAAACCTGTGGGTGTTGATCACGGCCGCCGCCGCCGGGCTGCTGGAGCGCATTAGCGCCCTGCTGAACCTGGGTGGTGGCCCCGACCTGCTGCAGGTGCAGGCCCTGGCCCTGGGGTTGGTGGTGGTTCAGAACCTGATCTACGTGCTGGCCTTGCACGCGGTGGCCTACTGGATCTTTCCCCGGTTGCAGGCGCCGATCCCCGAACCGCCCGAAGCCCTGCGGGCCCTGGTGGCCCTTGACCCTCTCTGAGCTGGTGGTCGACCCATGCGCGTGCCAGCAGGCCCGGGCTGAGACAGCGGCCTGCAGGCCTGCAGTGAGGCGCTTACCTGGAGGCCCATGGTGTTGAGGCCCTTGCCTGGAGGCCCACCGTGCTGCAGCTGACGGGCGACGCTGCTCAAGCCGATCGCTGGACCATGCAGATGACCGCCGGCTGGCAGGACGCGCTGGTGCTGCTGCTGCTGGCCGGCACCGACACTGCCGCCGTGCCGGGCATCTCCGCAGCCGGAGCCACCCCGGACTCCCGTCGCCGCACGGCCGCCGCCGATGCTGAACTGCTGCTGCTGGGCCCTGGCACAGCCCGGCCCCATGCCCTGCCCCCCCTGCCGGCGGGCGTCAGTCCGGCGCTGATCTCCCATGTGGTGATGCAGGGGCTGCAGCTCACGCCCCTGGTGGTCGACCTGGGCTGTCCAGTGGCACCGGCGGTGCCCCACATCTGCCTGGGGCAGCAGCCAGCGCTCTGCCTCAGCAGCGGCCGTGCCATGGGCGAAGAGCGGGTGCGGGCACTGCTGGCGCTGGGGCGCCGCTGGGCGCAGAGCTGGCAGGAGCGTTGGCGGACGGCCCCGCAGCTCCCGCCGCTGGTGCTGGCCGAATGCGTGCCGGGCGGCACCAGCACCGCCCAGGCGGTGCTCACCGGTCTGGGCGTGGCGGCCGGCGGGCTGGTGAGCGGAAGCCTGCGCAGCCCAGCCCACGACCTCAAGGCTGCCCTGGTGGACCAGGGGCTGCGGGCAGCGGGCCTGGCCGGAGCCAGCGCCGGGGAACCAGATCCCGTGCGGGTAGTGGCAGCGGTGGGGGACCCGATGCAACCGCTGGCGGCGGGGGTGCTGCTGGCGGCGGCCGAAGGAAGCTGGCCGGTGCTGCTGGCCGGTGGCAGCCAGATGGCGGCGGTGCTGGCCCTGGCCCTGGCCCTGGCCGATGCACCGCTGCGGGGCCGACTGGTGGCGGCAACGGCCCTGGGCACTACCGGCTGGGTGGCGCGGGAACGCAGCAGCGATCTGGCGCTGCTGCTGCAGCGCGTGGCAGACCGCTGGCAAGTGGCGGCACCGGCCAGCTTCGCCACGGAGCTTTGCTTCAGCAACTGCCGCAGCCCGGCCCTGCAGGACTACGAGCGCGGGTATGTCAAGGAAGGGGTGGGCGCCGGCGGCCTGGCGCTGCTGTGGGAGTGGAGCGGCCGCAGCCCCGCCGACCTGGCTGCCGACTGCGACCGGGCCCAGGAGCGCCTGATCGCCTCCCTCTAGGGTCCAACCATGCAGGAACGCCCTCCCCTTCCCGCCCGCTTCAGCCGCCGCCACCTGCTGCAGGCCGGCGTTCTGGTCGGCAGCGGCTGGCTGGCGGGTTGCGCCCGTGGCGCGTCCTCTTCAGCCACCCTCCTGTACAGCCGCGGCCAGCTGCCCGCCGCCTGGGGCAAGCAGCTTCCCTCCCCGTGGCGAGGCAAGGCGCTGGAGGGCCCCGAGGCGGTGCTCGCGCAGCACAGCGATGCCGATCTGCTGCAGCTCTCCGATGGCTGGCTCGGCGCCCTGAAAGCTGACGCCCTGCAGCCGTTCAGCGCCAGCAGCACCGCTACTGCCATGTTCGAGCAGCTGGCTCCGTTCAGCGCGGCGGTGCGCGATGGGTTCCGGAATCCTGTGGCGGCGCCCGAAGACTCCGCCGCAGCGGCGGCAGCGGCGCCGATCGCCTATCCGTGGGCCTTCGGCACCTGGGTGCTGGTGCTACGCAACCGCACCGACCTGAGCCGCCGCAGCGCAGAGGGCTGGAACCTGCTGCTCGATCCGAGCCTGCACCGTCAGCTCGTGCTTCCCTCCAGCCCCCGCGTCGTGATCGAGCTGGCGCTGCGCACCCTCAGCCCCGGCGCCACTGCCGCCGGCGTTGATCGCCTGGCAGCGGCGGCGTTGCCCGGCCAGCTCAAGCGCCTGCGGGAGCAGGCCCTCGCCTTCGACGAGAAGAATGGCCTCAACCTGCTGCTGAGCGGCGATGCCGAGGCGGCCGTGTTGCCCAGCCAGCGGGTGCTGCCACTGCTGCGCAGCGATGCCAGGCTCACCGCCCTGTTGCCGGCCAGCGGCTCACCACTCTGGTGGAACCTCTTGCTGCGGCCGCGCCGCAGCCGTGAACCAGCTCCGCTCGCCTGGATCGCCCGCTGCATGGAGCGGCCCACGCTCGATCGCCTGCTGGCGGCCGGCTGGGTGCCGCCAGTGAAGCGCCAGCTGCTGCAGGCCGCCCTGGCGTCATGGCCCGAGCACGTGGCGCGCCTCCTCTACCCCGACGATTCGGTGCTCGCGCGCTGCACCAGCCTGCCGCCGCTGAGCAGCGCCGAACGGCAGCGTTACCAGAGCCTCTGGGACGCAGCCGCCTGAGCCGGCAGGCCCACCCCCCTGCCCTTCAGCCCCACAGCCGCCGCCGTGGTGGCGCGGCGAGGAGTTGATGGGTGGCCGCCAGCAGGTCCGGGATCGGCAGGCCGTGGGGACAGCGGGGCAGGCAGACTCCGCACTGCTGGCAGGCGGAGGCATCGAGCGCCTCCCACCAGTGGCCGGCCCTGCCGATCAGGTTGTAGCGCTCGCTGGCGAAGGGGGTCATGCCATGACCGAGAGCCAGGTTGCGCAGGCGCAGCAGCGCCGGAATCGGCACCCCGCTCGGGCAGGGCAGGCAAGCGCGGCACTGGCCGCAGGCCCCCTCCCCCAGACGACCACGGCCCGCCTCCGCCAGCCGTGCCAGCGCCGCCTGCTCTGCTGCGCTGAGCGGTCCATCGGCGCCGGCCAGGGCCACGGCCCAAGCGAGATCCTCCGGCCGGGCGGCGCCGAGGGTGAGCGTGGACACACCGGCGGCCAGCAGAAAGCGATAAGCGAGCTGCAAAGGCGCGAAGGGCGCGCAGTCCTCCACCAGCTCGGGGGGTGGGTCGTACAGCCGCCCCCCCTTGTCGGCGGGGGAGATTGCCATCACGCCAATGCCGGCGGCGAGGGCCTGGCGGGCCAGGGGCAGGCGCTCCTGATCGAACAGATGCAGATGCAGGCTGCAGAAGCCGAAACGGCCACTGGCCAGGGCCCGCTCGATCAGATCTGTGCTGCCGTGGCTGCTGAACCCCACCTGCCCCACCAGCCCTTCGGCCTGCGCCCAGCGGAGCAGGGCGGCCCCATCCCCCTGCAGGGCCCACTCGAGATGCTCCGGCCGGTTGATACCGTGCACCGCCAGGTTGTCGAGACGGGCCAGCCCCAGCCGCTGCAGCGAGGCCCGCAGCTGGACCTGGCCTGTGGCCAGATCCACCCCCGGCAGGAGCTTGCTGGTGAGCAACAGCCGCTCCCTCGGGATGGCGAGCTGCCGCAGGGCGGCGCCCAGGTGGGCCTCCGCCGGGCCGTAGGCGGGGGCGGTTTCCAGGTGGTTGATGCCCGCCACCAGAGCCGCTTCCACCACTGCGCCCATCTGGGCGGCCGAATCGACCGCGCGCATGGTGCCGAGGGTGAACAGCGAAACGGCCGGGCCCCGTCCGAAGGGGCGGCGGCAGGCTTCAGCTGGGAACACCGTCAGGCCCGCTGGGCTTGGGTCCGCTGCCTGCGGGGCCGGCCGGCCCCATGCCTGGAACGGTCGGAGGGGGGTCGGTGCCACCGCCGCTTTCGCCATAGCCCTCCTGCTGGGCACGGCGCACGTTGCGGATCAGCTCCGCCGGGCTCACCTGATCCAGGAAGCGGCGGAAATCCTCCTGGTCCTCGGCGTCGGCTTCGGCATCCACGGGGATCGAGGCTTCGGCCACCACCTCCTCCAGCATCCAGATGCCGCTGCCGGTACGCAGTGCCAGGGCAATGGCATCACTGGGCCGGCAATCCAGCTCACTGGGCTCCCCTTCGTTGTCGGTGAGCTTCAACACAGCCCGGAAGGTGTTGTCTTCGATCGTGTGGATGATCACCCGCTCCAGCTGCACGCCTCCCACCGCCATCAGGTTGGCCATCAGGTCATGGCTGAGCGGGCGGGGCGGTTGGTGATCACCCATGCCGGCCAGGATGTTCTGGGCCTGGGATTGGTCGATCCAGATCGGCACCTGACGCCGGCCGTTCGGGTCCCTGAGCAACACGATCGGACTCCGGCTGGCCGCGTCCAGGGCGATCCCGGCCACACACATTTCCACCATGGTTGTGCCACGCACGCCCGATATCCGATTATGGCCAGGCCTGCGAGACCGCGAATGTTCACCGGTCTGGTCCGGGCCGTGGGGCAGCTCAGGCGCCACCCCCGGGGGGTGCTGGTGGAAGGCGTGGAGCACCTGCAGCCCCTGGCCCTCGGCGACAGCATCGCGGTCGATGGGGTGTGCCTGACGATCTCCGAGCTGCACCCCGACGGCCGCAGCTTTCGCGCCGACGTCAGCGACGAGACCCTGAGCCGCAGCACCCTGGCGGCCAAGGCGGCGGTGGGCGCGGCCGTGAATCTGGAGCCGGCCCTGCGGCTGAGCGACCGGCTCGGCGGTCACCTGGTGAGCGGCCATGTGGACGGCCTGGGCGAGGTGGTGGGCGTGGCCCGACAGGGGGAGTCCTGGCGACTGGAGCTGCGCTGGCTGGATCCCAGCTACGGCCGCTATGTCTGCGACAAGGCGAGTGTGGGCATCGATGGCATCAGCCTCACCGTGGCGGGCTGCAGCCCCCAGGGGGAACGCTTCTGGATGGCGGTGATTCCCCACACCTGGGAGGTCACCACCTTGAAGCTGCGGCGTGTGGGTGACCGGGTGAACCTCGAAGCCGATCTGCTCGCCAAGTACACCGAGCGGCTGCTGGCGGCCGGCGCAGCGTCGCCCGCCGCCACGGCTGGCCGCAGCCCGCAGCTGGAGCGCGACTGGCTGGCGCAGCACGGCTGGGGCTGACTCCGCCACCGCCTTCATCGGGCTCCCCCGCCGCGGGCTGCCCTGGGAACCCGGCCTAGGGTTGAAGAGACCGCGCCGAGGGCGGCGGCTCGGTTCTCCCCGCACGCCCTTGCGAGCCATGGCGCCTCAAGACACAGCCGCTGCTGAAGCGCCTGGGGGCCTGACGCCCCGGTTCGACCCCCGCCGCATCGCCGCGCTGCGCAGCTTCACGCTGGCGGAAGGGGTGCTGATGATCGTGCTGGGGGTGCTGGCGCTGATCTTTCCAGTGGTGGCCTCCTTGTGGGTCACCGCGATCGTGGCGGTGGCCTTCCTGGTGGGGGGAATCGTGAGCTGGATCGACAACCTGGCCCGGTCGCCACACCTGAGCCGCTCGCACACCTTCTGGCGGCTGGTGGTGTCCACCCTGTTCGTGGTGACGGGCGCCTGGATGATCCAGCAGTTCCGCGCCGGTTTTCCCAGTGCCGCCGCCCAGGTGGCGGCCTTTGCGCTGGCGATCGGCGTGGTGTTCGTGATCGAAGGCCTGGTGGCGATCCTGGTGGCACTGGCGCACCGGGCTGCCCGCGGCTGGGGTTGGGGCCTGGCCAATGGGGCCGTCACCCTGCTGCTCGGCGTGCTGATCCTGACGATGAAGTTCTGGAATCAGCTGTCGGTGATCGGTGTGCTGGTGGGAGTGAGCTTCCTGTTCAGCGGCATCGATCTGATCGGCTTCAGCACCAGCTTTCACGCCCAGCCTGCGGATGGCCTTCCCGCAGACAGAAAGCCTGCCGATGGCAGGCCTGCAGACGGTCAGGAATCCTGAAGCCAAGCGCGCGGCTCAGGCCGGCGGCCGAGTGCGGCTCACCCCTGACGGCCGACGTGCACGGCCCGGCTCAGGCCGAGGCCTCCTCCTGCAGTGGCAGCAGCCAGATGGAGCCGGTTTCCTGATGGATCTGGATCCTGAATTCCTGCCCGGGGGTGAGCCCCATGCGGCGGGTGTAGGCGTTGCCGATCAGCAGGTTGCCGTTGCCATGCACGCGGGTGCGGAACTCGGCCTGTCGCCCTCTGGCGGCCGCGTGGGCAGCGGAATCACTGGAAATTCTGTAGCCCTTCGCATCCACCAGGGCCTTGTAGAAGCTCTTCTTCAGCAAACGGCCGGCAGGGGAGACATAGCCGCAGCCACGGGCGATCTCGTCTTCGGAGCGGCTGCTGAGCGAACGGGCCTTCTCGAGCAGAGCATCGCCAACCAGCATCGGGGGTCTGCCGTTGGAGCTGAGGCTCGGCGTGACTTGATAGTTCAAGATGAACGGGCCTGACAGACAACAATTCTGCCGATTGGATTGGTGATCCGGCAAGGGCCGATTACAGCAGATAGAGAATTCCGAAGAGAATCAACCAGATCACGTCGACGAAATGCCAGTAGAGCTCCGCAGCCGCCAGGCCGAAGTGCTCGCTGGGGGTGAAGCGGCCGGGCTGCCGCGCCTGCCACCAAACAATCATGATCATCAGGGCCCCCAGACACACGTGCAGGCCGTGAAACCCGGTGAGCGCGTAGAAGGTGCTGGCGTAGAGGTTGTCGGTGAGGCCGAAAGGCAGGGAGAAATACTCCACCATCTGCCCGCCGAGAAAGGCGAAGCCCAGGCTCGCCGTCACCAGCAGCCACCAGCGGCAGCGGCCCATGCGCTCCTGCTTCAGCTCGGAGGCCGCGCGGTGGAAGGTGAAGCTGCTCAGCACCAGCAGGGCGGTGTTGATCGTGGGCAGGATCAGCTCCAGCTCATACACCGCACCGGCCGGCAGCGGATTGACAGCCCGAAAGGTGAGATAAGCGGCGAAGAAGCCGGCGAAGGTCATGCCATCGGCCAGCAGGAAGGTGGCCAGCCCGAACATGCGGTAATCGCCGTGCCCCTCTTCAAGAACCGGTGCTGCAGCTCCAGCAACGGCCGGCAGCGAATCGGTGCTGGGGGAGAGGATGGTCATCGGGGAAAAGGCGTGGGGGCGGTGGCCGTAACGGATGGGAGGGGAAAAACGGAGATGAGCAGCTGGAGATCAGTGAACAGGAGGCGGGCTGGGGATCAAAGGCAGCTGGTCGGTGAGGGCTACAGCCACCGGTGACCGGGATGAACGTGAGCCGGGGGAAGGCGGGCCGGTCCTGTGCGGCAGAAGCGTGAACTGGTCATCCATCAGCTGCCTGAGGTCCAGAGTTCCCTGCCAGACGCTCCCTTCAGATCAATCTGCCCTTCGGGAACGCCATAGCCGTAGGGATGGGTGACAAGGGGGGCCGGACCCTTCCAGTTCTCCACCGGGGGCGGCGAGCTGGTGAGCCACTCGGGGGTGAGTGCGTTCCAGGGGTTGTCGCCGGCCACGGGACCACGGAAGGCGCTCCAGATCACGTTGATCAGCAGGGGCAGGGTGCTGATCGCCATCAGCAGAGCCCCCACACTGCTGATCTGATTCACGAGGGTGAACTGGGGGTCGTATTCAGCGACGCGGCGGGGCATGCCGTTCAGGCCCAGCCAGTGCTGGGGCGCAAAACAGAGGTTGAAGCCCACGAAGGTGAGCAGGAAATGCAGCCGGCCCAGATCTTCATTGAGCATGCGGCCAGTGAACTTCGGATACCAGTGGTAGAGAGAGGCAAACACTACGAACACCGTGCCGCCATAGACGATGTAATGGAAGTGGGCCACCACGAAGTAGGTGTCGTGGACGTGGATATCAAAGGGAACCTGGGCCAGGGCCACCCCGGTGATGCCCCCGAACACGAAGTGAACGATGAAAGCACAGGAGAACAGCATGGCGCTGTTGAGGGCGATCTTGCCGCCCCACAGGGTGGCCAGCCAGTTGAAGAACTTGATGCCGGTTGGCACGGCGATGAAGGCCGTGGCGATCGTGAAGAACAGGCGCATCCAGGGCGGTGTTGCACTGGTGAACATGTGGTGAGCCCACACGATCAGTCCGAGAAACACGATGCCTAGGATCGAATACACCATGGTGGTGTAGCCGAACAGGGGCTTGCGGGCATGAACCGGCAGAATCTCACTGACCAGGCCAAAAGCCGGCAGCACCATGATGTAAACGGCCGGGTGTGAATAGAACCAGAAGAGATGCTGGTACACCACCGCATTGCCGCCCAGGGCGGGATTGAAGAAGCCAGTGTGGGCGAGGATGTCGAAGCTGAGGAGCACCAAGGTTCCGGCCAGCACCGGCGTGGCCAGCACCACCAGAAAGCTGGTGCCGAGCATGGCCCAGCAGTACATCGGCAGCTGCATCATCTTCAGGCCGGGCCGGCGCATCTTCAGCACGGTGGCAATGAAGTTGATGCCGCCGAAGATTGAGCTGCCCCCCAGCAACAGCACACTCAGAATCCACACCACCTGCCCGGCTGCCGGAGTGGTGAGGCTCAGGGGTGGATAAGCCGTCCAACCTGATTGAGAGGCGCCGGCAATGAAGTAGCTGGCGATCAGCAGGATGCCCGCGGGGGGGATCAACCAGAAGGCCACCGCGTTGAGCCGAGGGAAGGCCATGTCCCTGGCGCCCACATAAAAGGGGATGAGGTAATTGCCGAAGGCCCCGTTCACGACAGGCACGATCCAGAGGAAGATCATCACCGTGCCGTGCAGGGTGAGCACCTCGTTGTAAGTGTCCCGCTGAAGAAAGTCCGACATCGGACTGACCAGCTCAATGCGGATCATGCCGGCCAAGGCGCCGCCGATGAAATAGAAGAGGAATCCTGTGACCAGGTACTGGAGACCGATCACCTTGTGATCCAGGCTGAAACTCAGATACCGAAGCCAACCCTCGGGCTGGAGGCTCGGCGGAGCTGAGCTGGTGGTGGGCGGCAGGGCCAGGGTCATCGGACGAGGGAGCGCGTGGAGGGGAAGCGGAAGACGGGTGAGCTGGGGAGAAGCCAGAAAGGAGGGGATTCAGCGTCAGCAGGTAAAGGGAGGAGCCGGAAGCCTGGGGGCTGAACCGGGGTGGCGCCAGCGCTCAACCGGTCGCTGATGGCCCCGGCACGGCACTGGCCACGGTGGCAGGACGGTTCTGATCCAGCCAGGCGTCAAAGGCATCGGGCTCATGCACCACCACGGTGGAGCGCATGCCGCCGTGATAAGGGCCGCACAACTCGGCGCACACGATCGGATAGCTGCCAGCGCGGGTAGGCGTGAAGGTGAGGATCGTGGGTTGGCCTGGAATCACGTCCTGCTTGAGGCGGAATTCCGGCACCCAGAAGGCATGGATCACATCACGGGCCTCCATGCGTAACTCCACCTGTTGCCCCTCTTTCACATGCAGCTCGCCGCTGATGAAATCACCCTGGGGATAGTGGAACAGAAAGGCGAACTGAAGGGCGGTGACGTCAACGGGCAAGGCGCCGCTGCTGCTGCCGGGCGAACCACCGATGCCGCCCCAGGTGCGAGCCTCCACGCCTTCTGCCGCAGAAGGCACGTTCGCCGCCATCACCATGCCCGGTGGCATCGGATCGCTGGAGGCAGGCGAGGCGGTTTGCATCGCCATGCCGCTGTGCATGGCGTGGGGGTCGCTGAGAGGAATCATCCCGCCCATGCGGTCATAGATGTCGTAGCTGTAGATGCCCACAAACAGGACCACCACGGCGGGAACGGCCGTCCAGAAGATCTCAAGCTGGAGATTTCCTTCCACCGCGACCCCATCGCCGAGATCGCCGTCCTTGCGGCGAAAACGAATCAAGCTATACAGAAGTAGTCCGAGAATACCGAGGAAAAGTATGGTTCCAATCACGAACAGCACGGTGAAGAGCTGGTCGTAGAGGGGGGCGTTGGAGCTGGCGGCAACCGGCAGCAGGTTGACGTTCTGACCAACCCAGAGGCCAACGAGGACAAGCAGCATCCCCACCACCAGGGTGACGATGGTTGAAGGAATCGGCACGGAGCAAGCCAGGCTTTCACCACCCTATGGGGAGCCGCCACAGGGGCGCTTGGCCAACGTGAGAACAGCGAAACAAACGCAATGAGGCGTCAGGAATTCAACACAGACCCCCACTGTTGCGACTCCACCACACCGGGTCTCGAAGCTTCAGAAGTGATGGCTAACTTGATCGCCATGAGGCGAAGTTTGCTCTTTCTCACTTCTCACCTGGTCGTAGCCCTGGTGGCCCTGGTGGCGATCGGAGGCGCCACCAGGGTGATGGAGGCCGGTTTGGCCTGCCCTGACTGGCCACTTTGTTATGGCAGCTTTCTGCCGGGCGGACGCATGAACCTCCAGGTGTTTCTGGAGTGGTTTCACCGCCTTGATGCCTTTCTGGTGGGGATGGCTCTGCTGGTGCTCGCTGGCTGGAGCGTGCTGCGGCGCCTGGCGCTGCCGGCGTGGCTTCCCTGGGCCAGCGGCGCCGCGCTGCTGCTGGTTGCCGTTCAGGGCCTGCTGGGCGCGCTCACCGTCACCCAGTTGCTTCGATTCGATGTGGTGACGGCCCATCTCGGCACCGCCCTGGTGCTGGTGGCCCTGCTCAGCGGCGTCCACCAGGGCCTGATCCCCAAGCCCTCCTTCCCGGGGGCCAACCCCATCACGGTCGGCACAGCCGTCACCCCTCCTGCTCTCCTCTTCGTCCGCGCTGCAGGTGCGGCCACGGCGATGGCCGCTCTGGCGGTGTTTGCTCAGGCGATTTCCGGAGCGCTCATGGCCACCCAGTGGGCCTCAGGCCGTTGCCTCAGCAGCGGCGAAGCCTGCAGCCTCCTGGCCACCCACCGCCAGTTGGCGGCGCCGGTGGCACTGGTGGTGGTGCTTTGCTGCAGCGTCACCCTGCTCACGCCTGCCACCCGCCGGCGCAGCTGGCCCTTTGCCCTCGGTGGGGTTCTGCTTGTCGTTGTGCAGGTGATGCTCGGGGTGCTCACCCTGCGTCTGTCGCTCGCCGTCCCGCTCATCACGGTCGGGCACCAGATCACGGCCGCCCTGCTGCTGGGTCTGCTCACTGCCCTGGCGGTGCGCAACTGGAGCCTGGCCCCAGCCCAGCCTGCGGCGGTCCAAACGCTTCGTTCTTCCACCCTGGAGAGTTGTCATGGTTAGCGCCACCGCAGGGAGCGGCGCCTCCCCCACGCTCCCCCGCAGTGAGGCCGTTCCCTCCCGCGCCAAGGTCAAACTGCCGGCCTGGCTGGAGATCGCCAAGCCGCGGCTGATCCCGCTGCTGCTGGCCACAACCCTCGGCGGCATGGCCCTGTCGGAGGGTTGGCCGCTGCCGGCCCCGCGCCTGGCCTGCACGCTGGGCGGTGGTGCCCTGGCCGCTGCCGCTGCCGGCGTTCTCAATTGCCTCTGGGAGCAGGACCTCGATGGCCGCATGGTCCGGACCAGCGGCCGGGCCCTGCCCTCCGGCCGACTCTCTCCCGCCACTGCCTTCTCGGTGGCTGTCTCGCTCACGTGCGTGGCGGCCGCCCTGCTGGTGAGCGGCGTGAACTGCCTGGCCGCCGGGCTCTCCCTGCTGGGTCTCTGCAGCTATGTGCTGCTCTATACCGCCCTGCTCAAGCCGCGCACCTCCCAGAACATCGTGATCGGCGGCGTGGCCGGGGCCATCCCTCCCCTGGTGGGCGCCGCGGCCGCCACCGGCCACCTGGGCCTGAGCAGCTGGTGGCTGTTCAGCCTGGTGATGCTCTGGACCCCCGCGCATTTCTGGGCCCTGGCCCTGCTGCTGCGCGAGGACTACCGCTCTGTGGGCATCCCGATGCTGCCGGTGGTCAAGGGCTCCCAGGTCACCGCTGAAGCGATCGTGCACTACGCCCGCGCCACGGTGCTGGTGAGTGCCCTCGGCGTCGTGGCCCTGCCCAGTGGAGGGCTGCTCTATGGCCTGCTGCTGCTGCCCTTCAACAGCCGCCTGTTGCAGATGGGCCGGTCCCTGGCAGCCTCACCCGACGACCCTGTGCGGGCCAAGGGCCTGTTCCGTTGGTCGATCCTTTACTTGTTCGGCATCTGCCTGCTGCTGCTGATCTGCCGGCTACCGGCTGCGGCTGCCTTCTCTCATCAGGCCGGTGACCTGATCGGCTGGGCGACCGGTATGGACGGGCTGCCTGTGTTCAACGGCCTGCGCGGGTTCGCACCCCTGGGATTTCCGCAGCTGAGCGGCTTGCCGCTCCTGAATGTTGTAGGCAGCCGCTGATCCTCACCAGAGCCGCTTGATGGGGCTCCTTTCTAGATTGGTTCTCCTTTCCAACGGGCGCAAGCCTGCTCAGCGGTGCCAGACGCGGTGATTGAGCTGCAGCAACTCACCAAACGCTATGGACCGGTGGAGGCCCTCCAGTCGCTCGATCTGAGTGTGCCGCGGGGGTGCCTCTACGGCTTGCTGGGTCCGAACGGAGCCGGCAAGACCACCGCCCTGCGCATTCTGTGCACCCTGCTGGCCCCCGACAGCGGCAGGGTGATCGTGGCGGGCCACGACGCGCTCAAGGAACCGCGCCAGGTGCGGGAACTGCTGGGCTACGTGGCCCAGGAAGTGGCGATCGACAAGATCCTCACCGGCCGGGAGCTGCTCCAGCTTCAGGGGGCGCTTTACCACCAGCCCGCCCGCCTGCTCGCTCCTCGCATCGAGGAACTGGTGGAGCGCATGGGCATGGGCGACTGGATCGACCGGCGCTGCGGCTCCTACTCAGGCGGGATGCGTCGACGCCTCGATCTGGCCTGCGGCCTGCTGCACAGCCCCGAGCTGCTCGTGCTCGACGAACCCACGGTGGGCCTTGACATCGAAAGCCGCGCTGCCATCTGGCAGGTGCTGCGTGAGCTGCGTCAGGCCGGCACCACCGTGCTGCTGAGCAGCCACTACCTGGAGGAAGTGGATGCGCTCGCCGATCGTCTCGCCATCATCGACGGCGGCCGCGTGATCGCCGAAGGCAGCCCCAGCTCGCTCAAGGAGGCCCTGGGCGGCGACCGGGTCACCCTGCGCGTGCGTGAATTCAGCGACGAGAACGAAGCCGGCCACGTCAGTGAGCTGCTTCAGGCCTGTCCCGGCGTGCGGCAGGTGGTGGTGAACCGGGCCCAGGGCCACTCGCTGAACCTGGTGGTGGAACACCAGGCCGTGATCGAGCAGTTGCGCCGCCAGCTGGAGGCCGCCGAACTGCCCGTCTTCTCGCTGGCCCAGAGCCAGGCCAGTCTTGATGATGTGTATCTGCAGGCCACCGGCCGCACCCTGATGGACGCAGAGCTGGCGGTCGCCGGCAGCCGGGATGCCAAAGCCGAGCGCAAACAGGCCATGCGCTGACCCGCCACCCCCTCGTCCCACCCTCCGACACCCTTCGGCCATGACCAGCGCCTCCACCCTCCCCACCCAGCCGCCCCTGCCAGCCCTACAGGCGGCCAACCGTTCCGCCCTGGCCGACGTGACGCAGGAAACCCTGGCGCTCACCCGCAGGCTGTTCCTCCAACTGGCCCGACGGCCCACCACGCTGGTGGCCGGCGTGCTGCAGCCGCTCATCTGGCTGGTGCTGTTTGGGGCCCTCTTCGCCAAGGCGCCGGAAGGTCTGCTGCCCGATGGCATGAGCTACGGACGCTTTCTCGGTGCGGGGGTGATCGTGTTCACGGCGTTCAGCGCCGCTCTCAATGCCGGCCTGCCGGTGATGTTCGACCGGGAATTCGGCTTCCTCAACCGGCTGCTGGTGGCACCGCTGCGCTCCCGCAGCTCGATCGTGCTGGCCTCGGTGCTCTACATCACCAGCCTGAGCCTGGTTCAGAGCCTGGCGATCATGGGCACCGCAGCCTTGCTCGGTTATGGCTGGCCCGGCACCGCCGGGCTGGCGCTGGTGCTCGTCACCCTGCTGCTGCTGGTGTTCGCCGTCACGGCCATGAGTCTGGGGCTGGCTTTCGCGCTGCCCGGCCACATCGAGCTGATCGCGGTGATCTTCGTGGCCAACCTGCCCCTGCTGTTCGCCAGCACGGCCCTGGCCCCGATTTCCTTCATGCCCACCTGGCTGGGCTGGCTTGCCGCCCTGAATCCTCTTACCTTCGCGATTGAACCCATTCGTGCGGCCTATGCCGGCCACCCCTCCCTCGGCGACGTGGTGCTGATTGCTCCTTACGGGGAGCTCACCGGTGCCACCTGTCTGGGCGTGCTGGCTCTGCTGGCCATCGGATTGTTCCTTCTGATCCGGCCTCTGCTGGATCGCAAACTCAGCTGAGCCCCGCTGTGAACCCGTCCCCTTCCCTGCCTGCGCCCGTTCTGCCCCGACCCCAGCAGAAACGGCTCTCCGAGCGCCTGGTGCTGAAGGGTGCCCTCGACCGCAGGGATGAGGGAGCAGTGGCCTGGCTGTCGCTGCGCTGGGTGCACCGCCATGGCGTCGAGGCTCTCTCGCCACTGATGCAGGAGCTCACTGCCGGCGATGCCTCACTGAAAGGTTGGTGGCACGACCACCTGCATGCCACGGCCGTTCCTGCTGCTGCTCCTGGCCCCGCCGTTGCTGTGGTTGATGGAGGGTCTCCAGAGGGGGCCGTGGATGCTGCTGCTGGTGCCTTTGCTTCTGCGCCGGCTGCAGGGGCAGTGGCTTCCGAGGAGGCAGCTCCAGTGGTGGCCTCAGCGGTGGATTCGGCCTCCCCAGCCGATTCGACGTCTGCAGCAGTAGCAACACTTAGCGTTGCATCGGTGCAGGTGGCGCCTGGATTTTCCTTTGCGGAGATCACCCTGGAGGCGGAGCCGCAGGAGGTTGAGGAACCTTCGACAGAGCTGGTGCTCAGCTTTGCGGATGTTGCCGGCCTTGAGCCCGCCATCCCCTGCGAGGGAAGTACGAGCACGGAGCCGGTTCCCAACCTTGACGTGAATGCGGGCGTGGATTCTCAGATCAGCCCGGCAAGCAGCGATGGCGGTGATCCCGGGATCGCCGGCGAAGGTGCCGCTTCCGCAGAGCCAGCTGCTCAGCCCGGCGTGCCTGCGCAGGCACCGATTGAATTCCTGGGCCAACCACTCGCCTTTGATCCCTGGCTTGAAGCTCCCGCCGTTTCAATCCCCCCGGTTGAGAACCCAGCGGAGCACCCGGCCTCACGCACCAAACCGCCTGCGGACGATCTGGCCTCCAACGCCGAGCCCTCTGCGATCGGAGCTGGTGCGGTGCTGGGCGCTGAGAGCCATCTCACGGACATCCCGCCCACCGAGAGTTCCATCAACGAAGGCCTGCTCAGCAATCAGCTTGCTGCCAGGGAGCTGGTGGGCCAAGACGGTTCCATCGAAGCCGTTGCTCCCGCAAACGAAACGCCTCCGAGCGTTTCCACCGCCGCGCCCGTGACCGATGACCCTGGCGCAGAGACACTCTCTGCCGCTGCTGCAGTCCCGGGGGATCAGGCCCTCGATGGCTTAGCCCAATGGCCACGTCCTGTCCCGGAGTTCTCCTCCGATCCAGGGACGCACGTTCCTCCCTTCATCCCGGCTCGGCCTGCGGCGGCAGGGGTGTTCAGCTTCGGAGCCGAGTCTCTGGTGACGGCCCCACAACCCGTCTGGCCCCCGTCGGGCGAAGCCACTGCTGCCGTTCCAGGGGCTGACCCAGTGGCCGTTGCTCCCGCTGCTGACCTCCACGAGGTTGCTCCTGCTGCTGAACCTGAAGGTGCTGAGGCGCCTGTCGCGCTGGTGGCCTCGCTCCCCGCCGAATCCAGCCCCACACAGCCGGAAGCCCCCGAACCAGAGCAGGCTCCGATCTGGCAGCGCCCACTGGCCCGGGTGAAACACCTGGTCCGCGTCTGCGTGGAAGAAGTGGTGAGCACCTTCCAGACCATGGACAGCGACCGCAACACGGTGTCAGGCAGCGAGACAGTTTCCGCCAGCGACAACGCTTCAACCAGCACCACTGCTGCGGCCCGCGGCCCTGCTCAGTTCGGCGACACGTTCCAGCCCCGGGGCAGCGGCCAGGCCCGTGGCTCCGCTCCCGCCAGCACCTCGCCAACAGGACAACGTCCGCCGCTGGAACCGGACCGCCCTGCCGGCCCAGCCCGCCGCAGCGCCACGGAGATCGCCCCGGAGCTCACGCCCCAGGGCCGCACCCCACCACCCCTGCGCGAGCGGGCTGCGGCTGCCGTCGCCGGCCGGCCGGCCCCCGCTCCTTCCCATCCCGGTCTGGCCTCGCTGCGCTCCTGGCTGCCGGATGACTCCTCCTCAGAGGACACCCGCAGCAGCTGACGCGGCCGTCAGTCTGGGCTGCGGCAACCGGCCCCTTGCCCCTTTTCAGCTCCCACCATGCCCCCTGCCTCTACGCCCCTGGGGGCCCCTTCTGCCATCACCGGCGTCACACCTGCGGAGCGGCTGGAGAGAGCGGCCGTGCAGGGTGGGTTGATCGTTTCGGTGCAGGCGCCTGAAGGCTCGCCGCTGCGGGATCCGCTGGTGATCGCCGCCATGGCGGAGGCCAGCCTTGCCAACGGAGCCATCGGCGTGCGCCTTGAAAGCCCCGAGCACATCGGTGCCGTGCGGCGCCGCTGCCCACAGGCGCTGATCGTGGGGTTGTGGAAGCGCAGCTTCCCTGGCAGCCCGGTGTACATCACGCCCGGCTGGGAAGAACTGCTGGCGGTGTGGGCAGCAGGAGCCGATGTGGTGGCGATCGATGCCACCGAGCGGCAACGGCCGGGCGGACAGCCACTGGCCGAGCTGATCGAGCGAGCCACGACGGAGCTTGGCGCACCGCTGATGGCCGATGTGGACAGCGTGGCCAACGGGGTGCAGGCCGCGGCCCTCGGCTGCCGCTGGGTGGGTACCACCCTGTACGGCTACACGGAGAGCACGGCAGGGCTGCGGCCGCCGGCCTGGGATCTGCTGGGGCCGCTGCGCTCTGCCCTGCCGGCAACCACCACGCTGATCTGTGAAGGCGGCATCGCCAGTGCGGAGCAGGCGCAGCGGGCGCTGCAGCGGGGAGCCGACGCGGTGGTGGTGGGGACCGCCATCACCGGCGTGGATCTTCAGGTAGCCGCCTACGTGCAGCAGCTGAGCCGCTGAACGGCTGAGCTGCTGCTGAGCTCTCAGGGAGCAGGGCTCACATCATGCCGGGCATGCCCATGCCGCCCATGCCACCCATTCCTCCCATGCCGCCCATTCCCTCCATACCGCCACCACCGGCAGGGGCGGGAGGTTCGGGCTTGTCGGCGATGACAACTTCGGTGGTGATCAGCAGCGCAGCGATCGACACCGCATCCTGCAGGGCCAGGCGCACCACCTTGGCGGCATCGAGAATGCCGGCCGTCATCAGATCTTCGTAGGCACCGGTGAGCGCGTTGTAGCCCTTGCCCAGCCGCAGCACATCGGCCACCACCACATCGCCGTTGGCACCGGCGTTCGCGGCGATCTGACGCAGGGGAGCGGAGAGGGCACGGCAGAGGATCTCGGCGCCGGTGCGCTCGTCGCCCTGGAGCCCGGCGATCCAGCCTTCGAGTTCAGCGGCCAGCTCCATCAAGGTGCTGCCGCCGCCGGGCACGATCCCCTCCTCCACCGCCGCCCGGGTGGCATTGAGGGCATCTTCGATGCGCAGCTTGCGGTGGCGCAGCTCGGTTTCGGTGGGGGCCCCCACCTTGATCACCGCGACGCCACCGGCCAGCTTGGCGATGCGCTCACTCAGCTTCTCGCGGTCGTAGTCGGAGTCGGTGACGGACAGTTCACGGCGGATCGAGGCCACCCGCTCAGCCACGGCGTCGCGGTGATCTTCGGTGCCCACGATCGTGGTGGAGTCCTTGCTGATCGTGATCCGGCGCACGCGGCCCAGATCGGCGAGTGTCGCCTTGTCGAGCGACATGGAGCGGTCTTCGCTGATCAGCGTGGCGCCGGTGAGCACGGCGATGTCCTGCAGGGCGGCCTTGCGGCGATCGCCGAAAGAGGGGGCCCGCACCGCCGCCACCTGCAGCACACCGCGGGTCTTGTTGACCACGAGGGTGGCCAGGGCTTCACCTTCCACCTCTTCCGCAAGGATCACCAGCGGGGCGCCGGCGCGCGAGACGGCCTCCAGCACCGGCACGAGATCGGTGATCGCACTGATTTTGCGGTCGGTGACCAGCAGCAGGGCGTTCTCGAATTCGCACACCTGGCGCTCACCATCGGTGACGAAATAGGGAGAGGAATAGCCGCGATCAAAGGCCATCCCTTCGGTGACCTCCAGTTCGGTGGCCAGCGAGCGCGATTCCTCGACTGTGATCACCCCATCGGTGGTGACCAGCTGCATGGCTTCGGCCACCATGCGGCCGACTTCCTCATCGCCACCGGAGCTCACCGTGGCCACCTGACGGATCGCTTCACCGGCCACCGGGATGGCGCGGGTCTGGATGCCCTCCACCACCCGGGCCAGGGCTTTTTCCATCCCGCGGCGCAGGCCGACGGGATTGGCGCCGGCAGCCACGTTCATCAGGCCGTCATGAACAAGCGCCTGGGCGAGAACGGTGGCGGTGGTGGTGCCGTCTCCGGCCTGGTCCTTGGTCTTGCTGGCCACCTGCTGGATCAGCTTGGCGCCGATGTTCTCGAAGGGATCCTCGAGCTCGATCTCCTTGGCGATCGTCACGCCGTCATTGACGATGTCGGGGGCGCCGAACTTCTTCTCGAGCACCACATTGCGCCCCCGGGGGCCGATGGTGACCTTCACCGCATTGGCCAGGGCGTTCACACCCTTTTCAAGGGAGGTGCGGGAAGCATCCGAAAAGCTGATCAGTTTGGCCATGGGCGTGGAAATAGGCGCGCCTGGGGCAAGCCCTGGAAGTGCGTTCAGATTCCCATAGCGCCCTGTGGCCAGCGGGATGGCTGCGGTGGGGAAAGCCGAATGCGTTTGCACATTCCCATGGCACGGGCAACGGCGGCTGACCCCCGATAGGGTCGGGGCATGGAGGACTCCCTCAGCACCAGCCTCGCTGACGCGCTCAGCGACGTGACCTCGGACCCGACCATGGCGGGCACCAGCGCCATGGCCTTCCTGCTGATCGCCGGGCTGGGGCTGCTGATGGCCCTGGTGTACGTGCCGATCCGCCTGTTTCTCACCATCACCGCCCGCAGCCGCCGGCTGCGCCTGCTGCAGCGGATCCGCCGGCTGCGCGATGAGCTCGTGCAACCGATCGAGAGCTAAACCTCCCCGGCCCGCTCAGCCCATCACCATGCCGCCATCCACCTGCAGCACCTGGCCGGTGATGTAGGCAGCGGCGGGATCGGCGGCCAGGAAACGCACAGCCCCGGCCACCTCCTCCGGCTGGCCCATGCGTCCGAGCGGGATGGCGGCCAGGATCGGCTCCTGGTTGAGCTCGCTGGTCATGTCGGTGGCGATGAAGCCAGGGGCGACGGCGTTGACGGTGATGCCCCGGCTGGCGAACTCCGCTGCGGTGCTGCGGGTGAAGCCGATCACGCCGGCCTTGGCGGCGCTGTAGTTGGCCTGGCCGGGATTGCCTACCAGACCCACCACCGAGGTGATGTTGATGATGCGGCCGCTGCGGGCCTTGAGCATGGAGCGGCTCACGGCACGGGTGCACAGGAACACGCCGGTGAGGTTCAGATCGATCACGCTCTGCCAATCGCTGGTCTTCATGCGCAACAGCAGGCCATCGCGGGTGATGCCGGCGTTGTTGACCAGCACATCCAGCCGGCCGCTGCGTTCCAGCACGGCTTTCACCAGCGCGTCCACCTGCTCTTCCACCGACACATCGGCCGCCAGGGCATAGGCGCGGCCACCGGCGGCGGTGATCGCGTCCACCACGGCCTCGGCAGCAGTGGCCGAAGCGGCGTAGTTCACCACCACCTCGGCGCCGGCCGCAGCCAGCTCCAGAGCGATGGCACGGCCGATCCCACGGCTGGCACCGGTCACCAGGGCGACCTGATCGGCCAGGGGAGCGGCGCTGGACACGGGCATTCGGAAGCTGGCGATGGCGGCGATCGTATGCGGCCGCCTCGCCAGGCCTACCGCTCCATGGCGTCCATGCTCACCAGTGCCGGCCCCAGCAGCGCACCGAAGCGGGCCAGCTGCTCCTTGCTGCCCAGCACCACCAGCAGCTGCCCTGGCGCCAGGCGCAGATCACTGCCGGGGTTGGCGATCAGGCGGGGCTGATCCTCCCGGTAGGCCACGCCGCGGTAGTAGCTGATCACCGGCTCGGCAGGGGCCGGCTGACGGATCGCAAGCACCAGCACGCCGGTCTGGCGGCCCAGCTGCAGTTCCGCCAGGCTGCGGCCGTTGATGGAGACCATGCGCTGGGGATCGTCCGTGAGCTGGAACTCCTCCACCTCGCAGTCGGAGCCGGCCAGCAGCTCCATGAAGCCCACCGCCAGCGGCCGCAGGGCGGTGGCCGCCATCGTGCGCCCGCCTGCCACATAGGGGCTGACCACCTGATCCGCGCCGGCCAGCCGCAGCTTGCGTGCCGCTTCCTCGCTGTCAGAGCGGGCGATCAGGCGGCAGCGGGGGGCGATGCCGCGGGCGCTGAGCACCACATACAGATTGGCGGCGTTGTTCGGCAGGGCGGCCACCAGGCTGCGGCACTGATGAATGCCAGCCTCCACCAGGGTTTCGTCCAGGGTGGCATCGGCCTGCAGCACGGGCAGACCCCGCTCCTCGGCGGCCTGCTTCTGGGCAGTGTCCATCTCCACCACCACCAGCGGCACGCCTTCGGAGACGAGCTGATCGGCGATCTCGCGGCCGATACGGCCGTAGCCGCAAAGGATCACATGGTTGTCCATCATGCTCAGCCAGTTCTTGAAACGTCGTTCGCGCAGCCGGCGGAAGTAGCCCGATTCGCTCAGCCCCAGCAGGCTCTGGATGGTCACCTGCACCACCACCAGGCCGCCCACGATCGCCAGGGTGGTGACGACCCGGCCGGCCGTGGAGAGAGGCTGCGTGGTTCCGTCGCTCCAGCCCATGGTGCTGAGCGTGACCACCACCATCCAGTAGCAATCGCCCCAGTCCCAGCCTTCGGTGAGCCTGTAGCCGGCGGCAGTGACGTTGATCAGCAGCGACAGCGCCAGCACCGGCGTGCGCCAGGGCTGCCGGGAGGCCGTGGAAGGAGCCGACCGGCGGCGGCGAGGTGAAGGGATCATGGTTCGCCACCAGCAGCCTGCTGCCCCTTGGCCGCAGGATCAGGCCATCCCCAACGCCAACAGCACCTCGGCAACGCTCAGCTGATCAAGGGATCCAGGGCTGCCGACCCCTTTTACCCCCTGACGCGGCGGCAGGCTGTCGCTGCTGCGACCCAGCGCCACCAACGGCGTAGCCGTGAGCAGGGCCAGTTCGGTGATCACCGGGTCGCTGCTGAGCACCACATCAACGGCAGCCACCTGGGCCGCCAGCTCCTGCGGCGTGGCCCCAGCCGGGGGCGTCACCACGCGCAGGTTGGGGAGGCGGGAGCGGATCGCCGCCGGCAACGCCTGCCAGTGGGCGGCAGGCCAGTCGGCAGCGGCGGCCGCCGGCCTGGGCGCCAGCAGCAGCAGTGGACCATCCCCCACCGGCAGGGCGGCGGCAGCGCCTTCCAGCGCCTTGGGCTTAAGCCGCAGACGGAAGGCCTCGGCATCGAGCGGGATCTCCAGCGGGCGCAGCCAGCTCTCGTACTGCTGGTTGGGCCAGCCGCCGGTGGGCGACTGGCTGCCGTTGACGGATCCGGCCGTGCCTGGGGCAGGCACCCGCACGGTCGCGGAGAAGCCGCCGGCGGCGATGCGGGTGGGGATGTGGGTGAGGGAAAGCAGCAGATCGATCGGCCAGCCGGAGGCGAGGTTGAGGCAGAGCTGGAAATCGGGCTCGCGCACAGCGCCGAGCAGGTTGGCCCAGTCCGCCAGGCTGACGCCGGTGTCAAAGCTGTAAGGGAGCACCTTCTCCACGGCCGGCAGCAGCTTCCAGATGGACACCTGGGCCGGGGGGCAGGCCACCTGAACGGTGGCCCCCAGCTGGCTGGCTGTGGCGGCCACCGCCGGCATGGCCTGAAGTTGGGTGGCGCCGCTGCCCGGGATCAAAAACAGAACTCGCATCAGGCGGCAGCGATCGGGTTTCGGGCGGGCTGATTGTATGAATCTGATCCGATTTCGATGTGTTCGGGAGCCGCTTGTGCATTTGCTGATCGCCGCGGCCGGCAGCGGCAGGCGTATGGGGTCGCAGCGCAACAAGTTGCTGCTCCCCGTGGCCGGGCGCGCCGTGCTCGCCTGGACCCTGGACGCGGTGCTGGCCTGTGAGGCGATCCAGTGGATCGGGGTGGTGGGCCAACCCGTGGATCAGGCGGATGTGGAGGCGATGATCGCGGCGGCGCAGCCCGATCGCCCCGTGCGCTGGATCGAGGGGGGCGACACACGCCAGGAATCGGTGAGCCGCGGGCTGGCGGCCCTGCCCGCCGCTGCAGGCGCCGTGCTCATCCACGACGGAGCCCGCTGCCTGGTGGAACCGGAGCTGATCCGCCGCTGTGCCGCGCGCGTGCACGCCGGCGAGGCCGTGATCGCCGCCACCCCCGTCACCGACACGATCAAGCGGGTGGACGGGCAGCAGGTCATTCTCTCCACCCCCGACCGCAGCGAGCTGTGGGCAGCCCAGACCCCCCAGGGCTTTCCGCTCGAGCGGCTGCGCCGGGCCCATGCCCAGGCGGAGCAGGCGGGCTGGAGCGTCACCGACGACGCGGCCCTGTTCGAGCGACTGAGCTGGCCGGTGGGGGTGATCGAGGCGCCCCCCTCGAACATCAAGCTCACCACCCCCTTCGATCTCACCATTGCTGAGGCGGTGCTTGCCGCTAGGGCAGCAGGCTGAGCGCGCCGTCACCCAGCCGCGCGCGTACGCCCAGCGGCAGGGCCCCATTGCCGGGCGCATGCCCCAGCGGCAGGCCCGCCAGCACGGGAATGCCGAGGTCGGCGGTGCGCTCCCGCAACACCTGCTCGAGGCTGAAGCGCTGGGACGCAGCCTGGGGCCTCTGAAGGTCAGGGCCCTCGGCTTGCGGTTCCATGTCTTGCAGTGCCTGCGCCTGCGCCACCCCCGCCGCCGGCGCCTCGCTCTCGGGGTCTTCACATGCCTCGAAACTGCCGAAACCGATGCCAGCCAACCGCTGCAAGGCGCCGCACAGGCGCCAGTGGGTGAGCATGCGCTCGATCCGGTAAGGCGCTTCGCCCACGTCCTCGAGCACGAGGATGGCGCCGTCGAGTGCCGGCAGGTGGGGCGTGCCGAGCAGGTGGGTGGCCACCGTGAGGTTGCCCACCAGCAACGGACCCTGCGCCACCCCCGCACACCAGGTGTCCCCGGTCAGGGGGGGCACGGGCTCGCCGAACAACAGCGCCCGCAGGCGCTCGCGGCTCCAGTCGGGTTCAGCCGCCAGGGTGGTGACCAGCGGCCCATGCACCCCGCCCGCCTGGCCACGGGCCTGGCGGGCCCAGAGCAGGGAGGTCACATCAGAAAAACCCAGCAGCCAGCCGTCGGCCTCCGGCAGGGGCTGCTCCAGCAGGCGGGCGGCTCCCCAGCCGCCCCGCACGCAGGCCAGCAGCGGCGCCGGCTGCAGATCGGCGCGGCGCTGCTGGTCGTGGCCGGCCAGATAGCCCCAGCGACGGGCGGGATCGAAGGGCATCTCCACCGTGAGGCCCCAGCTCTGCAGCACCGCCACTCCCTGCTGGAGGCGGCCCATGTCAGCCAGGGCGGAGCTGGCCGCCACCAGACGCACGCGATCACCACGCCGCAGGGCTGGCAGCGGGCCGGCGGCGCTCACGGCAGCCTCCCGACCACCAGCGCCAACCAGAACACCCCGCCCAGCAGCACCTGGCGGCTGAAGTGCTGCGCGAAGCGGGAGCGCGGCGGCGTGCCCCGCAGGCGCCAGGCTTCGCTCTGCATGCCCAGCGAGGCGGCAGCCCACAGCAGCCAGAAGGGCCAGCTCACTGTCTGCAGCGCGGCAGCGGCGGCCAGCAGCAGCGACGTGAGCCCATAGCAGAGGGCCACGGCGCCGGGGGCGGCCGCACCCAGGGTGAGCGCACTGCTACGGATGCCGAGCGCCGCGTCATCGCTGCGGTCCGACATGGCGTAGACGGTGTCGAAGCCGAAGGTCCACAGCAGGGTGGCCAGCCAGACCAGCAGCAGCGGCCAGCCGCCGGCCAGATTGCCGCTGGCGGCGGCCCAGGGGATCAGCACCGCGAAGCCCCAGCACAGGGCGAGCACCAGCTGGGGGAAGGGGAACCAGCGCTTGGCAGAGGGATAGAGCAGCACCGGTGGCAGGGCGAGCAGCGCCAGCTGCAGCGACAGTTGCCGCCCGGGCAGTGGCAGCAGCAGCACCACCGCCAGGGCCAGCAGCAGGCACAGCAGCAGCAGCAGCACGGCACTGGGCACCCGCACCCGGCCACTGGCCAGCGGCCGCTGCCGGGTGCGCTCCACCAGCGGATCGATGCGGCGGTCCCAGAGGTCGTTGGCGACACAGCCCGCACCGCTCACCGCCAGGCCTCCCACCACGATCAATCCCACCAGCGAGGGGAGAGGCGGGCCCTGCGGCAGCAGCCAGAGGGCCCAGCCGGCCGGAATGAGCAGGATCAGTCGACCGCTGGGCTTGTGCCAGCGCAGCAACTCGATCCACCCCCGCAGGGCTCCGAGGATGTGCATGGAGGGAGCGTAGAACCGGGGTTCACCGGCCCTGCAATGGCAAAGTGACGCCGACTGCGCCGGTTCCGACGGCTGATGGCCCGTTCCGATCCTTCTCCCGCAGCGGCGACGCTGAGCGCCTCAGCGACTGACTCGGCTCAGACAGAGGCGCCGGCTCAGCCGGCCGCTCTGGAGGCCCTGCCGGAGGCCGCCGAGCAGCGCCCGGAAGGGTCTGGTCTGCGCCATGTGGCGGCCATCGACATCGGCACCAATTCCATCCACCTGCTGATCGCCGCCGTCGATCCGGTGTTGCGCACCTTTCGCGTGGTGCAGGCGGAGAAATCCACCACCCGCCTGGGCGAGCGCGATCCGGAAACGGGCGACCTCAGCACGGCGGCGATCGAGCGCGCCTTCCTGGCCCTGCGTCACTGCCGCGAGCTCGCCACCAGCCACGGGGTGGAGCAGATCCTCACTGCCGCCACCAGTGCCGTGCGAGAGGCCCCCAACGGCCGCCAGTTCGTGCAGGCGGTGCAGGAGCAGCTCGGCCTCGATGTGGAGCTGGTGAGCGGCCCTGAGGAAGCCCGGCTGATCTACCTGGGCGTGCTCTCGGGCATGGCCTTCGGCGATGACCCCCACCTCATCCTCGACATCGGCGGGGGATCGACGGAGCTGATCCTGGCCGACGGCCGTGATGCCAGGGAGCTCACCAGCACGCGGCTGGGTGCGGTGCGGCTGCAGCGGGATTTCATCACCCAGGATCCGGTGACGCCGGAACGGCTCAGTTTTCTGCGGGCCTTCATCCAGGGCTCACTGGAGCCGGCGGTGGACCGGGTGAAGCGGCGGCTACGGCGGGGGGAGCGACCGGTGATGGTGGCCACGAGCGGCACGGCCCTGGCCCTGGCCTCGCTCTGTGCCGCCAGCGAGGAGCGCCCGCCGACGCGGCTGCAGGGCTACCGGGTGAGCCGGGAGCGCATCGACGCCCAGGTGAACCAGCTGGCCACGCTGACCCTGGAGCAACGCAAGGCGCTGCCACCGATCAATGAACGCCGGGCCGAGATCATCGTGCCGGGGGCCCTGGTGCTGCAGCAGGCGATGGCGATGCTGCAGGTGCGGGAACTGGTGATCAGTGAGCGGGCCCTGCGCGAGGGCCTGATCGTCGACTGGATGCTGCGCCACGACCTGATCGTGGACCGCTTCGCCTACCAGAGCGGCATCCGGCAGCGCACCGTGCTCGATCTGGCGCGGCGTTACCGGGTCGACCAGCGCCGCGCCGAACACGTGGCCAAGCAGGCCCTGCTGCTCTACGACAAGACCCGCGGCGTGCTGCACGACGACGCCGGCAACGGGCGGGCACTGCTCTGGGCCGCCGCCCTGCTGCACAGCTGCGGCCAGCACATCAACATCAGCGCTTACCACAAGCACAGCTGGTATCTGATCCGGCACTGCGACCTACTGGGCTATTCCGAAAGCGAGCAGTTGATGGTGGCGGCGATCGCCCGCTACCACCGCAAGAGCCTGCCGAAGAAGCGCCACGAGGCCTGGCTGCAGATCCCCGGCCGCGACCAGCGGCGCACGGTGAATGCGATGGCGCTGCTGCTGCGGCTGGCCACCTCGCTGGATCGGCGGCCCGTGCCGGCCGTGGACGACCTGCGCATCCGCTGCCGTGGCGGCGAGCTGCGCATCGGCCTGATCTCCGCCGATCCAGCCCAGGATCTCAGCCTGGAGCGCTGGAGTCTGGCGGCCTGTCGGGAGCCGCTGGCGGAAGCTGCCGGCCTGCGGCTTGTGGTGGAATCCTGAGCTTGGTGGCACTTGGTAGCGGAGCTCACACCACAGGCCCCAGCCGTTCGCCATGACAGATGGAGGCCTGCCTGAGCGGCTGCAATGGCGTTGGCTTCGATCACCGCCATGACTCCGCTGAAGGCAATGGCGCAGCTCCCAGCACTGGACGTGATGAACGCGATGCAACCAATGGATTCACCCACCGCCTTCGTGGCCGTGGCGCTGGCGGCCGTGTCCTGGGATGGGGTGCTCACCAAGGCAGGCTCGCGTGCTCTGCGCCATGCGCTCGATTACCGCGAACCCTTCCGCAATATGTCGGACGCTGAAATGATCCAGCTGTTCGACCGCCTGCTGGCCCAGCTGCGCCTGGAAGGCTCCCGCCAGCTCATGGAGCATGCCTCCGCCGTGCTGGATCCGCGGCAGCGACTCACGGCCTTCACCGTGGCTGCCGAGATCATGCGCTCCGACGGCGAGTTGGTGGCCGAGGAACAGCGGATCCTCGAGGATCTGGCCAGCCACCTCACCATCTCCGCCAACCAACATGACCAGATCCTCCAGGTGATGGATCTGTTGCACGCCAGCCTGGTAGGAAATCCAGTGCTGGCTTGACTGAGCTGGCCTCTCCCGGACCGAAACAATTGAAAGTTTCCGGAGAATTGAGTAAGGAAATAGTGGAGAAGTTATGGGCGATACTGGACTCGAACCAGTGACCCCTTCCGTGTGAAGGAAGTGCGCTACCGCTGTGCTAATCGCCCGCACCCCTGGATCTTAAAACACGGGCGGCGCCACCCAGCCTGTCCTTCCCCCGCTTCCTTTGCTGCTTCCCTGGCCCGCCTTGGCCCTGCTCACGGCCTGCTGCGAAAGCGGCCGCGATCTGGCCGTCCGCCGCCTGCTGCAGCGCAGCGGCTGGACGGCGGCGCGGGTGATGGGCCTCAGCTGCCTGATCAGTGCCGCCCTCACCCTGCCATGGCTGCTGCTGGCCCCAGACGGCGGGCCCAGCGACGGCACCCGTCTGCTGCTGGCCCTGGCTGCCGGGGGTCTGGTGAACGCCCTGGCCTTCTGGGCCTACGGGCGCGCCCTCGCCCGCGGCGACCTCAGCCTGGTGCTGCCCCTGATCAACCTCTCGCCCCTGGTGCTGCTGTTCAGCGGCTGGTGGCTGCTGGGGGAGCGGCCAGCACCGGCGGCCCTGGCGGGTGTGGCGCTGCTGGTGCTGGGAGCCCTGCTGCTGGGCCGCGGCACGGGTGGTGGCCTGCCCCTGCTGAGCAGTCCGGGAGCACGTTCGATGCTGGTGGTGGCCGTGCTGTGGGGCCTCGGCGCCGCCTTCGACAAAGTGGGGGTGAACGCTGGCGGCTCGCTCACCTGGGTGGTGCTGTTCAACCTGGTGGTGGCTGTATCGCTGCTGGCCCCCGAGCTCACCGGATCAGGAGGGAGCACCGCACGGCTGGCTGCGGCAGCGACCTCTGAGGGGCTGCTGTTGTTGGTGTTGCTCTGCGGTCTCACCGGGGCGGTGGGCATGGTCTGCCAGATGGAGGCGCTGCGCCAGACCGCCGTGGTGCATGTGATCGCCATCAAGCGCCTGAGCACGCTGATGAGCGCCACGGTGGGCGTCACGCTGCTGGACGAACCGCGGGGCGGGCTGCGGCTGCCCGCCGCCGCATTGATGCTCGCCGGCGCCATTGCGGTGCTCAATGCAGCCCGTTGAAGCGCTCCGCCAATGGCCACGCCCGCCTGCACAGGATCGGCGAACATGGCCTGCGCACCCTCTGTTTCGCCGCTGCCGCGTGTCTTCTGTCTCTCCGATCCGTGCGTCCGCCCCGGCCTCAACCTCCCCCCAGCCTGCGGGGCAGGGAACGGAGGCCGCCGAGGCTTCGACCCCGCGGGAGGTGGACGTGCTGGTGGTGGGTGGCGGGGTCTGTGGCACGGCCTTGCTCTTCGAGCTCGCCCGCTACACCGACCTGCCCCGGCTGGCGCTGATCGAGCGCTATGAGCAGCTGGCCCAGGTGAACTCCAAGGCCACCAGCAACAGCCAGACGATCCACTGCGGCGACATCGAGACCAATTACACCCTGGAGAAGGCGCTGCGGGTGAAGCGCACGGCTGAGATGGTCGTGCGCTTCGGCGATCTGCTGGAGGGCGAGGAGCGTGAGCGTTGCCTGTTCCGCACCCCGAAAATGGTGCTGGGGGTGGGCGAGCGGGAATGCGCCAGCCTGCGCCAGCGCTTTGAACTGTTTTCGCCTCACTTTCCGGCGATGCAGCTGCTGGAGAAAGAGGACATCGCCGCCTGGGAGCCAGCGGTGGCGCTGGTGAATGGCGTGCCACGCAGCGAGGAACTGGTGGCGATCGGCATCCGCGAGGCCGCCACCGCCGTCGACTACGAAGCGCTCTCGGCCGCGTTCGTGCGCCAGGCCCACGCCGCTGTGGCGGGGAGCGCGCGCTGCATCGACCTGGCCCTCGGCACCAGCGTGGAGACGATCACCCCCGAGGGCGAGACGTTTCTGGTGGAGACGCAGAGCAAGGCGGCGGGCCGCCAGCTCTGGCGGGCGCGGCATGTGGTGGTGAATGCCGGCGCCCACAGCCTGCTGATGGCCCAGCGCATGGGCCACGGGCTGCGCTACTCCTGCCTGCCGGTGGCCGGCAGCTTTTACTTCACTCCCGAGCTGTTGAACGGCAAGGTCTACACGGTGCAGAACGACAAGCTGCCCTTCGCCGCCCTGCACGGGGATCCCGATGTGGGAGCTCCCGGCCAGACGCGCTTCGGCCCCACCGCGCTGCTGCTGCCCCTGCTCGAGCGCTACCGGCTCGGCTCGTTCTTCGAATTCCTTGAGGTGCTCAGGCTCGATCTGGCCGTGCTGGCGGTGTTGTGGCAACTGCTCGGCAACAGCGACATCCGTGCCTACATCGTGCGCAACCTGCTGTTCGAGGTGCCCTGGCTGCGGCGACGGCTGTTTCTGCGCGATGTGCGCAAGATCGTTCCCGGCATGGCGCTCAACGACCTGAGCTTCGCCGAAGGCTATGGAGGGGTGCGCCCCCAGCTGATCGACAAGCAGGCCCGCAAGCTGATGCTCGGGGAGGTGAGGATCGAAGCCGGGCCCGGGCTGGTGTTCAACGTGACGCCATCGCCGGGAGGCACCTGCTGCCTGGGGGTGGCAGCACTGGATCTCGAGGCGATCGTGGCGCGCAGCGGCTGCCGCTTTGCCCGCGACCGCTTTGAGGCCGAGCTCTACGGCAAGGACGCGGGGGAGGATTCAGCCAGCTGCCCGCAATCGTTGGCGGCCTGATCGACAGACAGCCCCTTGCCGCCGGGGCGAAACAGATGGGTGTGGGAGGAGGAGTACAAACGCGAGCGGGCCTGCTGGGGGGCGTCGAGAGCGGGGCTGACCACATAAAGGGTGGTGCGGATCAGCTGGCGTTGGCGGCTCGTTTCCGCCATCTGGCTCAGAGGCACCACGGTGATCCACTGGTCGGGCCAGCTGACGCGGTAGCCGATCGCCACCGGGGTGTCGGCGGCGTAGTGCGCCAGCAGCACCTCCTGCACCTCTTCCACATGGCGTGCACTGAGATACAGGCAGAGGGAGGCCCCCAGGGACGCCAGGCGCTCCAGAGATTCCTTCTCCGGCACGCCGGTGCGTCCGGAAGCCCGGCTGAGCACGATGGTCTGCACCAGGCCAGGGATGGTGAGCTCAGCCTGCAGCGCTGCTGCCGTGGCCTGATAGGCGCTGAGGCCCGGAACCACCTCCACCGCCAGGCCCGCCTCGCTGAGCCGGCTGACCTGCTCCGCCAGCGCTCCGTAGAGGCAGGGGTCGCCGTCGTGGAGGCGCACCACCCGCTTGCCGGCGCGGGCCCGCTCGATCAGCACCTCCAGCACCTGCTCGAGGGTGAGGGTGCTGGTGCGGATCCGCTCAGCACTCGCCGGGGCCAGAGCAGCGATCTGGGGCGACACCAGGGAATCGGTCCAGACGAGCACCTCGGCCGCTTCGATGGCACGGGCTGCCCGCAGCGTGAGCAGATCAGGGGCGCCGGGCCCTGCTCCCACGATCGTGACCGCCGCCGGTTCCGGCGGGGTGGCTTCCGGCTGGCTGGGGAAAGTGGTCAAGGGTTGGTGCCCTGGAAAGGTTCGCTGGGGCCAGACTCGCTCTGAAGGCGACGGGCTCCGCGGTAGAAACAGATCAGGCCGATCGATCCGGCCGCGATCAGCAGCAGGCTCATCAGCTGCGCCATGCGCAGGCCGCCTTCGCAGAAGGGCGGGGTGGAGAACAGGCAGAGCGGATCGATGCGCAGTCCTTCGATCCAGAAGCGGCCCAGGCTGTAGCTGATCAGGTAGACGCAGCTGAGCGCCCCGGCAGGCAACGCGATGCGGCCCCGCGAGCCAAGCTGGAACAAGGTGAGCAGCAACGCCACCACCGCCAGGTTCCAGAGCGATTCGTAGAGAAAGGTGGGGTGGAAGAACTGCTCGTCGATGAAGGTGGCCGGCCTGTTCACCGCTGGAATGAACAGCCGCCAGGGGAGATCCGTGGGCAGGCCGAAGGCTTCGGAGTTGAAGAAGTTGCCCCAGCGGCCGATCGCCTGGCCGAGGGCCACCGAGGGAACGAGCACATCGAGCAGATTCCAGAAGGCGAGCTTGCGCCAGCGGCAATAGACCACCACCGCCAGTGAGCCGCCGATCAGGGCGCCATGGATGGCGATGCCCCCCTGCCAGATGGCCAGGGCATCCAGCCAGTTGAGCTGATACTGGCGCCACTCCAGCACCACGTAGTAGAGGCGGGCACCGAGCACAGCAGCCAGCACCAGGATGGGCAGAAGATCAGCGATCATGGCCGGCTCGATGCCGCGCCTCCGGCCCAGCCTGGTGGAGAGCATCAGGCCGAGCAGCACCGCCACGGCGATCAGCAGGCCATACCAGCGCAGGGAGAAAGGCCCCAGCTGGAACAGCAGGGGCCCCGGTGAAGTGAACATCGCCGCCGGCAGGGCTGGGGGAAGAAGCGCCAAGGGAAACGGCTCAGCAGATGGGGGTCAGCCTCAGACGCCTTCGGCAGCCTGGACTTTCTCTACCTGCTTCTTCTTCAGCACCAGCATGATCTGGGCGAGAGCAACGGCGGCGAAGAAAGCGAGCATGCCGTAGATGCGCACAGGGTTCTGCAGCACGATCTCGGAATCCAGCTGACCGAAGCCGCCCACATTGGGATCTTCCGAAAGGGGTCCGTTGAGCACCACGTCATCGCCCACAGCAACAGCAAGGGCAGGGCCAGCCGGAATGGTTTCACTCACGGTGGTGCCGTCGGCGGTGCGGATCTCCACGACGCTGGCGCCGTTCTCACCGGCGGTGATGGCACTCACGGTGCCGGCGGCAGGAGCGGTGAAAACGCCGTTGTTGCTCTTCTCACCGGTGGGGTAAACCTGGCCACGGCCACGGTTGCCACCCACGTGCACCGAATACTTACCGAAGTGGATGGCGCTGTCGGTGGCGGGATCGGGGGAGAGGATCGGGAAGACGATCTCCTGGTGCTGATCACCCGGCAGGGGGCCCACCAGCAGGATGTTGGGGTTGTCGTCGCTGTACTGGGTCACGTAGACCCCGGCGGTTTCCTCTTTCAGCTCGTCGCTGAGACGATCAGCGGGGGCAAGGGTGAAGCCATCGGGGAGCATGAGCACCGCACCCACGTTGAGGCCCGTGCGGCTGCCATCGGCGGCCACCTGCTGAACGCTGGTGTCGTACGGGATCTTCACCACCGCCTTGAACACGGTGTCAGGCATCACGGCCTGGGGCACTTCCACCTGGGTGGGCAGCTTGGCAAGGTGGCAGTTGGCACAGACGAGCTTGCCGGTGGCTTCGCGGGGGCTCTCGTAGTTCTGCTGGGCCCAGAAGGGGTAGGCCCAGGAGGCAGAAGGCGCCAGGAAGAGGGCGGCCGAAGCCAGGACGGTGGAGAGCAGCAGGGAAAGGGTGCGGCGCATGGGGTGGGCGGACGGGCGACGGGAGGAAATGGACGGTCGGACGATCAGGCCCACCAGGGCTTTTCACCGGTGCGGAAATCGGTGTCGGTCCATGTGCTCAGGAAAACGTTGTCGCTTTCGACGGAGACGTTGGCCAGGGCAAGCGACAACGGAGCAGGACCACGCACCACCTTGCCGGTGGGGTCGTACTGGCTCCCGTGGCAGGGGCAGATGAATTTGTTGGCACCGCTGTTCCAGGGCACCACGCAACCCAGGTGGGTGCAGATGGCGTTGATGCCGTAGCTGCCGATGGCGTCGGGTCCTTCCACCAGCAGGTAGGTGGGGTCACCTTTCAGGCCCTGCACGAGGCTGCGATCACCCTCCTTGTGGGTGCTGAGCCAGCCCGAGGCGGTGACGTTGTTGCCCAGTTCATCCTTGGCGGTGGTGCCACCGCCACCGCCGGCGGGCCGGGGGGGAATGAAGTAGCGGGCGACGGGGTAGAGAGCACCCAGTGCGACACCAGTGACGGAGCCGAAAGTCAGCAGATTCATGAACTGACGACGGCCCATTCCGGGCACATCGCTCACTGGGATCTGGGTCATACGGAACGTTCCTGGGTGCCGAAGCAACGAGGCGCCCATTATGGACGTTGCCCTGGCCGTCACGTTTTGCCAGGACGCAGCTTGCGCCTGCGGCGCAACATGCTGTTGTGGAGTGTCCTCACCCTCGCTGCCGTGTCCCTGCCTGATCCGGCTGCTGAGCCCGGCTCCAGCGGCCGCTTCGCCCCCCTCCGGCTCGATGAAGTGCTGCAGGTGCTGCGTGAGCGCTGGCACGCGTCCTACGACCTCCAGCTGGTACAGCGGCGCGGCCGCCTCTACCTGCAGGTGATGTGGGCCTACCTGGAGCAGCAGTCCTTTCCGCTCGATGCCGAGGGCTATGAGGCCAAGCTGCAGGAGCTGATCGAGCTGCTCAACGGCCTCGGGGTGGCCAATCAGGTGCGCCAGTGGCTCACCACCACCCGCGACAAACCCCGACTGGGACGGGCGATGAGCCTCACCCTGGAGCCGGCCGAGGGCGGGCGCAGCAGTGAATTCCTGCTCTGAACCTGGCCTCAGGCGCCGCTGGCCGCAGGCCGGAGCCGCTCGGTGAGGGCCACCATGGCCACACCCACCAGGAACAGGGCCGTGATCGAGCCGGTGAGCAGCAGCATCGTGACGGGGTCGGTGGAAGGAGTGAGCACGGCGCCGGCCAGGGCCGCCACCAGCACCACCCAGCGCCAGGCTTTCAACATGGCGTCGGAGCGGATCAGGCCGAAGGCACCCAGCAGCAGTTGCAGCACCGGCAGCTGAAAGGCCAGGCCAGTGGCCACCATAAGCAGCAGCACGAAATCGAGGTAGCGCTCGATCGACCAGATCGGCTCGACCACATCCGCGCCGTAGCTGACCAGGAACCGCAGCGCCGCCGGCACCAGCGCCCACCAGGCGAAGGCAAGCCCTGCGGCGAACAGCACCGCCGACCCCGCCACGGCTGGCGCCACCAGTCGCCGCTCCCGGCGCGTGAGACCCGGCAAGACGAAGGCCAGCGCCTCGTAGAGCACGTAGGGCAGAGCCAGCGTGAGGCCGGCATAGCCGGCCACCTTGATCGACACAAACAGGAATTCACCTGGGGCGAGCTGGAGGAAGCGCATGCCCACGGCGGGCAGTTCCAGCAGCCGAACGAGCGGTTTCACCAGCAGCAGACAGCCGCCGGCCGCCACCACCACCGCCAGCAGGCTGCGCAGTACCCGCCGCCGCAACTCCTCGAGGTGGTCCACAAGGCTCATCTCCACCTCGGCGGGAAACTCATCCGCCGGTGGCACCCGGATCGGTGGGGGAGGTGCGGGGAGGGGGGAATCGCTCATGGCGCAGGCGCTGGAGCTGAGCCTAAGGAGCGACTGCACAGGATGGCGCCGCGGCCGGGATCGCCCCAGAGCACCTCACCACCCCGGTGGCGCACGGTGCCGGGCCCGACCCCGGCAATGCGCTGCAGTTGGTCGCTGGGCACCATCACCACGGGCACACGGGCATTGCCGCGAGCACGGCTGAAGCGGGCGGCCAGATCGGCCGCCGCCTGCAGGTCGGCGTCGGTGGCGGGAGCTTCCGAGCTCTTGAGCATCACGTGGCTGCCCGGGCACTCCTGGGCATGGAACCAGAGATCACCGCGCCGCGCCTGCCTCAGGCTGATCCATTCGTTCTGGCGATGGTTGCGGCCCACCTGCACGCGCAGCCCTCCGGCAGTGAGGAACTCCAGCGGTTGGCATGGCAGGGGCTGCCGCCGGGCGCGCGCCTTGCTTCGTCCCTTGTCCCGCTCGCGGCCGCCGACGCTGAGCAGTTCCTCCACGTCGTCTTCGAGGGCGGCGAGATCCTCCAGCGCCCCGCGCAGGGCATGGGGGGTGGTCTCCTCGGGCCGGTGCAGCTCCAGAAAGGCCAGGCTGGCCTCAATGCGCTCCAGCTGCTGGTCGTGACGCTCCAGCAGGGTGGTGATCACGGCGGAGGAGCGCTGCAGGCGGCGCGCCTTTTTATAGAGAGCCTGTGCCTCAGCCACCTGCTCGCGGCTGGGGTCGGCCAGGCAGAGCAGGGCATCCGCCTGCCGCCGCAACTGGTCGCAGCCGGCGGCCTGCTCCAGCAACGCCTGCTGCTCGGCCCGCTGGGCACTCTGGCGATCCCGGGCCGTGAACAGGCGCCGCTGCAGCTGATCGTGGCGCAGCTGGAAGGCCTGGGCTGTCAGCTGCCGCTCGTAGAGCTGCGCCAGCGGGCGCCCCACCGGGCCGGCAAGCTCGGCGCCCCAGCAGCGGTAGGCGGTGGCTCCACCGGTGACGAAGCCAAAGCGGTCCGCCGCCAGGTCGCCCAGCCATTGCTGCCAGGCCACCCAGAGGGCACTCCACTGCGCCTCACTGAGCTGCTCCACCGGCAGCTTCAGCAGCGCCGTGGATGTGTCGGGATGATCGCCGGCCAACTGCAGGGCAAGGGCAGGACTGATCCCCTGGTAGCTCTGCAGCAGCGCCTTGCCCAGCGGCAGCGGCAGGAGCTGCAGGCGCCGACGCCAGTGCCACAGAGCTTCGCCGGCATCGGGGGGATCGGCCTGCAGGGGCGGCGGCGGGCTGTAGGTGTCGCCGCTGGCAATCGGCCGCAGCCGGGATTCGTTCGGCTTCACCTGGCGGCCCAGGGCCACCACCCGACGCTGGCCATCCAGGAGGAAGAGGTTGCTGTGGCGGCCCATCAGCTCCACCACCAGCGTGCGGCAGATCGCCTCACCGGGGCGGGGGGCAAAGCCCAGCTCCACCACCCGTTCCCAGCCGTGCTGATCGATCGCCACCAGCGCCAGGCCGCCCAGGCCGTGCTGCAGTTGCTGGGCCAGAGTGCTGCCCTCACCCCGCCGGGCGGGAGGGTCGATCGGCAGCAGGCGCGGCGCATCCGCCCACCAGCTCAGCTCCAGCCAGTGACGACCATCAAGCGCGCGAAAGCCGAGTTGGAGGTTGTGGGCGCTGGGCTGCTGGGCCTTCTCGAAGCGGCTGGGCAACAGCTGCGGCCGCAGCTCGGCAAGCACCGCCCGCAAGGTGGTGACGTCCATGGGTTGGAGCGTCCGGGAGGTCAAGGGAACCGCGTGGACAGGGAATCCCCTTACTCTGCTGGCTCATGTGCGAGGGCCTGATGGCGGAGGCAGCGGCAGTGGCAATGGCAGCAACAAAGGCAGCAGCGGCGGGTCCGGGACAACTCACGGTGATCACCGGCCCCAGCGGCGTGGGCAAGGGCACACTCGTGGCCGCGCTGCGCCGGCGCCATCCGCAGATCTGGCTGTCTGTGTCCGCCACCACGCGCGCGCCCCGCAGCGGCGAACAGGACGGGGAGAACTACTTCTTCATGAGCCGGGAGCAGTTCGAGCAGCAGGTGGCTGCCGCAGGGCTGCTGGAGTGGGCGGAATTCGCCGGCAACCTTTACGGCACGCCACGGGCGCCCGTCAGCGAGCATCTGGCCCAGGGGCAACCGGTGCTGCTGGAAATCGAACTGGAGGGGGCCCGCCAGGTGCGGCGCAGCTTCCCGCAGGGATTCCAGGTGTTCATCGAACCTCCGTCGCTGGAGGAACTGGAGCGGCGCATCCGCGGCCGCGGCACCGACGACGACAGCGCGATCGAACGGCGCCTGCGCCGGGCCCGGGAGGAACTGGCCGCCGCCGCTGAGTTCGACGCCGTGGTGATGAACGGCGACTTGGACACCGCCATCGGCGAGCTGGAAGCCCTGCTGCAACTGGCCGGCAGCTGAAGCACCAGCGCCAGCCACAACGTGCAAGTCAAAAAAAAGCGGCCTTTACGGCCGCTTGTGACGTTCAGAGCCTCCGGCTGGAAGCCAGCGGATTAAAGGGGATGGAACAGAAGATCCGGGAAGAAGCGATTGAATTCGATCATGATTCCGGCGGTGACGGTGAACCAGATCGCAGCGAAAACAGGGGCTGTGGTGAGGAATTTCTTCATGGACGTGCTCCGGATGGAGAACAGAGGGGTGGGGCGACTGAACCGGGATTCAGCGCGGTGAAACGGTGACCTTGGAATCGGATTCCAGCAGCTTGCCGCTGGTGAATTCGCTGAAGGCCGCCAGAGGCCAGGTGGCCGCTGCGATGGTGCTCTTCAGGGCCAGGGGCACATCGATCTGGATCTCGCGCATGGTGGCGTCCTTGCTGCCACGGATGGCCTGCAGGTACACGCGACCGGCCCAGCCGATGCAACCGGCGATGTAGAGGAAGGCGATGCCAGGGATCATGAAGTCGCCGGCATGGCTCCAGCGGCCATCAACGATCAGGTGGGGCAGGCCATCGGTGCCACACACGGCCTGGCTGTACATCTCGAAGCGGGCTTTGGCCTGCGGAGTGGCAGCGGCGGCGGCACGCTGCTGAAAGCGGGGGCTTTCGGAGCAGGGGGTGAGCCCGGCCACATCGGCATGGGCCACAGGGGCGAAGCCGAAGATCAGCAGGGCGGAAATCAGAACGGCGAAAAGACGGCGCATCGTATCCGGATCCGGGGAAAGGCCTGCCAGCGGGCAGGATGTCACTTGCGGAGAGTAAGGGAGGCCATGGAGGCACTTGAACACCGTTCTGGCCGTCGAAACAAGTTGTGACGAGTCAGCGGCGGCCGTGGTGCGCGGCGAGCAGGTGCTCGCCAGTGCCGTGGCTTCCCAGATCGCCGAACATGCCCGCTGGGGAGGCGTGGTGCCCGAGATTGCCTCGCGGCGGCACGTGGAGGCGCTGCCCCAGTTGATCGCCAGTGTGATGGCCGAATCCGGCCTCGGCTTCGCCGACCTCGACGGCATCGCCGCCACCGTGGCGCCGGGCCTGGTGGGGGCCCTGCTGGTGGGCTCGGTCACAGCCCGCACGCTGGCGCGGCTGCACGATCGTCCCTTCGTGGGGGTGCACCACCTCGAAGGCCATCTCTGTTCCGTCCACCTGGGAGACCCCCTGCCGGAGGGTCCGTTCCTGGTGCTGTTGGTGAGCGGCGGCCACACCGAGCTGATCCGCGTCGACGGCGCCGGCCACTACCGACGTCTGGGCCGCAGCCACGACGACGCGGCCGGTGAGGCCTTCGACAAAGTGGCACGGCTGCTTGGGCTGGGGTATCCCGGCGGTCCAGCGATCCAGGCGGCCGGAGTGCTGGGGGATCCCCTGCGCTTTCCACTGCCGAAAGGGCGCGTGTCGAGGCCGGAAGGGGGCTACCACCCCTACGACTTCAGCTTCAGCGGCCTGAAGACGGCCGTGCTCCGCCTTGTGCAGTCGCTGCGCGCTGGCACCGGTGCCGCGGGCCCGGCGGATCCGCCTTCAACTGGGGAATTGGCTCCACGGGATCTGGCTGATGTGGCCGCCAGCTTCGAACTGGCCGTGGTCGACGTGCTGGTGGAGCGCAGTTGCCGCTGCGCCCGCGACGAGGGACTCGGCACCCTGGTGCTGGTGGGCGGGGTGGCCGCCAACCAACGCCTACGCCAGCGGCTGGAGGAACGCTGCGGCGCGCTGGGGCTGCACTGGCGCCGGGCACCACTTGCCTATTGCACCGACAACGCCGCCATGATCGGCGTGGCAGCAGCCCAGCGGCTTGCCGCCGGATCCAGCAGCAGCACGGCCCTGGGTGTGGCGGCCCGCCTGCCATTGCAGCAAAGCGACGCGCTCTACGAGCAACAGCCTTGCTTTTGATCCCTTTATGGTGGCCGAACCCGTTGTTAAGGGGGTGGATGGCTTCAGCTGACACCACAGAGAATGCACTGCTGCCGAACAGCTCTCTTGCAGCATCACCTGCCGCTGCTGAGGGGCTCGGCTCCAGCCAGCCCGTTGAAGTGGGGCCGGAAGAGCTGAACGCCTGGCGCCGGGGCTTCACCCCCCAAGCCGAGATCTGGAATGGCCGCCTGGCCATGCTTGGGCTCTCGCTGGGCATCGCCACCCTGCTGCTTCTCCGCCTGGCCAGGGCCCACTGAGCCAGGCCAGGTCAACAAACGTTTTGCCAGTGGACTCCGCCCTATTCGCGGCCTCGTAGGGCCTGGGAGAGCTCACCACGCTTGAGGCTCACGGCCAACGCCTCATCCGCACTCACTTTGCCTGCCACTACCAGCTCAAGAAGGGACTGGTTCAATGTTTTCATGCCTTCAAACGAACTGCGTTTCATGATTTCCTCCACCTCGTCGAATTCGCCGCGAAGGAGGTAATCCCGGCAGGCATCGGTGTTGATGAAGATGTCGTGGTAAGCGATTCGGCCACCTTCAATCGTCTTGAGCAGCCCCTGCGAGATCACAGCCAACAACGATTCGGCCACACTTGTGCGGATTGATTTTTGTTCTTCGGACGGGAACATACCCAGCATCCGCTCAACGGTTTTTACGGCGGAGTTAGTGTGGAGCGTGCCGAAGACCAAGTGGCCGGTCTGAGCAGCCTCCAAGGCAGTGGAGAGGGTTTCCTGGTCGCGAATCTCCCCGATCAGCAACACATCAGGATCTTCCCGCAATGCCGCCCGCAAAGCAGTCGAGAACAACTTTGTGTGGTGGCCGATCTCACGCTGCCGCACCAGACAGGATTTGCTGACATGTACGAATTCGACTGGATCCTCAATGGTGAGGATGTGCTTCGACTGAGTTGAATTCATCCAATTGATCATTGCGGCTAGAGTGGTGGATTTGCCGCAGCCCGTGGGGCCTGTCATCAGGATCAGGCCCTTGGTGTACTTGAGAAGATGCTTAAAGACATCCGGAAACCCAAGGGATTCCAGTGTGGGGACCTCAAAGGGGATAAGCCGCAGCACCATGGCTGGACCAAGAAGCGATTCAAAGAGGTTGATCCGCACCCTCACGAAACCGAAAGAATGTGATCCGTCGAATTCCTTATCGCTGCGAAAAGCCTGACGATCCTCCTGAGAGAGAATCTCATTCAGCCACTCCGAGAACCGTTGGTTCGTGATGATCGGCCAACCGGTCATCTGCATATCGCCGCGAAAGCGCAGCCGCGGTTCCTCACCGACGCCGAGGTGCACATCTGAGCACTTGGCCTCAAAAGCCACGCGCACCACCTCCTCCAGTGTGCAGGGCGTAGCCACGGATGGCCGTGGTGGCGCTGGGGCCGGATCTACACCATCCACGGCGGCGGGGTGGGAGTCGGGCGCAGGCACCGAGCTAGGGGGAAACAGGGAACTGGTCATCGGCTGGACAGCATTGCAGCCATTTTGGGGCAAGTACTCGCCTGAGTTCCCATGCAGCTGCTGATCGGTAGGGGGATGCTCCGCCACGTGAATGCGACACCGGCTCTCCTTAGGATCGACACCCCCGCATGGGCTCTTTGATCACCACCGCTCCGCTCGTCAGCATCGTGCTGGGAACCAGGCCCGAAGCGATCAAGCTGGCACCGGTGATCCGCGCCTTCCAACAAGCCGAAGGCTTTCGCACCCGGGTGGTGCTCACCGGCCAACATCGGGAAATGGTGGCGCAGGTGATGGAGCTCTTCAGCCTCACCGCTGATCGCGACCTGGCCTTGATGACGCCCCGCCAGACGCTCACCCACGTGACCTGTGCCGCCCTGATGGGGCTGGAGCAGGACTTCACTGAGCACCGGCCGGATCTGGTGCTCGTCCAAGGCGACACCACCACCGCCTTCGCTTCCGCTCTGGCGGCGTTCTACCAGCAGATCCCCGTGGGGCACGTGGAAGCCGGCCTGCGCACTGACAACCTGCTTGACCCCTTCCCCGAGGAAGCCAACCGCCGGCTGATTTCCCAGATCGGCCAACTGCACTTCGCCCCCACCTCGGTGTCGGAGGCGAACCTGCTGGCCTCCGGGGTGGTGGGCCGGGTGCTGGTCACGGGCAACACTGTGATCGATGCGCTGCTGCTGATGGCGAAGCAGGCGCCGCTGCTGCAGCTTCCTGGCCTCGACTGGACCCAGCAGCGGGTGATCCTGGCCACCGTGCACCGCCGGGAAAACTGGGGAGAGCGTCTGCTCGCCATCGGTGATGGCTTCCTGCGACTGCTGGAGCAACACCCCGACACCGCCCTGCTCCTTCCGCTGCACCGCAACCCCACCGTTCGGGAACCCCTGCAGCAGATGCTGGGCGATCACCCGCGGGCCTTTCTCACCGAGCCGCTCGATTACGACGAGCTGGTGGGAGCGATCCGCGGTTGCACGCTGCTGCTCACCGACTCCGGCGGCCTGCAGGAAGAGGCCCCAGCCCTGGGCAAACCGGTGCTGGTGCTGCGGCGCACCACGGAACGTCCGGAAGCGGTGTCTGCGGGCACGGCGCGCCTGATCGGCACCGATGCGGCAGCGATCGCCACGGAAGCCGGGCGCCTGCTCGACGACCCTGCGGCCTACGCGGCCATGGCCATGGCTCACAACCCCTTCGGGGACGGCCAGGCGAGCGGCAGGATCGTGGCGGCCTGCCGTGCCTTCCTGGCAGAACGGAACTGAGCTGGCCACTGGCCTGATCTGGCAGCTGGCCTGATCGGAGTGGGATTCAGCTGCCGGGACGTTTCTTTGCCCAGGGAGGCAGATCGATGAACACCTGGGTACCCGGTTTGAGGCCGGAGAGGATCTGGGTGTTTCGGCCGCTGCTGGAGCCGAGCGTCACCGGCTGGAAGGTGGGCTGGTTGTTCTTGCCCACCAGCAGCACCCCAGGCCGCCCTTCCTCGGTGACCACTGCCACAGTGGGGACAAGGGTCTGAGCCGGCAGGGTGCCGGTCTTGAAGTCGATGTCGGCGGTCATGCCGATCCGCAGCTCGCTGTGGGGATCGGTGAACAGCAGCTTCACATCGAAGGAGGTGACGTTGTTGATCTTCACCGCCCGGGGGGCGATCTGGCGCACGCGCGCGGTGAAGCGGCGGTCCGGGAAGGCATCCACCCGCACGGTGGCGATCTGGCCGAGGCGGATGCGACCGATGTCGCTTTCCGGCACCTTGGCCACCGCCTCCAGGCCGCGGGCGAGCTCCACCACCGATGAGCTGGAGGCGCCCGCATTGGCGGAGGCGGAGGTGGTGGGGGTGACGAAGGCGCCGGGGTCGGCGAAGCGCTGGGTGATCACGCCGTCGAAGGGGGCGCGGATCGTGAGCTCGCCGCGCTCCACATCCCGCTGAGCGTTGCGCTGCCGGGCTGCATCAAGGGCCGCCTTGCTGGTGAGCATGCGGGTGCGGAAGCTGACGATGTCGTCCTGACTGATCGCGCCCTGCTGATACAGCTTCTGGCGACGTTCGAACTCCGAGCGGCTGCGGGCGTACTCGGCGGCCGCCTGCCGCTCTTGGGCCAGCAGTTCATTCTCCCGATCGCGAAGGTCACCGCTGTCCATCAGAGCGATCGGCTGGCCGGCCTGCACGAGATCGCCCTCATCCACGAACAGGTCGGCGAGCACGCCGCCCCGCTTGGGGCTGACGTTGACGCTGCGGGCCGCTTCCAGCTCCCCGCTGGAGGTGACGATGCCCGGCAGGCTGCCGCGCTCGGCCTTCACCACATAGGCGGCCAGCGACTTTTGCTGCTGGGTGGTGCTGCGCTGGCGCTGCCAGAGGGCCACACCGCCGATCACGAGCACTGCCGCGGCCACCCCTGCCCAGAGAGGCCAGCGCCGCTTTTTGGGACCGGGCCGGCGAGGGGCGGCCGGGACCGGTTGTTCCTGGGGCGGTGTCAGCACCGGCGCAGGGCGAAGGTCGGAGCGGGGAATGACAGTCAGCGGTCGCTGTAACCAGTCTTGATGGTCGCGGCGAAAAACGTGGCCATGGGAGGCCCGGGGGGCGCCGTTTAGATTTAGCCCCATGCTTAAAGCCGGAATCGTGGGGCTGCCCAACGTGGGCAAATCCACCCTCTTCAATGCCCTGGTGGCCAACGCCCAGGCCCAGGCCGCCAACTTTCCGTTCTGCACGATCGAGCCGAACGTGGGCTCCGTGGCGGTGCCCGACGGGCGCCTGAAAATGCTCTCAGACGTTTCCAGTTCCCGCGAGATCGTGCCCACCCGGGTGGAGTTCGTCGACATCGCCGGCCTGGTGAAGGGCGCCAGCCAGGGCGAAGGGCTCGGCAACAAGTTCCTCGCCAACATCCGCGAGGTGGACGCGATCGTGCACGTGGTGCGCTGCTTTGAGGACGACGACGTGATCCACGTGGCTGGTCAGGTGGATCCCGCCCAGGACGCCGAGATCATCAATCTGGAACTGGCTCTCGCTGACCTGACCCAGGTGGAGAAGCGGCGGGAACGGCTCAAGAAGCAGGCTCGCACCAGCAAGGAAGCCCAGGCAGAAGATGAGGTGCTGGGCCGCATCGCCGCTGCGCTGGAAGCCGGCGCACCGGCACGCGGGGTTGCCCTCGGCGCCGACGAGCGCGAGACGATCCGTCCGCTCGGCCTGCTCACCCTCAAGCCGATCATCTACGCCACCAACGTGTCGGAAGACGACCTGGCGGCAGGCAACGGCCACAGCGAGGCCGTGGTGGCCCTTGCCCAGCGTGAAGGGGCTGAGGTGGTGCGGATTTCTGCGCAGGTGGAAGCGGAACTCGTTGAACTCGGCGAAGCCGAGCGCGCCGACTATCTCGACGGGCTGGGGGTGAGCGAGGGCGGGTTGCAGAGCCTGATCCGCGCCACCTATCAGCTGCTCGGCCTGCGCACCTACTTCACCACCGGCGAAAAGGAAACCCGGGCCTGGACGATCACAGCCGGCATGACCGCGCCTCAGGCCGCCGGCGTGATCCACACCGATTTCGAACGGGGCTTCATCCGCGCCCAGACCGTGGCCTACGCGCAGTTGATCGAAGCGGGCTCCCTGTCGGAAGCACGCAACCGAGGCTGGCTGCGCAGCGAGGGCAAGGAGTACGTGGTGGCCGAAGGCGACGTGATGGAGTTCCTGTTCAACGTCTGAAGCGGTTTCAACTTCAGCAGACGTTTCGGCGGCTGAGGCAGGCGCAGAGCATTGAGCCGCCCTCCTCTTTGGCTTCCGTGACCGGGACGGCGGCCGCCTTCGGCGAGAATGGTGTCCGACGAGGCGAAGCCTGATGAACCCCTCCCAGGAGCCCTCTGCTGGCAGCGCGGCAGCGCCTGCAAATCTGCCTGCCGCTGAGCCGCCGCTGGCCGAGGTCACGAGCGCCACCGCGGCGACCCCTGACCGAGGTGCGGGATCCGCCACCGGTGCGCGCAATCCCGGCGCACACAACTTTGAAATACAGAAGGAACTGCACCAGCGCATCCGCAACGACCCCGACTACGACGACTGGGAGTACGGCACCGAGCCCCTGCCTCACGAGCAGCAGGGCTGGATCTCCCGGCCCGCCCCTGGCGGGGCCGGGGCCTCAGATCACACTGGAGGGGCTGGCGTGGGGGTGGACGCGGGCTAAGGGACGCACCAGGGTGAGGCCCAGCAGGCAGAGCGCCGCCATCGCCAGCCAGAGGCCGCCCCCATGCCGCTGCTGATCGAGGAACAGGCCCGCCACCTGCGGCGCTACGAAGGCACTCAGCGCAAAACACTGCGAGAACAGCGCCATGGCCATGCCTTGATGGGCGGGGGGCGTGATCTCCACCACCGCTTCGGTGGCCGTGGGCAGAAAGGCGGCCACAGCCGCCGCCAGCGGCAGCTGGGCCAGCAGCAGCACCGTGAGGCTGTGCCAGCCCAGGCTGGAGAAGGCCAGCAGGGAGCTGCCGAGCGCGAAACCCAGCAGGCTCAGTCCGAGCCCGAAGGCCACCGACCGCTCTGACAGCCAGCGCCCCAGCGGCCATTGCAGGGCCAGCAGGAGCCCCAGCTGCAGGGCCAGCAGCAGGGCACCAGTGCTCTCCGGCAGGGGGGGGCGGGCCAGCCCGCCGCGCACCAGATCCAGGGGCAGGGCGCCCTGCAGCAGGGCCACCATGCCGGTGGACAGCACCGTCATCGCCAGCAGGGGCAGCAGGGGACGCACCCATCCCTGCCAGGAATCGAGTCGGCTGTCGGCACTGCGGACTGGTGCCGGCGGCAGCGGCCGGCGCAGCAGCAGGCTCAGCAGCACGACCATGCAGGCGATGTCGACGAGGAAGATGCCTCGCAAGCGGCCAAGGGCCGCCAGCCCGGAGCCCAGCAGCACGCCGGTGGCGATGCCAAGCGCATCAGCGGTGCGCACCAACGCAAAGGCGCGGCTGGAGGGCAACGGCGCGCAGCTCTGGGTCACGGCAAGCTCGATCGCGGGCCACCAGAGCCCGAGGGCCAGTCCGATCAGCATCTGCCCGCTCACGTAGGCGGGGAAGCTGGTGGCGCTGTACAGGCGCGTGTCTGCCAGCACCGAGATCAAGGCGGCCAGCACGATCGGGCCATTGCAGGAGCGGCCGCGGTCGAGCCACCAGCCGCAGAGCAAGCGACCGGCCGTACCGGCCAATGCGGCTGCCGCCAGCCCCTGCCCGACCGCAGTGGCGGAGAATCCGGCGTTGTGGAACACCACAGCGGTGAGATAGATCACGCCGCCGCCGCCAAGGCCGCTCAGCAGCCGCATCCAGCACAATTGCTGCAGGGGCGCGGGAAACTGGAGGAACCAGCCGAGGCCGCTTGCCCCTGCTCGACGTCGTGTCAAACCGGTTCCGACCGCTGTTCGTGCTTCTCACCAGTCTGCTGGTCGGGGGGGGCAGTCCGGCCAAGGCCGCAGATCAACTGATCGTTCGGCTCGACGGGTTCTCGCTGCCGATCGACATCGGCCAGCTGGAGGCTTGGAGCCGTGATCCCGGCTCCCGGGGCAACGACCTGGGCGTGTGGTTCGAGTTGCTCGACCCCCGCAGCCGCGAGGATCTGCGCCGCCTGTTGCTCACGCCGATCCTGGAGGAGCGCGACCTGGCTCTGCAGTTGATCCAGAGCTGGGCGGGCCGGCAGGTGGTCGAGGAGATGGGGGCACTGCTGAGCACCGACCAGAGCGGCAGCGGCCCTCTGCTGGTGAACACACTCCGCGGCCTGCTGCAGCGCCCGGAACCGGTCACCCCGCTGAGCCTGCTGCGGGCTGTGCCCACCCCCCGGCTCACCCTGGAGGTGGATGAGGTGCTGAAGCTGGCGCAGCAATGGCGCCGGCAGGTGGAACTGCAGGGCCAGGCCCTGCGGCAGTTGCGTCAGCTGCGACTGCCCCTGACCGCCACCCCCAGCACCGCACGGGCGCCGGCCCTGCAGCCCACCGGCGCCGTTCCCATGCCCCGCCTGCTGGAACTGGCGGTGACCCACCGGCCCGACCCCCTCAAGATCGAGCTGTGGGAGGCGGTGGGGCCCGCTCGTGGCACCTACTTGCTGGTGATGCCGGGGCTGGGCAGCAGCGGCGCCCAGCTGAACTGGCTGGCCCGCGGGCTGGCGGAGCACGGCTACCCGGTGCTGCTGATCGATGACCCCAGCAGCGACGAACACGTCGTGCGGCAACTGCTCGATGGGCAGCGCCCGCCCCCCGGCGCCGAGACTCTCCCCGCCCGCCTTGCGGATGTGGAGGCGGTGCTGAAAGCCGAGCAGGACGGCCGGCTGCCGCCCCTGGGCTCCTCCGCGGTGCTGCTGGGCCATTCGCTCGGTGGGCTGTCGGCTCTGATGGCCGGAGGCGCCCGGCCCGTGGCGGGCCTCGACCAGCGCTGCAAGCAGGCGATGAGAGGGATCCCGCTCAACAACCTCTCGCGGCTGTTGCAATGCCAGCTGCCGGAGGTGCCCTTGCCGAAGGTGGGCAGCGGTGACGGGCGCGACCCGGTGGCGGCGGTGGTGAGCTTCAATCCCTTCGGAAGCCTGCTCTGGCCAGGCCGCGGCCTCGATCGCCTCAACGGCACGCCGCTGCTGATGGTGGGTGGCGGCCTTGATCTGGTCACGCCGCCGGTGGGCGAGCAGCTGGAGCTGTTCCTGCAGCAGCACAACCCCCGCAGCCGGCTGGTGATGGTGGAGGGAGGCAGCCACTTCTCGGTGGTGCGCCTCGGTGACGACAACCCCGCGCTGCTGCAGCTAGGCGAGGAGCTGGTCGGGGTGGAACCGCATCAGGTGCAGGAGCTGCTGCTCAACCTCACCGCCGACTTCCTCGGCTCCCTCGACGGGTCCGCTGCCCTGGCCAGCCAGCAGCGCCTGCAGGGCACCGTGCGGGCCTACGTGCTGGACCGGGAGGCAGCCCGCCACTGGCACCGGCGCCTCGACGGCTGAACGGCAACAGCGGGACGGGGCAGACCATCCGCTCCCACAGCAGGGCGCAAAAAGGCACCAGCGGCAGCGTTCAGCACCGGCTTCAGCAGCAAGCGTCAGAAACGAATCCGCGGATCCAGCAGGGCCACCAGCAGATCCACCACCACGCTCACCACCACCACCAGCGCCGCCACCACCACCACGATCCCCTGCACCAGGGGGTAGTCGCGCTGGGCGATCGCTTCCTGCAGCCGGAAGGCGATGCCCGGCCACGAATAGGTGACCTCAATCAGCAGGGCGCCACCGATCAGGGACGCCACGGTGATCCCGGTGATCGTGAGCACAGGCAACAGGGCATTCGGCAGGGCGTGGCGCAGCACGACCCTTGGTTCGCTCAGGCCGCGGCTGCGGGCCGCTTCCACGTAATCGGAGCGGAGCGCCCGGCGCAGGTTGAGCCGCAGCGCGTTATCGAAGATGCCGCTGAGCAGCACGCCGAGCGTGGTGGCGGGCAGCACCAAATGCCGCACCGTGCCGCTGAACTGCTGCCAGTTGCCGGCCCGCAGGCTGTCGAACAGGTAGAAGCCTGAGCCGCTGGGCGGCAGCAGCGTGACCGGGAAGCGCCCACCCACCGGCAACCAGCCGAGCCAGACGGCGAACACCAGCTGCACCACCATCGCCGCCCAGAACGGCGGCAGGGCGTAGGTGCCGATGCCGTAGAGGCGGCCGGCCAGATCGAGCTTGCCGTCGGGACGGGCGATGCCGGAGAACCCCACCGCCAGCCCCAGCACGGCGGCGATCAACAGCGCGCACACGCCCAGCTCCAGGCTGGCCGGCAGGCTCTGGCCGATCACCTGGGCCACCGGTGTCTGATTGGTGAGCGAGGCGCCCAGATCCCCGCGCAGCAAACCCAGCAGGAACTGGCCGTACTGGGTGAGCAGCGGCAGATCAAGCCCGAGTTGCTGGCGCAGGGCGGCGCGGGCCTCCTCCGGAGCGCGGATGCCGAGCAGGGCATCGATCGGGTCACCCGGCGCCAGCCGCAGCAGCAGGAACACCAGGGAGGCGATCAGCCAGAGCATCACCGGGCCAAGCAGCAGGCGGCTGGCGCCGTAGCGCAACAGCTGGGAACGGCGGCTCATGGGTGGCGCTCCTTCTGCAGCCGGCTGAACACCACCCGGCCGGCCCCATCGAAGCGGGGCGTCTGCAGGTTGGGGCGGGCCCAGGCGCGCGGGGCCACCAGCCACACCGGGATGTAGGGGGAAGCCTGGGCCACCTGTTGCTGCAGGCGGCGCACCAGGGCGACGCGCTCCTCGCCCTCCAGGCTTTCGCTGCGCTTGAGATCCTGCTCAAGACCCGGCTGGGTCCAGAAGCTGCCGCTGGCGGCGCTGGCCCCCTTGAGGCAGCGGTTGCCCTCCGCCTGCTCGCACCCCAACAGGGGAATCAGGTAGTTGTCGGCATCGGGGAAATCCCCCATCCACTCCAGCAGGATCGCTGTAAAGGCACCCTCGCCGAGCTGCCGGTAGGCCGTGGTGGATTCCATGCCGCTGATCTCCAGCTGCACGCAGTCGCCGAGGTCACGGGCCAGCTGCTCCTTCCAGGTGAGCGCGAACAAGCGGTCGGAGGGGATGTTGGAGCGGAAGGTGAGGGGCACGCTCAACCGCCGGCCGCTGCAGTAGCCGGCCTGGCGAAACAGCGCGCGGGCCTGGGCCGGATCGAAGGCAGGCCAGGCCTGCGGATCGGAACCGGGGATTGTGGGGGGCACCAGCTCCCGGAGGGAAGGGCGCAGCCCGTGGCTGACCCGCTGGCTGATCAGCTCACGATCGAGGCCGAAGGCCAGGGCGCGGCGCAGGCGGGGATCCTTCAGGGGCGGCTGGTCGCTGAGCAGCGTGAGGTAGCCGATCTCCAGAGCCGGCCCCCTCCCTTCGCGCAGGGCGCCGGCCGCAGCCAGGCGGTGCAGCGACAGCTGCTGGTCGCCCTCCAGGCTGGTGGAGAGCAGCACATCCACCTCGCCGCTGCGCAGGGCGCCGTAAAGGGCGGTGGAGTTGCTCAGGTTCACCATGTCGATGCCGCTGTTGGCGGGCTTCGGGCCCCAGTAGTCGGCGAAGGGCTCCAGCCGCTGCTGCTGATCGTTGAAGAAGGTGAGCCGGTAGGGCCCGGTGCCCACGAAGCGCTCGTTCAGAAAGCGGCGGCCGTGGGCGCGGTAGGCCGTGGGGGACAACGGCGTGAGATTCACCGCCGTGAGCAGCTGGGGCAGGGCCGTGAACGGGCGCCGCAGGCGCAGCTCCAGTTCGTAGGGCCCGCTGGCCCGCACCGAAGCGATCCGGTCGCCCAGCAGGTAGCTCAGCTTGCCGATCGCCAGGAAGCGCTCCAGCGTGAACACCATGGCGGCGGCATCGAAGCGGCTGCCGTCGTGGAAGCGCACGCCCTGGCGCAGCGGCACCCAGGCAGTGAGACGATCGGCGCTGAGGCGGGGCGGTGCCACGGCCAGGCGTGGCTGCAGCTCGCCCTCGGGACTGATCGCATAGAGGGGGTCGCCCAGCGCGCTCAGCAACTGCATCGCGCCGATGCTGAAGGTGGCGGCTGGATCCACTGAATCGATGCGGCTGCGCCCCGCCACCACCAGCCGGTCCACCGGACGGACGGGCTGGCAGGCCGACAGCAGACCCAGGCTCAGCACTCCCACCAGGGGAAGCGTCAGCCAGCGCTTCAGATCAGGAAAGGGGGCGATGGGGGGCGGTGACGCTCGCTGCGGCCATTCAAAGGCTCGGCTGGCCATTCAGGGCCAGGGAAGGCGGCCTGTTGTGAACCTGCTGCAAGGACACCTCGAACACCGGGGAGCCCTCCCGCGCCAGCGGCCAGCGGCGCACCCAGCAGCGGTCATGGGGTGGATCCACGGCGATCACCTGGTACAGGTTCGAATCCGAGGCGAGGTGAATGCAATCACCCTGGTGGAGGCTCATCGGGCTGGTGCGGATGGAGGGGGTGTCCGTAGGAAGAGGGGTGGCGAGGGGGGATGGGGCCTGACGGCGCTGCGGGTCGCCCGTGGTGGGGGCGTGTGTCGACAGCATTTCGGGGCTGGAGAGGGGAAGGCGTTCGCTATGAACCTTAAGAAATCCCGGTGAGGGGATCGCGACCGAAGGATCGGTGCTGCTGATCACTCCCATCAGGTGAGGCCGCTCAGCATGTCCCGGCAGAGGGTTCGCGGATCATTGCCTCAGAGGGTTCGCAGGCAGGCCGCCACCGCCTTGACGTCGGGCAGGGCGGCGATCGCCGTGAGCGCCGCACGGAAACGGGCCTCCTGCACGTCATGGGTGATCACCACGATCTCAGCCTCCCCGCCGGAGGCCTGGAACTGCACGATCGACTGGATCGACACCTCCTCCTGGCCGAAGCAACTGCCGATCCGCCCGATCACGCCCGCCTGGTCGGTGGTCTGCAGGCGCAGGTAGTTGCGGTGGCGGGTGACGGCGGGATCCACCAGGCGGCAACGGCGCCAGCTGCCGGCCGCCAGCAGCGGATCAAGCCCGGCGGAAGGGCCGCCCACCTGGCGGATGCCGGCGATGTTGAGGATGTCGGCCACCACAGCCGAAGCGGTGGGCCCGGCCCCGGCACCAGGCCCATAGAACATCACCCGCCCCACCGGATCCCCCTCCACGAGGATGGCGTTGTTGACGCCGTTGACCCCCGCCAGTGGGTGATCCTTCGGCACCAGGGTGGGATGCACCCGCACATCGAGCTGCTCGGTGCCGTCGGGATCGGTGCCCTCGCTCTGCGCCACCGCCAGCAACTTGACGCGGAATCCCAGCTGGTCGGCGTAGCTCACATCCCTGGCCTGCAGGCCGCTGATGCCTTCTGTGGGGATGGCGGAGCGTTCGACGCCGCCGCCGTAGGCCAGTCCCGCCAGGATGGCGATCTTGTCGGCGGCATCGCCACCCTCCACATCGGCGGCCGGGTCGGCTTCGGCGTAGCCGAGGGCCTGGGCATCGGCCAGCACCGTGCCATAAAGGGCCCCCTCATCCGCCATGCGGGTGAGGATGTAGTTGGTGGTGCCGTTGATGATGCCGCTCACCCGCTGGATGCGGTTGGCACCCAGCGACTGCTTCAGCGGCTCGATGATCGGAATGCCGCCGCCCACCGCGGCCTCGATCAGCACGTACACGCCCCGCGCGGCGGCCGCCGCGGCGATCTCCTGGCCGTGGCGGGCGATCACCGCCTTGTTGGCCGTGACCACCGATTTCCCGGCGGCGATGGCGCTGAGGATCAGGCTGCGGGCGGGTTCGAGTCCGCCCATCACCTCCACCACAATGTCGACGGCCGGATCCTGCACCACCGCTTCGGGGTCGGTGGTGAGCAGGGCCGGATCCAGCTCCACCGGGCGCGGGCGGCTCAGATCCCTGACAGCCACCCGTTGCAGCCGCAGCTGGTCCACCAGCGGATGGCGACCCGCCGGGGCGGACAGGATGGCGGCTACGCCCGCTCCCACCGTGCCGAGACCCAGCAAGCCGATGCCGATGGTCATGCCTGTCTCGCCTGGAAACGTCCGAGCCTAGAAACCTGGCTGCAGCGCGGCTGCTCCTGCAGGCCGGCGCCGCTCGTCATCAGGAGGGGGCGCCGGAAGCCGCACCGGCGGTGGACTCGCCGCCGGCGAGACTGCGGGCCTGGGCCTGCATCATCTTGAAGATGTTGAGGAAGCCGTTGGCCCGCGATGGGGTGAGGCTGGCCTGCAGGCCCGTGTCCGCCAGAAAGGCAGGATCAACGGAGGCAGCCTGCTCGGGCGTCAGACCTTCGAGCGCTTCGATCAGCAGGGCCAGCAGCCCTTTGGTGATCTGGGCATCGGAATCCCCACGCCAGTGCAGCCGCCCCTCCTGAAGCTCGCCCACCACGTACACCTGCGACACGCAGCCCTTCACCTTGAAGGGGTCGACGCGGAACTCATCCGGCAGCGGCTCCAGCTTCTGGGCCAGCCAGAGCACGTAGGCGTAGCGGCGCTTGGGGTCAGTGGTGCCGCGCAGTCGCTCAACGATCCGATCGAGCGCTTCGGTGCCGGCGCTCATCGAAGGCGACGGCGCGCAGCAGACCAGCCGCTCAGGCCGGCGATCACCCCGCCGACGCTGCCGAGGCCGCCCAGCACCAGGGTGCCGATCAGCCAGGGGGAGGTCCAGGGCGCCGTCGGCTCGGCCGGTCGGCCGCTGAGGCTGTCGATCAGAGGGCGGCCGCTCTTCACCGTCAGGTCGAGGAAGTCGCGATGGCCGGGGCCGTCGTCGACCTGGAGCTCCCACGTGCCATCGGCGCCGCTCGGCAGCACGAAGGACAGCTTGCCGTCGGCATCCAGCTGGCCCACCGTCACCGGCGCGCCGCCTCCTGGCGGCACCACGCGCACCTGGGCTCCGGCCGCCGGTTCACCGGAGGAGAAGCGGCTCTCCAGCAGCAGGGAGTCGTTGAGGGAGCGGAGCTGATCGAGGCTGCTCTCGATGGCATGGGCCCGGGCTGCCACCGGCAGCAGGGCCAGGGCCACCGCTCCCAGGCATGGCACGACCAGGCGTTGGCAGGAGGTCACGGGCGATTGAGCAAACAGCGGAGGGCCGGCCGCGCTTCAGGTGGGCCAGGCATTCCAGCGTAAGTGGGGTTCAGGAGGCCGACCAGCGGTTGCCGGCGGCATGGGCCTTGCCCGCCTGCACCATCCGTACCATCGAGCTCACCATCATCGAGAGGGCCTCGCTGGGCTCGGAGCGGTGGCCGAGCTCGGCGGCCATCACGCGATCGGCCACGGTGCGGCCTGCCGCTGCGGCGGTTCCGGCGCGCAGCGCTGGGGAAAGGCGCCGACCACTGGTGCCATCGGCATCCATCCGGGCCACCGCAGGCTGCATCAGGCCCATTGGCGATTGAGCGGACGAATCCGAGGAGAGCACCACAGGAAGGCTTCAACTGCGGGGATCCTGGCAAATGCAGCCCCGTCAGGCGGGCTGGGGTGGTCATCACTCAACAGGTTGCAACCATTCCAGGCCCCGCTCGCTCAGCCATCCGTCGAAGGGAATGTCCCAGGGGTCGGTGGGCAGGGCCTCCACCAGACAGCCGTAGGGCGCCACGATCACAGCCGGCACGGAGCGCCAGGCCGGGTGCTGCCGCAAGCGGTCGTACCAGCCGCCGCCCGAACCCAGCCGGAAGCCGCGGCGGTCGAAGGCCAGCGCCGGCACCAGCAGCAGGCCCAGGGCGCTGGGCTCGAGGCTGGGCCCCTGTGGGGCCGGGATGCCGCAGTGATCAGGGAGCAGCGGCGCGCCCGGGTTCCAGGCGACGTAATGAAGTGCGGCGGCGCCCCTCCCCGACGCTCCTGCGGCCGGGTCTCCTTCCAGGCCCGCTGCCGGCCGCACCCCCGGCAGGGCGAGCGAAGCCGATCCCAGCTCCTGAAGCGGCCTCAGGTCCGCTTCGCCGCGGAGGGGCCAGTAGAGCCCCAACCGCTGCGGGCGATCCAGCCAGGGCGCCAGCGCCGCAACGGCCTGTTGTTGCAGGGCAGGGTGCGCCTCCATCAGCAGGGCCAAGCGCTGCTGCCGCCAGTGGCTCCGCAGGGCTGCCTTGTCGGCACCTGCCCCACTGGCCACAGCGTCACCGGGAGCAGCACCACCGGCAGCGGGCTGCTTCACCGCTGAAACCAGCCAGTGAGCGCCACAGCTAGGGCATCGGCAGCGTCGTCGGGGCGTGGGGGGTGATCCAGCGACAGTTCGCGCATCACGGCGTCGAGCACCTCCTCCTTGCCGGCATGGCCCGAACCGGTGAGCGCCAGCTTCACCTGCATCGGCGGAAACTCCACCACCGGCACCTGCAGCCGCGCCAGGGTCATGATCACCACGCCCCGGGCCTGTACCACCGAAATCGTGGTGCTGGAGCGGTAGAAGAAGAATTTCTCCACCGACGCCAGCTCCGGGCGCCAGCGCCGCACCAGCCAGCGCAGGTCACGGGCGATCTCCACCATCCGCGCGCCATCGGAGCGGCCAGGAAGGGTCTGGATCATGCCGCAGTCGAGCATCCGCTGGGGCGGGCCGGACTCGATCACGCCGTAGCCGACACGGGCGAGACCAGGATCGATACCGAGGATGCGCATGGGGCGAATTATCCGCGCCCTGCGGGAGTTGAGCAGCCGACAGGCTCAGGCCGCCAGGGCCAGTTCGAAACCGTTGCGGTCGCTTGGCTCAGGCCGCTCGAACACCTTGCAGAACACTTTGATCACCCGATCGCCTGTGTCGATCTGCTCCAGTGGATCCTTGCGCAGGCGATGGCGCAGGCAGCAGGCCACCACCCGGGCCACATCGTCGTCGGTGACCTCGTTGCGGTGCTCAAAGGCGGCCAGGGCCCGGGCCGCCCGGTTGGTGACGATGTCGCCGCGCAGACCATCCACATCCAGTTCGCCGCACACCGCCGAGATGCGCACCCGCAGGTCGTCGTCGATCACCACCGACGGCAACCGGTTCTGAGCCTCCACCACCCTGGCCTGCAGGGCTTCCTGAACGTCCTGCACCTGGGCACTGAAGGCCTCGGGGTCGGCATCAAAGCCGGTGCGTTGGTCGACCACCTGCACGCGCAGCTCGGGATCGCGCACGGTGCGCACCTCCACGCTCATGCCGAAGCGATCGAGCAGCTGGGGCCGCAGCTCCCCTTCCTCCGGGTTGCCGGAGCCGATCAGCACGAAACGCGCCGGGTGCCGCACGCTCACTCCTTCCCGTTCCACCGTGTTCCAGCCAGAGGCGGCCGAGTCGAGCAGCACGTCCACCAGGTGGTCGTCGAGCAGGTTCACCTCATCGACGTAGAGCAGACCGCGGTTGGCCTTGGCCAGCAGGCCCGGCTCAAACGCCCGGATGCCCTCGCTGAGGGCTTTCTCGATGTCGATCGTGCCGCAGAGACGGTCTTCGGTGGCACCCAGCGGCAGGTCCACCATCGGCACCTGGCGAGGTTCCACCGGCAGGGTCTCGCCGGATTCGGCCCGCGCGCGCACCTCGCTGCTCTGCAGGTCGGGGTCGGTGGGAGAGCTGTTGTAGGGGTCGCCGGCCACCACCGGGATGGCTGGCAGCAGATCGGCCAGAGCGCGGATGGTGGTCGACTTGCCCGTGCCCCGGTCGCCCATGATCATCACGCCGCCGATGCGGGGATCGATCACGTTCAGCAGCAGGGCGAGCTTCATCTCCTCCTGGCCGACGATGGCGGTGAAGGGGAACACCCTGCGCTTGCGGGTCTGACTCACGGACGACAGCTCGGCACGGGTTCGGATTGTTTCACAGCTGAGGTTTCCGCCGGAGCGGCGGGCACCGGCAGCAGGGTGAGCACCTGGGGTGGGGTGGCATCAGCTGGGTAGACCAAGCGCACGCGCAGCTCGCGCCGCTCTCCAGGCTGGAGCCGAACGCGGCCCAGCTCAGGCCCCTGCTGCCCCTGGCGCTGCACCAGGTGGAACCAGCGCCGGCCCATCCGCCGGCCCTGAGGATCGTCGAGGCCACTCACCTCCACGGTGCCGCGGAACATCACCGGCCGGGCCTCGGTGGCGTTGAAGCTCAACCCCCCCAGCGGCTTGTCCGTCTTGCGGGGCGACTCCAGCGCCAGCGAAAGCACGCTCGGCTGATCGCTGTCGTTCCGCAGCGGCAGGCGCAGGTCGTACTCGACGCCGTAGTTGCCGTGGGCGGCCCAGGCAGTGCCGGGATAGAAGGGATCGAGCTCGGCGGTCTGCACCTGGCCGGTGCCAAGGGTGCCCAGCTCCAGCCCGGCGATCGGCCACGACACCGGGGCGCTGCGCACCGACAGCACCGGGCTGCCGGGATCGGTGAGCGTACCGGTCCAACGGCTGCCCAGCTGCACGCCACTGACCCGTGAATAGATGATCCGCCCCTTGGCGCCGCGCGGAGTGGGCTGGTGCTCCTTGGGGCTGAGCCCGCCCCGCAACAGCTCCAGCCAGGTGGCGTCCGATGGGGGCTGGTCACCGCCGAAGGCGGCCAGGGTGGCGACCTGCACCGGCCCGTCGCTCACCAGCCGCAGCTGCAGGTTGCGGCCGTTGAGCAGAGGGTCGAGTCCGCGCACCGGGATCGGCAGCGCCACCAGGGTGGTGAGTTCTCCGGCCGGCAGCTGCCATTGGGCGGGAATCTCAGGGCTGCGGCGCTGCTGCAGCAGTTCAGCCGCCACCCGGCTGCCGGGGCCGGAAAACGCAGAGGTGCCGTCGTGGGGAACCAGCGCCGGCAGGGGCAGGAAGGGGGCGTCCGCCTGCTTCGGGTCGGTGGCCTGCGACAGCGCCGTGGAACCGCTGATCAACTGCAGCCGCACCGGCCGCGGGCCGCTGGGCGCCGCCACCACCCCCAGCCAGAGGGTGGAATCCACGGTTTCGGGCCGTCCGGCATAAACGTGATGGCTGAACAGATCGAAGCGACCTTTCAGGGGACGGTTGAGGTGAGCCGCCGGCACACCGAGGGGCTTCCCGCCCAGGGTGGCGGCCCCATCGAAGGTGGAGAGCAGGATGCCGGGCCCCGTGATCAGCTCGGGGTTGTTGTCATTGATCAGCGGCACCTGATCGAGCTTTCCGGGCAGCGGCCGCACCTGCTGGGGCCGCAGCACGGTGGTGGGAGCCGCAGCGGGGGCGGGAGCAGGGGCAGGCGCCGCAGCTGGCTTGGCCGCGGGAGTGGCCGCCAGAGTGGTCACCGGATCGGCGGCGGCCCCGCCACTCGCGCCCAGCGCCAGGACGCCACCGGCAACAGCTGGCAGCAGGGAGCTCAGCCACCGACAGCGGCGGTTGCGGGGAGCTTGCGGATTCATCGCGGGGTGGGAGCAGGGGAACGGCCGATCAGGGTTTCGCTCATGGTCGCGGCCATCGCCCGGATCAGATCGGTGGAGCGGGGATCGTTGAAAGGGCCCTTGACCATGAAGGCCGCCACGGCCCGCTGACCGTTGGGCAGTTCGATCAGTCCGGCATCGGAGTAGGCGATGCCGATGTCGCCGGTCTTGTTGAGCACGGTGATGCCGCGGGCGAGCAGTTCGCTGTCGGGGTCGCTGGAATCGCCACCGATCCCCTTGAGCACCCCGGCGGGCAGGAGGGTATTGGTGCGGGAGGTGCCCAGAATCGTGCGGAAGTGATCCCGTGCCCGTGGACTGAGCTTGGCGCCGGTATCCACCAGGGCGATGGAACGGGCGAGGTCGTGGGGGCTCGTGGTGTTGGTGCCCTCCAGATCGGGAAGCCAGTTGTTCACCACGGTGGCAGGAAGGCCAAGCGCCTGGAAGCGGGCATTGATGGCCAGCTTCCCGCCCACCCGTTTGATCAGCAGGTTGGTGGCGCTGTTATCGCTGACGCGGATCATCTCGGTGGCCGCTTCGTAGAAGGGGAAACGGGTGCCGAGCGGACGATTGGCCATCCAGCCGGCACCACCGCCCACCACCTCCTTGGTGAGTGGCAGGGGTTCGCCCCAGCGCAACTTGCCGCGGTCGAGGTCCTCAAGCGCCGCCAGCAGGATCGGGGTCTTGATCGAGCTGGCGGCAGGCAGGGGCGTGTCGGGATTCAGCTGGGCGAAGCGGCCGTCATCAAGCACCAGCAGGAACCCTCCCACCTTTAGATCCTTCTGGGCCGCCGCCAGGGCCTTCCAGCGGGCGCTGAGAGCCGTGAGCTCCTTGCGCGGTTCGAAACTGCCCAGCGGGATGCCCTGCTGCAGGGGCGACACCGGCGTGGTGGCAGCTCCCATGCGCGGCGTGTCCATCGCTCCCTGGGCCATCCGGGGGGCGAGCTGTTTCAGCACCGTGCCAGTGATGACGCCGAGACCGACGCCCATCACCAGCAATCGCAGCACCAGAGCCAGGGGCTGGAACCAGCCGGTGGATCCGGATCGGGGGGGGCGGCCCGAGCGCACAGACAAAAGAAATGGATTGGCAGGACGTTAAGGGGTCCGGCGATCGGTGGCCCAGCGCAGCTGCCGGACCATGCCGCGCACCATGGCCACTTCATCGGCATCGATCTGGGCCCGCTGCAGCAGGCCTCGCACCTTGGCCATGCGGGCATGGGCCGTGTGCGGCAGCAGAAAACCCACCTCCAGCAGCAGCGCCTGGGCATCGGCCAGCGCAGCCTCCAGGTCGGCGCGCCGAACCGGGGTGGGCAGCGCCGTGGTGGGCCCGGGGCCTGGACCAGACGGGCGGGCGTGGAACCGGTGCCACTCGTACAACACGATGGCCAGCGCATGGGACAGGTTTAGCGAGGTGTAGGCGGGATCGGCGGCGATGCGCAGCACCCGTCCGGCCTGCAGGAGTTCGTCATTGCTCAGTCCCCGGTCTTCGCGGCCGAACACGAGGGCAGCCACCTTCGGCACCGTGGCCGGGACAGGGGTATCCGCAGGGCTGTGGTGGCGGCCAGGGCTGTCGGGACCACGGGAGCCGCCGGGGCCGCGGGCCGCACTTGAGGCCCCGTCGCCATCGCCTTCTCCGTCACCCGCCGCCAGCCAGGCAAAAGCCTCGGGCGGGTCCACCACGGCCACCGGTGCCGCCTCCGGCCGGCCACTGGCGGCCACGACGCGGCGACAATCGGCGATGGCGGCGGCCAGAGCGGGAAAAACAACGGCCCGCTCCAGCAGCGGCTGGGCATGCACGGCCATGCGGCGGGCTTCATCGCCGAGGTGATCGCAGCGGGGCGCCACCAGGCGCAGCTCGACGATGCCGAAATTGGCGCAGAGGCGGGCGGCGCTGCCCACATTCAGAGGCCCAGCAGGTTCCACCAACACCACCACCGGTGGGCAGGGAGGGGGCGCAGGGGCCGTCACGCCAGTGCGTGGAGATGGGCGATCAGGTCGGCCATGGCCTGGGGATCAGGCTGAAAACGGGGCATGGGCGGAGTGCGACCGCTCACCACCTGCTGCACGAGCCGGCGGTCGTTCTTGCGCTGGGTGACGCCATGCAGGCTCGGGCCCACCAGCCCCTGGCCGGCAATGCCATGACAACCGGCGCAGTTGATCAGGAACAGCCGGCTGCCGCGATCGGCCGAGCCGACCAGATCCAGGGTCTGGCGGGTGTAGGGGTCGCCCTGGATGGAGGGGAGCAGCCCCAGGGCCAGCAGCGCGCAGGCGGCAGCCGCCATCAGCGCCATCGCTGTGATCAGACCCTGACGGCGGAAGGTGGCCTCCGCTGCCCCCTCAGGAGCCGTTGTCGGGGTCAGATCACCTGTCAAGGAACGCCACGCTGCTCCCTCCACACTGCCGCAGACGTGAAACAATTGCGTCACTTCTGTGTGGCTGGCTCTCCATGATCGAACCCCTGCTCTGCGGCATCGTGCTGGGCCTGATTCCCGTCACCCTGTTGGGGTTGTTCGTGGCGGCCTGGAACCAGTACCGCCGTGGCAGCGCCCTCGGCGGCTGAACCGGCGCTGCTTGCCTGAACCAAGAGGCTGGGGCGGCCTGAACATCCTTCAAGCTGGTCATGAGGCCAGCAGGTGATCAGACCACTGGCTCAGGAGGCCAGCGGGTCCGGGACTCCCAGGCCATCACTCGCAGCCCCTCAAAGGCGCTCCTCTGGACCCTGTCCCATTGAGGATTCTGCGGGACTCTCTTGCTGGCTAAGGGGCCTCAGCACCACCACTTCCGAGCTGCCGTAGCGGCGTTGCTGGCTCAGCTCCCAGCCGGGCGGTGCTTCAGGCACACGGCCGCTACCGCACTCCCACACCAACAACCCACCGGCGGCCATCCAGCCGTGCTCAAGCACCGCCGCCGCGATCGGTTGATGCAGACCCGCGCCATAGGGCGGATCCACATAGATCAGATCGAAGGGTCCACCAGCCGTACGGCAGGCGCCACCGCCCTCCAGCCAGCGCGGCAACGGCCGGCAGAGCACCTCCACCGTCACCGGCCGCCTCAGCCCCGCACGCACCGTTTCCAGGTTGGTCCGGGCCGTGGACGCCATCCCCCGGTCCTGATCCACCGCCACCACCGCCGCCACACCACGCTGCAGCGCTTCGCAGCCCATGACCCCGCTACCGCAGCAGAGATCGAGCCAGCGCGCTCCCTCCAGCCGCGCGCTGAGCAGGTTCATCACCGCGAGCCGCACCCGCGAGGTGGTGGGTCTGGCCGCCGAACCCGCTGGGCTGATCAGCCGGCGGCCGCCACTGATCCGCAGGGTCATGCGGCGGCATTCTCCACCCAGCCCAGCCAGCGGCGCAACATACGCTGACCCACCGGCCCGGATTTCTCCGGGTGGAACTGACAGGCCGCCACGTTCTGCTGCCATACCGCGGCCGTGACCCGGGCATCGCCGTAGGCCACCTGGGCGGTGATGCAGGCGGCCTCCGAGGGATCGGCGGCGAAGGAATGCACGAAGTAGACCCAGGCAGGCGGCTGGTCCGCTGGCAGCAGCGGTGATGGCGCGCCCGGCAGCAGCGGCGCCCAGCCCATGTGAGGAATCGGGTGATCGGGCGTGCGCGGCAGGGCCCGCACCCGTCCGGCCAGCAGACCCAGGCCCTCGCGCTCCCCCTCCTCACTGCTCTCGAACAGCAATTGCAGCCCCAGGCAGATCCCCAGCAGGCGTCCACCGGAGCCGCACCAAGCTTTCAGGGGTTCGATCAGATCCGCCTGCTTCAGCCGCTGCATGGCGGGGTCGAAAGCGCCCACGCCCGGCAGGATCAAGGCATGGCAGGCCTGCATCGCGGCGGCTTCCTGCACAGGCACCACCTCGGCACCGAGGCGCTCGATCGCGCGGCGCACGGAATGGAGATTGCCCATGCCGTAATCGATCAATCCGATCCTGCTCATGGCAGCGGACTCTCCAGTAAAGGCGAGCGAAACGCCGGCAGCTGTGTCCTGAGCAGCAGAAGCTGCAGGGGATCAGTCAGCAGCCGATGTGCCCCCGGCAGAAGAACTGGGGGAGGAAGAAAGAGAAGAAGGGCCATCAGGAAGTGAAGGTACAGCGACGTTGTTCTGGGTGGTGCGGTTCCGGCGCGCCCTGAATGTCGAGACCGTTGAGATGCTCGATCAGCTGATAGAGCCGGCCCACCTTGCGGTCGTTGAAATCGAAGCGCAGCGAAGGTCGGAGCTGATCGGAAAGATCACAGACTTCATCGTGCTCAATCTGCCCGCTGTTCAGCAGATCGGCGAAGCGCTGGTTCAGCATGGCCAGCTGCGCGGGCGTGAGGGGGGCGTGCAGCAGCAGCTCAAGGCGATCATTCACCAGCCTGGCGGTATGGAACACGCGGTAGAAGCGGCAGATCTGCGCCATCGCCTCGGCGGCGCTGCTGGCATCGCAGAAGAGAGCAGCATCCGCCTCACTGACGAGCCCACGATCGATCAGGTCGTGGCGGAGCGTGTGCCGCCAGTTGGCCCAGAAGGGATCACCCGGAGGGGCCAGCAGCACCACGGGAATTGGAGCAATGCGGCCGGTCTGGATGAGCGTCAGCGACTCGAACAATTCATCAAGCGTGCCGAAACCTCCCGGCAGCACCACCAGCGCATCGCACTCGCGCAGGAAGAAAAGCTTGCGGGTGAAGAAGTAGCGGAAGTCGACCAGGCGATCGCTACGACCGGCGATGTAGGGATTGGGCTGCTGCTCGAACGGCAACTGCACGTTCAGGCCGAAACCGTGCTCGCTGCCGGCGCCACGATTGGCCGCCTCCATCACACCGGCACCAGCGCCGGTGATCACATCGAAACCTGCCGCGATGGCACGGCCGGCCAATTCTTCGCTGAGCCTGTAGCAAGGGGTGCCCGGGGCGGTGCGGGCTGAGCCGAAGACCGTGACCTTGCGGGTGCGCCGGTGCTGCTCGAACATCTGCAGCGCCTGCTGGATGTCCTGAAGCGTGCCACTGATCAGCCCCCAATCTTCCCCATCGGCGCCGCTATCGGCGATCCGCATCAAGGTGGCGATCGACCGATCGATCAGCAGCCGCTGGGGGTGGTTGCTGAGCTCTGGGGCTTGATGCTCCCATGCTCTCTCTGCCTCTGGCTGGCCGACACTGAAGAGCGGCGGAGTGGAGCCGACTGAGGGTTCCGCCGCCGTGGAGAGCGAAGGACGTGGATCCGGCGTGGCGGCGGAGGCAGGCTGCGACAACACGCCGGGAGGGGCGAGGGGAGAACTCAGAGGTATTTGGTGATGGTGCCGGAGAGGGTGTTCTTCGGCACGGCACCAACGACGGTGTCGACTTTCACACCACCCTTGAAGACCATCAGGGTGGGAATGCTGCGAATGCCGTACTGGCTGGCGACGTTGGGGTTTTCGTCGGTGTTGAGCTTGAAGACCTTGATGCGGCCTTCGAATTCCTTGGCGATTTCATCGACGATCGGGGCGACCATGCGGCAGGGTCCACACCAGGGAGCCCAGAAATCCACCAGCACGGGCACATCACTCTTGAGCACATCAAGCTCAAAAGAGGCGTCGGTGACGGCAGTGGCGCTGGACATTCGAGGGAGGGACAAGGTTTTGCCAATGTAGCAACGGCCTTGGCATCATTCCCGGGACCGCCACCGAACGTTGGAAGAGAAAATGCCCGGACGCGCCGGGCGGGGTGGTGTGAGGAGTGTGCGAGCCGTAGCCCCCACGGCACGAGACTAGCCCCCGTCTCGGCCTGTCCAGCGGCGTCTCATTGCTGGAAAACCGCCGGAAAGTCCGCAGCGAATCGGGCAATGCGAAAGGGCTCTACTTGCCCATGCCCAGCTGCTGGGCCTTCTGGTACACCTTGCCTTCGGTGAGCAGGGAAGGGGCGACCACCACCTCCACCTGCTGCATCTCACGCAGGGTGCGGGCGCCCAGGGTGCCCATCGATGTCTTGAGCGCGCCCAGCAGATTCTGGGTGCCGTCATCGAGGCTGGCGGGGCCACGCAGGATCTTCTCGAGGCTGCCCGTGGTGCCGACGCTGATGCGGGTGCCGCGGGGCAGCACCGGGCTCGGTGTGGCCATGCCCCAATGAAAGCCGCGGCCCGGTGCTTCGGCCGCCCTCGCGATCGGCGAGCCGATCATCACGGCATCCGCTCCGCAGGCGATGCACTTGCAGATGTCACCACCCGTGACGATGCCGCCGTCGGCGATCACCGGCACACGGCGCCCGGTTTCCCGCTCGTAATCGTCGCGGGCGGCGGCGCAGTCGGCGACAGCGGTGGCCTGGGGGATGCCCACCCCGAGCACCCCGCGGGAGGTGCAGGCGGCACCGGGGCCGATGCCCACCAGCACCCCGGAAGCACCGGCGCGCATCAGCTCCAGGGCCACGTCGTAGGTGACGCAGTTGCCGATCACCACCGGCACGCCCATATCGCGGCAGAGGGTGGCGAGATCGAGCCGCTCGCGGCCCTCCGGGCCGATGTGCTCGGTGGACACCACCGTGGCCTGCACGAAGAAGAGATCAGCACCGGCTTCCGCCACTGCCTTGCCGAAGCGCAGCGCTGCCGCAGGGGTGGCACTGACTGCGGCGATACCGCCCTGTTCGCGGATCTCGGCGATGCGCCGACGGATCAGCTCTTCCTGCACGGGCTGGCTGTACAGCTCCTGCATCAGGGGAACGAAATCCTCTTTGCCCACCGCCGCAATGCGGTCGAGCGCAGGGTTGGGGTCTTCGTAGCGGGTCTGGACGCCTTCGAGGTTGAGCACCCCCAGTGAGCCGAGGCGGGAGAGCTCAACGGCCATCGCCACATCCACCACCCCGTCCATCGCGCTGGCGATGATCGGAATCTCGCGGTCGATGCCTCCGAGGCTCCAGCGGCTGTCGGTGACCTCCGGGTCAACCGTGCGACCTCCGGGAACCAGAGCGATCTCGTCGATCCCGTAGGCACGACGGACGGTGCGCTTCCCGCCTAACTGAATGGTCACCGGTGGATGGTCGTCGCAGTCGGGCCAAGCTATCAACAGGCCTGTCAGCCTCCCGATCCGGCACGGCCCAACCCGACGGGCGGCCTCATTCGTTGCCGCGGAATGCCCGCCAACGCTGCTCCAGCGATGCGATCAGTTCCTGACGGTCGCTGCTGCGCACCAGACGGGTGGCCGCAAAGCGGCTCAGCCAGATCACCCCGGCCAGCTCCAGAAGACCCGGCAGCAGGGGCAGGCTGTCGATCGCGCCGATCACGGCGCCGTAGAGGCGCAGCACCAGCACCAGGGCAAGCGCCAGAGCAACCGCACGCAAGGGCCCCTGGTACTGCACCAGCATCTGCTGGAGGCGTCCGCTGCCGATCCATTCGCGCAGCTTGGCCAGCAGCAGGTCCCATTCGCCACCGCCCTCAGCGGTGTCCGGTGCAGCCGGTACGTGCACGGTGGCCGCCACAGCGGGTTCAGGGGTGGGGGCTGGTGCGGGGGCTGGCTTGGGCTCCGGCAGGAGCTCGGCGGGCGTGGCAGGCGGTTCGGCAGAGGCTTGACCACCTGCTCCAGTAGGTGCTGCAGCAAACGCGGCAGCGTTCACCGGGTCTGCAGCTGGCGACGCATCAACCGGAGCCGGCTGGGAGCCAACCTCCGAATCCACGGGCGCGCCCGTGGGCAGGAGAGGAGAGACTTCAGCTTCCACTGCCGCCACAGGCTGGGTCAGCGGTTCAGGCTGCAGCATCGGCTCCGGGGCCGAGTGCCACATGGGCGCGGCATCAGCATCCACGCCAACGACAGCGGCGGGGTCAGCCGGGGGCAGATCAGCGGGGTCGGCAACGCCGTGCTCCCCGCTGGAGGGCATGGGAGCGGCGACCTCCCCGACGGGCTCGTGCGCCGGCGGTTGCTCACCGGGAAGGAACGGCGCGTTGGAGGAAGCGGAAGGCTCGGTCATCGACTGCCAGAAAAACCGCACCGGGAGCCTACGGCGCTTCCGGCAGGGCGAGGCCTCGCTTCGGCAGACCGTTGCAGCGGGCCGGCACAACAGCCCCTGGCAGGGCGATCAGCCCTCCAGAGGGATCAGGCCCGGGCGCGCCGACAGCGGCTCCAGCGGGCCGCGCAGCGGGAAGCGTCCCTGCCGCAGCAGCTCGATCAAGCAGGTGCCGATCTCCCGGGCCAGGCGCGGGCTGTGGGCCGGCGCGCAGGGGATGCGGCGACCATCCACCTGGATCTTGCCCGCCAGCAAGTGGCTGTAGGGCACAAAACCGAACCCGGGGCGGATACGGCGCGGGATCGAGAAATCGAGCACGGGCGCTTCCAGCTGGTCGTCGCCGATCGACGCCCGGTGGGCCATGGCGAGATCGAGCAGGGGCACGGGAACGGCGATCGGCACCATCAGGGCACTGCCGTGTCCCTCGAAGAAACAGGCGCGGATCCATTCGGGCCGCAGCCCGTGCAGGTCGACGCTCACGGCCGCGACCGCCCCGGGAGTGCGCGCATGCCCGCTGGGCAGCCGCCGCGTGCCGGGCTGATGCCCATGGCCGGCCCCGATCACCCAGCCCACCGCCCCCGCCACCAGCACGGGCGAGCCCGGACCGAGCCAGGCCAGTGAGGGCATGGTGAGCCCGATGCTGCTGCTGCCCGAACTGCTGTACAGGGCGTTGCCGTAGGGACCGAGCAAGGGTCCGTAAGGGCTGCGCACCACTCCCTCTGCGCTGCTCACCGCCACCACCCCGTTTTCGGCGATGGCGCGATGCAGGAGCAGGCGTGCTCCGCCCAGGCGCTCCAGCGAGAGGCGGCCCCGGTATTCGCGGCGCGGGTGGGAGGCGGTGGCCTCACCGGTGAGTGTCAGCTCCAGTTCGCGACCGGCCAGCAGGGCGTCCAGCACCTGAGCGCCCCCCTGGCGCAGCGGTTCGCCCAGCCCGCCGCCGATCGGCAGACACAGGCCCGCGGTGCCACCCGCCCCCTGGGCGAGCACCCCGTCGAGCCGGGCCTCACGGATGCGCAGAGGCGGATCCACCGGCCCGAGGCTGAGCTGCAACGTGGCCTGGTCGGTGAACTCCGCATTGGCGGCCACCACCACGTCGGTGGCGGCGTAGGCCGCTTCCAGGCCGCCTGTCGCCACCAGCACCCGGAAATCGGCGGCAGCAAGCACGCGCAGATCACCGCTGCGCTGGCGCTGCTGGAGATCGGCTTCGCTGCGGGGAGCCAGGGACATCGGTGGCCGGGTCAAGGCTGAGGAGGGCGTCGGAAACCGGAACCGAACAAGGCGGCTGGGCCTCGATTAAAGTGGCTCACGGATAAGTGGTGAGAGATGGCGGACCCAACAGGACCCGGCGAGTCCGACGGGCGGATCATCCAAACCGACCTGCGAAACGAAATGTCGCGCTCCTATCTGGAGTATGCGATGAGCGTGATCGTGGGCCGGGCGTTGCCCGATGCCCGCGATGGCCTCAAGCCGGTGCATCGACGCATTCTCTATGCGATGTACGAACTCGGCCTCACCAGCGACAGGCCTTACCGGAAATGCGCCCGTGTGGTGGGCGAAGTGCTCGGCAAATACCACCCCCACGGCGACACCGCCGTGTACGACGCCCTGGTGCGCATGGCCCAGGACTTCTCCATGCGCATGCCCCTGATTGATGGGCACGGCAACTTCGGTTCGGTCGACAACGACCCACCGGCGGCCATGCGGTACACGGAATCGCGGCTGCAGGCCCTTACCACTGACAGCCTGCTGGAGGACATCGAGGCGGAAACGGTCGATTTCATCGACAACTTCGATGGATCACAGCAGGAACCCACCGTGATGCCGGCGCGGGTTCCTCATCTGCTGCTCAATGGGTCCTCAGGGATCGCGGTGGGCATGGCCACCAACATTCCGCCCCACAACCTCACGGAATTGATCGATGGGCTGCTGGCCCTGATCGACAATCCCGAGGTGGACGATCGCTCGCTGATGGCGATCATTCCCGGCCCGGATTTCCCCACCGGCGGCCAGATTCTCGGCCGCAGCGGAATCCGTGAAACCTATCTCACGGGCCGAGGATCGATCACCATGCGCGGTGTCGCGGCGATCGAAACCCTTGAAGTCCCCGGTCGGCCAGATCGGGATGCGGTGATCATCACTGAGCTTCCTTATCAAACCAACAAGGCGGCGATGATCGAGCGCATCGCCGAGATGGTGAACGACAAGAAGCTCGAAGGAATCTCTGACATCCGCGACGAAAGTGATCGCGATGGCATGCGCATCGTGATCGAACTGCGGCGTGATGCCTATCCGCAGGTGGTGCTGAACAACCTGTTCAAGCTCACGCCGCTGCAGTGCAATTTCTCCGCTCACATGCTGGCGCTGGTGAATGGTGAGCCGATCCTGCTCACCCTGCGGCGGATGCTGCAGGTGTTCCTCGATTTCCGCATCGAAACGATCGAGCGGCGCACCCGTTATCTGCTGCGCAAGGCCGAAGAGCGCGACCACATCCTGCTGGGCCTGCTGCTGGCGCTCGAGCAGCTCGATCCGATCATCGCCCTGATCCGCGCCGCCGCCGACACCGCCACAGCACGGCAACAGCTGCAGGAGCGCCACGGCCTCAGCGAGATCCAGGCGGACGCCATCCTGCAGATGCAGCTGCGCCGGCTCACCGCGCTGGAAGCCGACAAGATCCGGCTCGAGCACGAGGATCTGGTGGCCAAGATCACCGACTACAAGGACATCCTTGGCCGGCGTGAACGGGTGCTGGGCCTGATCCGGGAGGAGATCGGCAAGATCCGCGCCCGCTACGACTCCCCCCGTCGCACCGAGATCCTCGATCTCGAAGGTGGCCTCGAGGACATCGACCTGATCGCCAACGAGCGCTCGGTGGTGTTGCTCACCGAAAACGGCTACCTCAAGCGCATGCCGGTGAGCGAATTCGAGGCCACCAGCCGCGGCACCCGTGGCAAGGCCGGCACCCGCAGCCAGGGAGAAGAAGCGGTGCGGCTGTTCATCAGTTGCAACGACCATGACACCCTTCTGCTGTTCAGCGACCGGGGCGTGGTGTATGCCGTGCCCGCCTATCGCATCCCGGTGGGCAGCCGCGCTGCCAAGGGAACCCCCGTGGTGCAGTTGCTGCCGATTCCACGGGAAGAGCAGATCACCACGCTGCTCGCGGTCAGCGCCTTCGAAGACAACGTGCAGCTGCTGATGCTCACCAGCGGCGGCTACATCAAGCGCACCCGTCTTTCGGCCTTCGCCAACATCCGCTCCAATGGCTTGATCGCTATCGGGCTGGAGGAAGGCGACGCCCTGCGCTGGGTGCGTCTGGCCCTGCCGGGCGACAGCGTGCTGATCGGCTCGCTCAGGGGCATGACGATCCACTTCCGCCTCACCGACGGGGAACTGCGTCCGCTGGGCCGCACCGCCCGCGGCGTGCGGGCGATGGCACTGCGCGCCGGCGACGAACTGGTGAGCATGGATGTGCTGCCGGCCGAGCTGGCCGACCGCATCGCCAGCAGCAGCGCGGAGGAGGACGGCGACGAAGCCGATGGGGATGCCGACGCCGAAGTGGCGGTGAGCGAAGGACCCTGGGTGCTGGTGGCCTCCGCCAGTGGCCTGGGCAAGCGGGTCCCGGTGAACCAGTTCCGCCTGCAGCGGCGCGCCGGTCTGGGGCTGCGCGCGATCAAGTTCCGTCGCGATGGTGATGTACTCGTGGGGCTCAAGGTGCTCGGCTCCGGCGAAGAGCTGATGCTGGTCAGCGAAAAGGGGGTGATCGTGCGGATGCCTTCCGACGCCATTCCGCAGCAGTCACGGGCCGCCACGGGGGTGAAGCTGCAGCGGCTCGATTCCGGCGACCGGCTCACGGAAGTGGTGCTGGTGCCGCCTGCCGCCGAAAACGACGGCAGCGAAACGCTGGAGCCTGTCAGCGACACCCTGGCCCTCACCGCCGAAAGCGTGGCGCCCACCGGCGAACCCATGGAACGCACCGATGCAGCCGCGGAACTGACCGGCGAGGAAGACAGCTGAGCGCCGACGCCCTGCTGATCGGCTCCGGCCCGGCCGCTCTGGCCATCGCCGCCGAACTGTGCCGCCAGGGGCTGGAGGTGGAGGCCCTGGCCGCCACCGATCCGCTCAGCCCCTGGCAGAACACCTATGGCATCTGGGGCCGTGAACTCGATGCCCTCGGCCTCGGCGATCTGCTCGGGCATCGCTGGTCGGATTGCGTGGCCGATTTCGGGGCGGGCCCCCTGGCCCTGCATCACGACTACGGCCTCTTCGATCGCCAGCGGCTGCAGCGGCACTGGCTCGAGGCCTGCGCCGGACAACTCCGCTGGCATCGCGGCCAGGCGACGGCCATCCGCCATGAGTCCCACAGCTCGGTGGTCACCACCGCCGAGGGCACCAGCCTGACGGCCCGGCTGGTGGTGGATGCCAGTGGCCATGCGCCGGTGTTCGTCCGCCGCCCCGAGCGCGGCCCGGTCGCCCAGCAGGCCGCCTTCGGCCTCGTGGGCCGCTTCTCCGCCGACCCTGTGGCGGAAGGGCAGTTCGTGCTGATGGATTACCGCAACGATCACCTCAAGGCAGAGGAGCGGCTGGAGCCGCCCACCTTCCTCTACGCGATGGACCTGGGGCAGGGGGAGTTCTTCGTGGAGGAAACCTCCCTCGCCCTCGCCCCGCCGCTCTCGTTCGGCCTGCTGGAGCGGCGTCTGCACCAACGGCTGGCCCACCGGGGCATCCGGGTGGAGCAGGTGCGGGAAACGGAGCGTTGCCTGTTCCCGATGACTCTGCCGCTGCCGGATCTGACCCAGCAGGTGGTGGGTTTCGGTGGGGCCGCCAGCATGGTGCACCCTGCCTCGGGCTACATGGTGGGGGGGCTGCTGCGCCGCGCCCCCGGCCTGGCGGCCGCGATTGCCGCCGGCCTGGCCAACCAGACCACCTCCTCACGCGAAGTGGCGCAGCAGGCCTGGCAGACGCTCTGGTCTGCCGAGCTGGTGCGCAAGCAGGCGATCTACCGTTTCGGGCTCGAAAAGCTGATGCGCTTCTCGCACGCGGAGCTCTGCCACTTCTTCGACACCTTCTTCCATCTGCCCCAGCCGCAGTGGACCGGTTTTCTGGCCAACACCCTCACCGTGCCGCAGCTGGTGCAGGCGATGCTGGGCCTGTTCGGGCAGGCCCCCAGCGATGTTCGGCTCGGCCTGATGCTGCCGCAGGGCAAGGAGCTCGCCCTGGCCTGGCGGGCGCTGGCGGGCTGAAACTGCTGGGCTGACACTCCCGAGCCGAGACTTTGGACTGACCCTGACGGGATCAGCGGAACACCAGCACTGGCTGCTTGGCCTGGGCGAGCACGCGCTGCGTCTGACTGCCGATCAGCAGCCCGGTGAGGCCGCGCCGCCCATGCGAGGCCATGAAGATCAGGTCACAGCCGTGGCGGTCCGCCGCCGCCAGGATCGCCTCCGACGGCGAGTCGTTGACCACGCTTTCGCTTGCCGCCTCCACGCCTTCCTCTGCGGCGAGGCTCATCACCTCCGCCAGGGCCCGCTGGGAAGCCTCCCTGCCCACGTCCTCGATTTCCTGCAGGGTGCTGGGCTGGATCCATTCACCGGCGCCGTAGGTGAGCCCAAGCGGCGCATTGGCCCGCACGTTGAGGACGGTGAGGCGGGCTCCGGCCTCACGGGCGAAACGGCAGGCGGCAGCAGCGGCGGCCAGCGAAAGCCGGGAGCCGTCGGTGGGAACGAGCAGATGCTGAAACATGGCCAAACTCCACGCAGAGCGGAACGGCTCCGCTCTGATTCGAGCACGGGTTGTGGGCCCTGGTCAGTGGGCTGCGGGCTGTGCGTTCTGGCCTCTGAGCTGCGAGCGCTAGCCCTCGGGCGGCGGTGCGGGCTGTCGGCTGTGTTCTGCGAGCCTCGGGCCGTTGGCCGGGCTAACGCGGCGGCCGTGTGGCCCAGTCGGCGGCGTTGATGAGCGGGAACAGCGGATCTTCCCGTTCCACCGCCGCCAGCCAGCCACCGGGGGGATCGTTGCCGCTGTCGATCGCCGCCAGCAGGCGCCAGAAGCGATCCAGGTGCGTGCGGATCCGCTCCTTCGCCAGTTCGGTGGTGGTGCCGGCCCTGAGAATGAAGCTCCAGTCGGAGGACTGGGCCAGCAGCAGCTCACGGCCCGCCTGGTTGAGGCGCTGGAGCTGGGAGGCACTGCCCACCCCCCGGTTCACCCGCTCCACCATGGCCGCCGAGGCCCGGTTCCACTCGGGCACCACCCAGGCATTGCTTTCGTTGAGCCAGTAGTGGTGGTACCCCCCCTGGCCCCAGCTGGAGGGAGAGGGGCGGCAGATCTGCAGCCCGTCTCCGCGGCGCAGCACATCGCGCAGGGTGGTGAAACCGATGCCGAGGGCAGGCGCCTGCAGGAAAAGCTGGGCCAGGAAGCGGGGCCCCTCGTACCACCAGTGGCCGAACAGCTCCGCATCGAACGGCGCCACCAGCAGCGGTGGCCGGTCCATGGCGCTGCTCAGATGGTCAAGCTCCCCGGCGCGCCCGCGCAGATAGGTGGCGGCGTGCTCATCGGCCCGCTGCTCGGCCGGCCCCGGCAGGTAGGGCAGCTTCCGCTCCAGTGGCGTGCCCCTGGCGGACACCCGGTGCAGCTTGAGACCGAGCGGCCGGGGGGTCTCGATTCCCACCGCAGTGAGGGCCTCGCTGGAGAGATCCCAGCCCAGATCCCGGTGGAATTCCCGGTAGGCGCCATCGCCTGGGTACCCCTCCGAGGCCGACCACACCGGCAGGGTGGAAGCCCCATCACGGGCGAAGAAGGCCACCCCGGCGGGCGAACAGATCGGGGCATACACGCCATAGCGCGGACGGGGCAGGGCGTGCAGCAGCCCATGGGCATCGAGCACCGCGTAGCGCAGACCGCAGGCCACCAGCTGCTGATCGAGCCCTTCGAAGTAGGCGCACTCCGGCAGCCAGATCCCCTGCGGGCGTGCGCCCAGCAGCCGCTCATGTTCCCGGATGGCGGTGAGCAGCTGGGCTCGCACCGCCTCGGGGGTGGCCCGCAGCAGCGGCAGGTAGCCGTGGGTGGCGGCACAGGTGAGCAGGTCGACCACGCCCAGCTGCCAGAGCCGCTGGAAACGAGCCAGCAGATCACCGCCGCAGGCCTGCCACTGCTGGCGTGTGTGGGTGAGCTGGGCCTCCAGAGCCTCGGCCGCCTCCAGATGCGGGGGAAGCGCCAGTGGCAACAACGCCAGGCGTTGATCAATCCAGGCGGGGAAACGGGCCTGCAGGTCAGGCGCGCTCAGCAGCGACAGAAGCGTGGGGGAAAGGCCGAGGGTGAGACGGGGCGCCTGGGCGGGATCCTCAGAGGCAGCTTCGAGCAACTCGAGCAGCGGCAGGTAGCTCTCCAGCAGTGCCTGAAAGAACCAGTCTTCCTCCAGCGAGCCGGGCTGGCTGCTGCGGACGTATGGGAGATGGGCATGGAGGACCAGGGCCAGTTCGCCTGTGGCCATTGCCATTCCAGCCGTTCACGGGAGTGTACGGGGACGGTTCCACCACGACGCCCTCCGCCACGAGCTTCGCCATGAAAATGGTCAGCGGCACGGCCGGGGTCGGGGTCGGCAGGGACACAGCTGGCAGAGGGTGGTCTCTACAGTTTTTGTTTAACGAAACGAGTGATGCGTCGCTGTCTGGCAGTTGACGGGCACGGCATGTTCTACGCCCAGCAGAAGCTCGGCTGGTTCTTCGATCCACGCCGCCTGCTGGAGCTGGCCGCGGAAGGCGTCACGGATCTTGGCAGCGCCTTCTGGTACACGGGGCTGAAGGATCCCACTGACCAACGCCCCTTCCGGGACGCACTCACCAGCCTGGGCTTCACCGTGCGAACCAAACCGCTGCGGGAGTTCGGCACCGACCCCGACCAGCGGCAGTTCGCCCGCGCCAACCTTGATGTGGAGATCTGCCTCGACCTGATGGCCGTGGCCCACCGCACCGATGAGCTGTGGCTGATGAGCGGAAGCCGCGACCTTGAACGGCTGGTGGAGATGCTCCGCACCCAAGGCCTGAAGATCACCTTGATCAACGCCGATGGCATGGTGCCGCGCGAGCTGCGCAATGCGGTGGATCGCTTCATCGACCTGGGCAAGCTCAAACCCCAGCTCGAGAAGATGGAAGCCGTCCAGGCACCTGTGTTCCAGCGCAGCATCCCGGAGGCTTCTCCGCGATCAGAACCGGTGCGCCACCAGGTGATCCGCCCGGATGCTGCCTCCCTTGAGCCCTCACCTCGGGAAGTGGTGATCGGACCCTCGGTCTAGGATCCCCTCTAACACGTACTCACTTCGACCTGCAGCGGCCATGGCCAAGGATCCCGGCCGGGTTCTGATTTTTGACACCACCCTGCGGGATGGTGAGCAATCGCCGGGGGCCAGCCTCAACCTCGAGGAAAAGGTGGCCATCGCCCAACAGCTGGCGCGCCTACGGGTCGACATCATCGAAGCGGGCTTCCCCTTCGCCAGCACGGGCGATTTCAACGCCGTGCACCGCATCGCCGAAACCGTCGGCACTTCCGACGGCCCGGTGATCTGCGGGCTTGCCCGGGCCACGCGCGGCGACATCAAGGCCTGCGCGGATGCGGTGGCGCCGGCGGCGCGGCGGCGCATCCACACCTTCATCGCCACCAGCGACATCCACCTGGAGCACAAGCTGCGCAAGAGCCGGCCCGAGGTCGTGGAAATCGCCGCCGAGATGGTGGCCTATGCCCGCTCCCTGGTGGAGGACGTGGAGTTCTCCTGCGAAGACGCCGGCCGCAGCGACCCGGAGTTCCTCTACGAAGTGATCGAAGCCGCCATAGCCGCCGGGGCCACCACGATCAACATCCCCGACACCGTGGGCTATGCCACTCCGGCGGAATTCGGTGCCCTGATCGCCGGCATTGATCGCCACGTTCCCAACATCGCTCAGGCGGTGATCTCTGTGCACGGCCACAACGACCTGGGGCTGGCCGTGGCCAATTTCCTTGAGGCGGTCAAGAACGGCGCCCGCCAGCTCGAATGCACGATCAACGGCATCGGTGAACGGGCCGGCAATGCTTCACTCGAGGAACTGGTGATGGCGCTGCATGTGCGCCGCGCCTACTTCAACCCCTTCCTCGGCCACGACCCCGCCAGCACCGAGCCGCTCACGGGCGTGCGCACCGAGGAGATCGCCAAGACCTCCCGGCTGGTGTCCAACCTCACCGGAATGGCGGTGCAACCCAACAAGGCGATCGTGGGGGCCAACGCCTTCGCGCACGAATCCGGCATCCACCAGGACGGTGTTCTCAAGAACCGCCTCACCTACGAAATCATCGACGCCCGCACGATCGGTCTGAGCAGCACCCGGCTGTCGCTCGGCAAGCTGAGCGGCCGCAGTGCCTTCCGCGCCCGGCTGGAGGAGCTCGGCTACGGCCTCGAGCGCGAAGACCTCGACGACGCCTTCGCCCGCTTCAAGGAGCTGGCCGACCGCAAGCGCGAGATCACCGACCGGGATCTTGAGGCGATCGTCAGCGAGCAGGCCCAGCAGCCTGACGCCCAGTACACGCTGAAGTTGGTGCAGGTGAGCACCGGCACCAACCTGCAGCCCACCGCCACGGTCACCCTGGTGACGGCCGATGGCGCCGAGCTCACCGGCGCCGCCATCGGCACAGGCCCGGTGGACGCGGTCTGCCAGGCGCTCAATGCGCTGGCACGCGTGCCCAACGAGCTGGTGGAGTTCAGCGTCAAATCGGTCACCGAGGGCATCGATGCGATGGGGGAGGTCACCATCCGGCTGCGCCACCAAGGGGTGCTCTATTCCGGCCACGCCGCCGACACCGACATCGTGGTGGCTGCCGCCCAGGCCTTCATCCACGCGCTCAACCGGCTGGTGCAGGGCACCGAACGGCTGCCTCTGCACCCCCAGCGCGCACCGCTGCCGGTGGCGGAACGCCCCCGACTGTGAGCCGCTCTCCCCGCAGGCTGCAGCCCCAGCGGAGCGCGGGGCTGCCGTGGCTGCCGGCCCTGCAGCTGGGGCTGCTGCTGCTGGTGGCCCTGATGGTGCTGGTGCCCCTGCTGTGGCTGGTCAGCACGTCCTTGAAGGGTCCGGCCGAAGACATCTTCGCCTCGCCGCCGTCGTTGTTTCCAGCCCAGCCCAGCCTGACCGCCTATGGGCGCCTGTTCGCTGAACATCCGCTGGGCCTTTACCTGTTCAACAGCACGGTGGTGAGCCTGCTGGCAGTGGTGGGTAACCTGCTGTTCTGCTCCCTGGCGGCCTACCCGCTGGCGCGGATGCGCTTCGCCGGCCGTGGCCTGGTGCTGGCGCTGGTGGTGGCCACGATCCTGATTCCGTTCCAGGTGGTGATGATCCCGCTCTACCTGTTGATGGTGCAGCTGGGCCTGCGCAACACCCTGCTTGCCTTGATCATTCCCCAGGCCGCCACCGCCTTCGGCATCTTTCTGCTGCGGCAAAGCTTCATCGGAGTGCCCGTGGAGCTGGAAGAGGCCGCCCGCATCGACGGCTGCACGCCGCTGGGTGAATGGTGGAACGTGATGATTCCCGCGGCCCGGGCCGATCTGATCACCCTGGCGATGTTCGTGTTCATCGGCACTTGGAGTGATTTTCTCTGGCCCTTGATCATCCTCGATGATCCTAATCTCTATACACTGCCGCTCGGATTGCAGCAGCTTGCCAGCAGCTTCTCCCTCGACTGGCGGCTTGTGGCTGCGGGTTCAGTGGTGTCGATCCTGCCAGTTTTGGTGTTGTTCATTGCGCTTCAGCGTTATATCCTTCCTAGCTCCAGCGGCGATGGTGTGAAGGGTTGAATCCAGCGCTCGCTTTTCCGGCACTTGCTGTCCCTTCGCTCACGATTACGGCGCTCAAAATTCGATCCCCCACCGTCCCCGGTCGCCAGGATCCCAGCGCCTAGACCTGTAGCCTGCCGGTGCGCCATTGATCGATCACGGGAACCTCGATGCAGACCGGACTGATTCTGCAGAATCTGCTCTCTCCGCCGGTTCTTTTCTTCGCCCTTGGGGTGATTGCGGTGCTGGTGCGATCGGATCTGGAGATTCCCGCCCCCCTGCCCAAGCTCTTCTCGCTGTATTTGCTGCTGGCGATCGGCTTCAAAGGAGGGGTGGAGCTGCAACACAGCGGCCTGGGCGTGCAGGTGATCGCCACGATCGCCGCCGCTGTGGTGATGTCGGCCGTGGTGCCGCTCTACAGCTTCCTGGTGCTCAGGCGGCAGTTCGACGCCTCCAATGCGGCCGCTGTGGCCGCCACCTACGGCTCGATCAGCGCCGTCACCTTCATCACCGCCGAAACTTTTCTGGTGGTGTCTGACATCCCCCATGACGGCTTCATGGTGGCGGCCCTGGCGCTGATGGAATCACCGGCCATCATCGTGGGGTTGCTGTTGGTGAAACTCACCAGTCATCAACGCCACGCCGGCGGCATCGGCACGGGCGTGGCCTGGGGCAGCTTGCTGCATGAAGCCTTCCTGAACAGTTCGGTGCTGCTGTTGATCGGCAGTCTGGTGATCGGCCTGCTGGTGGCGGCCTTCAGCCCCTTGGGGGTGGAAACAATGGAGCCCTTCACCGGCAAGCTGTTTTACGGCGCCCTCAGCTTCTTTCTGCTCGACATGGGCATCGTGGCGGCACAGCGGCTCGGCGATCTGCGGCGTGCCGGCAGCTACCTGATCGCCTTCGCCGTGCTGATGCCGCTCTTCAATGCCGCGGTGGGCCTGCTGCTGTCCCGTTGGCTGGGCCTGCCGCAGGGAAATGCGCTGCTGTTCATGGTGCTGTGCGCCAGCGCCTCCTACATCGCCGTTCCCGCCGCCATGCGGATGACGGTGCCGGAAGCAAACCCAAGCCTCTACATCTCCAGCGCCCTGGGTGTCACCTTCCCCTTCAACATCGTCGTGGGGATCCCGCTTTACTTGGCGGTGGTGCAGCGCTTCATCCCACTCGTGGTGCAGCCGTGAGAAGCCTCAGACAGGTGCACGGTGCAGGCAGCGCTCGCAGGGGCCTTCAGGCAAGACAGCGCAGCGCAGCAGCGGGGAGCGGGCATTGAAGCGGCAGCTGGGGTCGCCGATCACCCAGTGGTTGTTCCACCAGGTGGCATCCGCCGGTTGCCGTTGTGGTTTGACCTGCAGCGCCACCTCGGTGAGCTCGTAGCGTCCGTTGCGGAGCTGGTAGCGGTGGTGGCGTTGCAGCACCAGAAACGAACGCTGACCCCGCTCGATCCAACGGCCCGGCTGGGGCACCTCGCCCAGGTGGGCCACCTCAAAGCGTTCCAGCAACCGCTCGGTGCCGGCCTGGCGCAGATCCACGTGCAGGGGCGTCAGGGGCTGACCTCCCCGGTCTGCTGCTCACTGCGCTGCGAGAAGCCCCAGACGAACAGGCAGGCCACCACAAGCAGCAGCGCCCATTCGGGGGGGACGATCTGGGGCAGGGCCAGGCGCAGCAGCAGGCGAACCCCCACCAGACCCACGGCCAGATAGCCGGCCCGCTCCAGATGCCGGTACTCCTCCAACCAGCGGATGAACAGACCGGCCGTGAGGCGCAGGGCCACCACACCGATCACGCCGCCGGTCATCACCAGCCAGAGCCGGTCGCTGACCGCCACCGCCGCCGCGACGCTATCGAGCGAGAAGGCCAGATCGGTGACCGCCAGCGTGGCCACCACGGACCCCAGGGTCTGACCGTGGAGCCGCTGGACCGCCGGTTCCACGTGGCTGATAGCTGCAGCGCCTGCCGCTTCACCGCCGGCCTCGCTGGATCCGGCCAGGTTGGTGATGCACAGCCAGAGCAGGTAGACCGCCGCCAGCAACTGCAGCGGCCAGAAGACCAGCACCCAGCGAGCCGCCACGATCAGGGCCATCCGGAACACCAAGGCCAGCAGCAGGCCGAGGTTGAGGGCGCGCCGCTGGCGGGCCGGATCGTCGAGGTGACGCGCGATGGCGGCCAAGGCGATGGCGTTGTCCGCGGAGAGCACGGCCTCCATCGCCACCAGCAGGGGAAGCAGCAGCAGAATCTCCCCCCACTGGTCTGCCGATTGCAGCAGCGGTGTGAGTGACTCGATCGACTCCGCTTCCATAGGCAGTGGCGGCGCGCGAATCGGTCACTCTAGGAAAGCCAAACCAAGCGCGAGCCGGGATGCAGCTGCAGGCGGAACTGGTGCACGCCGAACCCGGACAGCGGGTGGTGAAGGTGAGCGCCTGGGACCAGGGAGCCCTGATCGGCAGCGCTCTGGGCGAGGCCGCCACGGCGGAACTGGCGGAAGACCGCGCCATCGAGCGCCTGCAGAGGCGATGGTCCCCAAGCGGCGCCGCTGCCCTCGCCAGGCCGGAGCCGGTGGGTGCGGCGAAGGCACCACCCCAGAAGCCAGCCATCAGCGCGGTTGAGGCAGAGCAGCCGCTGTTGGCGCTGAGCCGTGGGGGTGCGCCGGCGCAGGCGGCAGTGATGCCTGTGGTTTCGCAAGCTCCGCTTCCAGCGCCACCCGCACAGGTTCTTGGGCCCATGGAGACGTCCCCGGCACCCGATCAGGCTTGCGCCTCGCCGGCCACACCAGCAGCGCCAGCCCGTGCCTCTGCGGCGCCCACGCCCCAGGGCCTTTCCCCATCGGAGCCGGAGGTCACAGCCGATCCCGAAGACTGGAGCGATGAACTGGCGCAGGTAGAGCTGGAACTCAAGCGACTGGGATGGGGCCGGGAGGAGGAAGCGGCGTACCTGGCGCGGGCCTTCAACCATCCGAGCCGCAGCCGCCTGGTGCGCTACCTGGATCTGATGGGCTATCTGAATGCCCTGCAGCAACTGGCACCCGGCAGCAGGCCGGAGCAGGCCGCCACACCCCTGCGTCGCCGCGACCTGCTGGATCAGAGCGACCAGCTGCTCGGCCAGCTGCAGTGGGGAGCGGCAGAGGGGCGCGTCTTCCTGGAGCGGCATTTTCAGCTCAACAGCCGCCAGCAGCTCAATGATCAGCAGCTGCTGCAGTTCAACATGCTGCTGGAAGATCAACTGGCCACCAGAGCATGAACGCCTAACCCGGTCCGTCGATAGGCACGGGCACGCCGCGGCCCCGCAGTGCTGCGGGCTCTGGATTCCAGAGATACAGCGAGCGGAGGCCGGCGCTCGAGATGACAAAGCGCTTGTCATGAGGCACTCTCGCCTGGCGGGTCGCTAGCGGGAGAACGCTCCTGCGGATGGGCTCGGTTGCACGGGCTTCACCTTGAACACCGTTCCCGTGCCGGCCCCCTTGCCGGTCCTGGGCGCAGGCATCGCCTTCGGCTGGAGCCAGACCATCAGGCGGCGCCTCAGCTCCAGTTCCCGGCGATACTCCCTGTTGGCAGGAGCCAGAGCGCCACTGCAGTGGGTGCCCCGCTGCAGTGCGGGTCCCTTCCAACTGAATCCAGAGTCCGCTGCCCCAAGCTCGGTGAAACCGCTGCCTGCCGCTCAGCTGGGCCAGGCAGTTGACCAACCCACCGGTGGGCGGCATTCCTGGCTGATCAGGCCGGCCCCCTTCTCCAGCTGGTCCTGATGGGCATAGGCCTCCTGCTCGAGCTGGCGCTCCAGGGGCGAGAGATTGGCGTAGATCGGGTCGTTGAGCTGCCCCTGGGCCTGGGGCCTGGCGGTAATGGAGAGCCCAAGCTGCTTGGGCGGGGCCGACACCCCCCCGCGGCGGCAGCTCTGCGCCACATGGATGGCCTCATGGTTCAGCACCAGGGCGAAGGTGGCACTTCCCTGGTCCACCACCTCCGGCTTGATGCGGATTGTGCGGGCGGCAGGGTCCCACTCACCGGCGGCGCCGGCCTTGCGGGGCGGGCCCAGCACCACCCGTACCCCCACCCGCTGCAGCTGATCGAGCAGATCGCGGATCGCCTGCCGCTCGCGCTCGAAGCGCGGCGGATCGAGCATCAGCGCGCGGATCTGCTCGATCGAGAGCTTGGGGTCTCCCTCGCGGCGGCGGTAGCGGTAACGCACACCGCCGTCAGGCAGCACCTCGGCCTGCGGCTGCCAGTCGACATCGGCCTGCTCCAGCCGCGCCATCAGATCGCCAGCCATGAAGGCATCAAGGGCCACATCGCCCGGCCGCAGGGGGGCCGGGGGCCGGGCGAACAGCGTGTCCGACACCTGAAACGGCAGCGCTTCCAGAGCGCCGAGGGTTTCGCCCCTGCGCTCGGGCGGCGCCACCGCCAGGCCCGCCAGCAGCAGACCAGCGGCCAACAGCGTCAGCGGCAGCACGGGAGCGCCCGATCCACGCGGGGGATGGTGCCGGCTCACTCCCAGAGATCAACGTGACCTTCATGATGGTCGATCTGCACCACCAAAGCAGCGGCAGGAGTGCAACTGCCAGGATCGGGATCCCTGCGCCTCACGACCCAATGCCCCTCACCGCCCTGGTGCGCCAGCTCGAGCAGGTGCCCCTCACCGGTGAGGTGCTGCAACGGATCGAGCGCCAAGAACGGCTGAGCCTGCGGGGCGCCTCCCGGGCCGGCCGTGCCCTGATCGCCAGTGCCCTGGCCCGGCAGCGGCAGACGCCTCTGCTGGTGATCGTGCCCACGCTGGAAGAGGCGGGCCGCTGGGCGGCGCTGCTGGAACTGATGGACTGGCCCACGGCCCAGCTTTATCCCACCAGTGAGGGCTCGCCCTACGAACCCTTCGATCCCACCACCGAGATCACCTGGGGGCAACTGCAGGTACTCGCTGAGCTGGTGGATGCGGGAAGCGCCGACGGCAACAGCCACCCGTGGCAGGGGGCCGTGGTGGCCACCGAGCGGGCCCTGCAACCCCACCTGCCGCCGCCCGCGGCCCTGGCCGCCCGCTGCCTGTGCCTGCGCAAGGGCGACACGGTGGACCTGGAGCAGCTGGCCGACACCCTCAGCCGCCTCGGCTACGAGCGGGTGCCCACGATCGAGCAGGAGGGCAGCTGGAGCCGCCGCGGCGACATCGTCGACGTGTTTCCGGTGAGCGCCGAGCTGCCGGTGCGGCTGGAGTTCTTCGGCGAGGAGCTGGAGAAGCTCAAGGAATTCGACCCCGCCACCCAGCGTTCGCTCGATGCCACCGAGGCGGTGCGGCTCACCCCCAGTGGCTACGGCCCGCTGGTGGCGGATGCCCTGCGGGAAACGATGCCGGTGGGGCTCGAGGGGCTGTTGCAGCCGGAAGCGCTCGATCAGCTGCTGGAGGGCGGCACGCCCGAGGGGATGCGGCGGCTGATGGGTCTGGCCTGGGCGCGGCCCGCCTCCCTGCTCGATTACCTGCCCGCCAGGACGTTGATTGCGGTGGATGAGCGGCGCCATTGTCGCGCCCACGGCCAGCAGTGGTTCGATCACGCCGACAGCCACCACGGCGAGGTGCAGGCGGAGCTGGCGGCAGCCTGCGGCCAGCCGGTGCTACTGCCCGCCCTGCTGCACCGGCCGCCCGAACAGGCCCTTGAGGATGTGGAGGCGTTCGCCGGTTTCGATCTGGCTGAACTGGCGGAAACCGACCGCCACCCCAACGCGTTCGATCTCTCCAGCCGTCCGGTGCCGGCCCATCCGAACGCCTTCGGCCGCCTGGCGGCGCTGGTGAAGGGCTACCAACAGGAAAAGGCGAAGGTGTGGCTGCTTTCGGCCCAGCCGTCACGGGCGGTGGCGCTGCTGGAGGAGCACGACTGCATCGCCCGCTTCGTGCCCAACCCGCACGACTTCCCGGCGATCGAGCGGTTGGTGGAGCAGAACACACCTGTGGCGCTCAAGCTCAAGGGCACCGCCGAGCTGGAAGGGCTGCAACTGCCGGCCTGGAAGCTGGTGCTGCTCACCGACCGGGAGTTCTTCGGCCAGCACAGCCTGGCCGCCAGCGGCTATGTGCGGCGGCGCCGCAAGGCGGCCAGCCGCACGGTGGATCCGGGCAAGATGCAACCCGGCGATTTCGTGGTGCACCGCAATCACGGCATCGGCCGCTTCCTGAAGCTGGAGAAGCTGGCGATCAGCGGCGAAAGCCGCGATTACCTGGTAGTGCAGTACGCCGACGGCACCCTGCGGGTGGCCGCCGACCAGCTGGGCAGCCTGGGCCGCTACCGCGCCAGCACCGACACACCGCCGGAGCTCAACCGCATGGGGGGCGTGGCCTGGGCACGGGCCAAGGAGAGAGCGCTCAAGGCGGTGCGCAAGGTGGCGCTCGACCTGGTGAAGCTGTATGCGGAGCGCCATCAGGCCCCCGGCATCGTGTTTCCGCCCGATGGCCCCTGGCAAAGCGAGCTGGAGGATTCCTTCCCCTACGAACCCACGCCGGATCAGCTGAAGGCGATCACGGAGGTGAAACGCGACATGGAGACCGCCAAGCCGATGGACCGGCTGGTGTGCGGCGATGTGGGCTTCGGCAAGACCGAGGTGGCGATCCGGGCGTTGTTCAAGGCGGTGACCGCCGGACGCCAGGCGGCGCTGCTGGCCCCCACCACGGTGCTGGCCCAGCAGCACTGGCGCACCTTGAGCGAACGCTTTGCGCCCTACCCGCTCAAGGTGGCACTGCTCAATCGCTTCCGCACAACGCTGGAACGCAAGGCGATCCAGGAAGGGCTGACCGCCGGCACGATCGACATCGTGGTGGGCACCCACCAGCTGCTGGGCAAGGGCACCAGCTTCAAGCAACTGGGGCTGCTGGTGGTGGATGAGGAGCAGCGCTTCGGTGTCAACCAGAAAGAGAAGATCAAGGCGCTGCGAAAAGACGTCGACGTGCTGACGCTTTCCGCCACGCCGATTCCACGCACGCTCTACATGAGCCTGTCGGGGGTGCGGGAGATGAGCCTGATCACCACGCCGCCACCGCTGCGCCGCCCGATCAAGACCCACCTGGCCGCCCGCGACGATGAGGCGGTGCGCAGCGCCATCCGCCAGGAACTGGATCGTGGCGGCCAGGTGTTCTACGTGGTGCCGCGGGTGGAGGGAATCGAGGAGGTGGCGGGCCAGTTGCGCGAGATGCTGCCGGGCCTGAAGTTGCTGGTGGCCCACGGCCAGATGGCCGAAGGGGAACTGGAGAGCGCGATGGTGGCCTTCAATGCCGGCGAAGCCGATGTGATGCTCTGCACCACGATCATCGAAAGCGGCCTGGATATCCCACGGGTGAACACGATTCTGGTGGAAGACGCCCACAGATTCGGCCTCGCCCAGCTCTATCAACTGCGCGGTCGGGTGGGCCGCAGCGGCATCCAGGCCCATGCCTGGTTGTTCTATCCCGGTGATGGCGCCCTCAGTGAGGCGGCACGGCAGCGGCTGCGGGCGATCCAGGAGTTCGCGCAACTGGGCAGCGGCTACCAGCTGGCGATGCGCGACATGGAGATCCGCGGCGTGGGCAACCTGCTGGGGGTGGAGCAGAGCGGCCAGCTCGAAGCGATCGGCTTCGACCTTTACATGGAGATGCTGCAGGAAAGCCTGGCGGAGATCCAGGGCCAGGACATCCCCGTGGTGGACGACACCCAGATCGATCTGCCGATCACCGCCTTCATCCCCGCCGACTGGATCACCGAAGCGGACGAAAAGATGGCCGCCTACCGGGCCGCCGCCGCCTGCACCGCCAAGAGCGAACTGCTCCAGCTGGCTGCCGACTGGGTGGACCGCTACGGGGCCCTGCCGGCGCCGGTGCAGAGCCTGCTGCAGTTGATGGAACTCAAACTGCTGGCCAAACGCTGCGGCTTCTCACGCCTCAAGCCCGAAAAGCCCAACATCGTGCTGGAAACCCCGATGGAGGAGCCCGCCTTCCGGCTGCTGCGCCAGGGACTGCCCCAGCACCTGCACGGCCGGTTGGTTTACCAGGGCGGCGCCGGCAGCACCGCAAAAGTTCTGGCCCGCGGCCTCAGCGTGCTCCCCGCCGAGAAGCAGCTCGACACCCTGATGGAGTGGCTTACCGCCATGGCCGGCCAGATCCCTGCCGCTGATGGCCTCACCGACGCCCAGCGCCAGGACCAGGCAGCCGCCAGGAATGCGGCGGTGTTGGTGGTTTGAGGGGGGGGTGTTGCTTGGCCACCCCCCCGACAAGCTTCCGATTCTCTTCACCCTCATCCCCGCAAAACTTCGTTACAGTTCCGAAAAGGTTTGGGCTAAATGGGCGAATTCGTTGCTTCCGGTGGGGTTTCGGCAGGGCTGCAGAGCGGTTTGGGCCTTGTTTCGGCCCTGATCAGCGTGATCGCTCTCGGTTTGTTCGCCCTGTTCCAGGACGAAAACCAGAACAACGACGATGACGACTCCAACCCCGGCGGCGGCCTCATGCAGCCGGTGGCCTGAAGCTCCGATCCACAGCGCTTACCGGCCTCAGAGAAAGCAAAAGCCCTGTTGCGAGAATCCCCGCAGCAGGGCTTTTTCTATGGATTTATTGGTGCGCGCGAATGGCGCACACAAGTTGGTCTTCAGCCGTTGCTCCGCAAGACTTGCCCAATAAACGTTGCCACCGAAGACTTACCCATAAACCTTGCCAGTTAAGCCTTTCCCTATAAACCTTGCCCCGTAAAAGGGGTGCGCAAATGCCTGCCCGTGACATGTGCCTCGGAAATAGTGCCCCTTGGAAGGATGGCGCGCTCAAGGGATAACCCCTGATCAGTTAGTGGGTCCGAGAGCAGCCGGCAGGTTGGCACTTGAGGGGTTGTAGGGCTTGCCGGGCGCCTTGCCCACTGTGCGCAGTTGCTTCACCAAGGTGTTTTCAGCCACCCGGTACTGAGGATCGTTGCGGGTGCCGATCTCTTCGAGCTTGAGTGATCGGGCCTCCTGTTCGCTCAGTTTCACCGACACATCGGGTTTGATGCCGTGCTTGTGGATGTCGCGGCCGCTGGGGGTGAGGTATTTGGCGATGGTCACGGTCATGCCGGAGCCATCGGAGAGCCCCCGCACTGACTGCACCAATCCCTTGCCGAAGGTCTTCTGACCCACCAGCACCCCTCGCTTGTTGTCCTGCAGGGCACCGGAGAGGATTTCGCTGGCACTGGCGGAACCCTCATTCACCAGGATCACCAGAGGAGCCTTGGTGAGTGCCCGGCCGTTGGCGCGCCGCACGTCCTGGATGCCGTCGCGGGTTTTGGTGGACACGATGATGCCTTCATCGAGCCACTGGCGGGCGATCTCGATGCTCGCCACCAGCAGGCCACCGGGGTTGCTGCGCAGATCCAGCACGTACCCCTGCACCCCCTTGCTCTCCAAGTCGCGCAGAGCGGCACGCATGTCCTTGGAGGCATTGGCGTTGAACTGCTTGAGGCGGATGTAGCCCACCTTGAAGCCATCAGGGGTGGTGTTCACCTGATGTTCCACCGCGTGCAACTCGATGCGATCGCGGGTGAGCGGCATCTCGAGCACCTGATTCTTGCGCCGCACCTGCAGGGTCACCTTGGTGCCAGCCTGGCCGCGGATCAGCTTTACCGCGTCTTCCGTGCTCATCCCCTTGGTGCTCTTGCCGTCGATCGAGATGATCACGTCCTTCGGCATCACGCCGGCCCGCGAAGCTGGGGAGCCGTCAATCGGGGACACCACCACCAGTTCCTTGGTGTCCTTGTCGAGGCTCAGCTGGATGCCGACACCGGAGAGTTCCCCCGAGGTGTCGATCTGCATCTCCTTGAACTCCCGCGGATCCATGAAGCGGGTGTAGGGATCATCGAGGGTGCCGAGCATGCCCCGGATGGCCTCGTAGCTCTCTTTGGTATTGCCGTAGGTTTTGGCGAGGAGGTCGCGGCGCAGCTTGCGCCACTGCTCCGGGGTGTATTTGCCGGTGGTGTCGAGATAATCGCGGAAGACGATCTGCCAGGCCTGATCCATCACCTCCTTGGGGCTGTCGGTGATCAGGGAGGCAGCACTGGGCGCCATCAGCCATTCGCCACCCACCACGGCTGCGGCCGCACAGGCGCCGAGCCCAGCCAGGACGAGAATGCTGGTGCTACCCCTGGACATGCTCTCGGCCTCGTGAGCGTTTGTGCTGTGTTCAAACTAGCCCGTGCCAGGGGGCACAGGACAGGGTGGGTCAGGGATCCAGGGGCTTCCGAATGTGACTGGCAGCGTGGCGTCAGGCGGCCAAGGCCTCAGGGGTCGACCCAGCGGCCGTCTTCCTTGATCAGAGCGATCAGCGCTTCCACACCCTCCGCTTCCGGCACACGGCGGATCTCTTCGCGGCCGCGGTAGAGAGAGATGGTGCCGGGGGTTTTGCCCACGTAGCCGTAGTCGGCGTCGGCCATCTCGCCGGGGCCGTTGACGATGCAGCCCATCACGGCGATGTCGAGGCCGGTGAGGTGGGCGGTGGCGTTGCGCACCACGTGCAGCACCTCCTCCAGGTTGAACAGGGTGCGGCCGCAGCTGGGGCAGGCCACGTACTCCACCATCGTCTTGCGCAGGCCCAGCGCCTGCAGGATCGAGTAGCAGACTGGGATCTCCTTCTCTGGGGCCTCGGTGAGGGACACCCTGATCGTGTCCCCCAGGCCCTCGGCCAGCAGGGTGGCGATGCCGGCCGTGCTCTTGATGCGGCCGTAGTCGCCGTCACCCGCCTCGGTGACGCCCAGATGCAGCGGGTAGTGGAAGCCTTCGGCGTCCATGCGGTCGGCCATCATCCGGTAGGCCGCCAGCATCACCGGCGCCCGCGAAGCCTTCATCGACACCACGATGTTGTGGAAGTCGAGGCGGTCGCAGATGTGGATGAACTCCATGGCGCTCTCCACCATCCCCAGCGGGGTGTCGCCGTAGGTGAACAACATCCGCTCCGCCAGGGAGCCGTGATTCACGCCGATGCGCAGGCCCTTGTCCTGATCTTTCAGCAGGCTCACCAGCGGTTCGAGCGTCGCCTGGATGCGCTCACCGATCGCGGCCACCTCCTCGGGGGTGAACTCCGTGCGGTTGGGGTCGGGTTTGTCGAACACATACAACCCGGGGTTGATGCGCACCTTGTCGACGTGCTGGGCCACCTCAAGGGCGATCTTCATACCGTTGTGGTGCACGTCAGCCACCAGCGGCACGGGGCGGTAGCTGTCTTCGAGGCGCTTGCGGATCTCTCCCACCGCCTTGGCGTGGGCCAGGCTCGGCACCGTGAGCCGCACGATCTCACAGCCGGATTCATGGAGGCGACGGATGCCGGCGGTGGCACCCGCGATGTCGAGGGTGTCCTCATTGATCATCGACTGCACCACCACCGGGTGGTCGCTGCCCACCCACACATCGCCCACCCGCACGCTGCGGGTCTTGCGGCGGCGGATCACCGTGTCGTAGCGCGGGTTGCTGGCCCAGTCAGTGGGCAGACCTGCCGGGGCGGTCTGGGGACGGGCCACGGTGCCGGTCATCGGAGCTGGAAGCCGGGGAACTGGCCCCAACACTGCCACAGACAGGCGTGCAAGCGGGGTGCTCAGTCGGCGGTAATGTCCGCTGCCGGAGTGGTCGCGGGGGTCGCCCCAGCTGAGGCCCCGTCTGCATCCAGATAGGGAGAGCCTGCCTCCAGCTGATTGAGACGGCGGCGCACGTCCTGGAGGTCCTGCCAGGTGAGCCATTTGGGGGTGCCGCGCTCGCGCGATGGGTTGCGCAGCAGATAGGAAGGATGAAAGATCGGCAGGCACCACAGCCCCCGCCACTGCCGCCACTGGCCGCGCAGCTTGGTGATCCCCCCCTTCAGGCCCAGCACCCCCTCCATCGCCGTGGCACCGGCCAGTACCAACACCTTGGGCTGCACAAGCTCGATCTGCTCCAGCAGCCAGGGCAGGCAGGCGGCCATTTCCTCCGGGGTCGGCTTGCGGTTCTCGGGTGGACGGCACTTCACCACGTTGCAGATGTAGGCGTCCTGGCGGGTGTCGATCGCCACGCTGGAAAGCATCTGATCGAGCAACTGGCCGGCGCGGCCCACGAAGGGCGAGCCGCTGGCATCTTCCTGGGCGCCGGGACCCTCGCCGATCACCATCAGCGAGGCGGCCGGATTGCCGCGGCTCACCACCACCTGCTGCCGTCCCAGGGCCAACCCGCAACGGCGGCAGGCTTCGCAGGCGCCGTGCAGAGCGGACAGGGCCGCCGTTGGATCGGGGGGCTCAGCGGCGGCATGACGGGGGGCGCTTGCAATCACGGCCTCAACCAACGGCATCCCGCCGGACACTTGCCCTCCGGCATCCACCGCCCTGCCGCCGAACAGGCTGGGTTGCACCACAGCTCCAGGCAGGGGTTCGCTCGGTTCCATCCCCGCCTAACCCCAGCGTGAACGGAATCCTATGGAACGGATGCAGGGGCCGCTGATGACAACCTGCGCGGGGACGAAGCCAAGCGGCCACTACGTCAGGCAGGATGTCTAATCCCCTTATCGAAGGCATTCCAACGCTGGAGTGCCCCGGCGCCCATGTCGCGGCCGATCGCACCGCCTCCGCTGATGACCAGCCCGTTGGCACTTTCAGCCCGGGCCCGGGCCCTGCAGCCGTCCCTGACCCTGGCGATCACCGCCCGTGCGCGCGAGTTGCGGGCCGACGGCCATGACATCTGCAGCCTCAGCGCGGGTGAACCGGATTTCGAAACGCCCGCCTTCATCCGCCAGGCCGCCAGCCGGGCGCTGGAGGAAGGTGCCACGCGCTATGGACCCGCCGCCGGCGAACCCCTGCTGCGGCAAGCCCTGGCCCAGAAGCTGAGCGAGGAAAACGGTGTGCCCACCGCGGCCGATCAGGTGCTGGTCACCAACGGCGGCAAGCAGGCGCTCTACAACCTCTTCCAGGTGCTGCTCGACCCCGGCGACGAGGTGCTGCTGCCGGCCCCCTACTGGCTCAGCTATCCGGAGATGGCGCACCTGGCCGGCGCCACGGTGCGCGTGCTGCCCACCGCACCCGCTCAGGGCTTCCGGCTCCAACCCGACCAGCTCGAGGCCGCCATCACGGCCAACAGCAAGCTGCTGGTGATCAACAGCCCCTCCAACCCCTCGGGTCTGGTGCTCAGCCGGCAGGAGTTGGAGCAGCTCGCTGCCGTGCTGCGCCGCCATCCGCAGGTGGCGGTGGTGAGCGATGAGATCTACGAATTCCTGTTGGCACCTGGCCTGGAGCACCACAGCCTGGCGGCCCTGGCCCCCGACCTCGCCGACCGCATCTTCATCGTCAACGGCTTTGCCAAGGGCTGGGCGATGACCGGCTGGCGGGTGGGTTACCTCGCCGGCCGCAAGGATGTGATCGCCGCCGCCAGTGCCCTGCAGAGCCAGAGCACGAGCAACGTCTGCACCTTCGCCCAGTACGGCGCGCTGGCGGCGATCACCGCCCCGCGTGACTGCGTTCATGCCATGGCCCAGGAGTTCAACCAGCGCCGGGCGCTGCTGAGTGCCGGCCTGATGGCTCTGCCCGGCCTCACTCTGCAGCAGCCTGAAGGGGCCTTCTACGCCTTCCCGGACATCAGCGGCCATGGGCTTGATTCCATGACCTTCTCCAACCGGCTGCTAGAGGACCAGGGGCTGGCGGTGGTTCCCGGGGTGGCCTTCGGCGACGACCGCTGCATCCGGCTCTCGTGTGCAGCGTCTCCAGCCACCATCGACGACGGCCTGCAGCGCCTCAGCCGTTTCCTGAACCGTCTCTGACTCTCCCGGCACCCGGCACTGCGGCCTCACCCCCGCCCCGCAAGCTGATCGTGCTGGGCGACAGCGGGGTGTACGGCTGGGGAGACCCCGATGGGGGCGGCTGGTGCGAGCAGCTGCGGCGCCACTGGATGGAGATCCCGGGCGGGCCCGTGCTCTACAACCTCGGCGTGCGCGGCGACGGCCTGGAGCGGCTGGCGGCACGGTTGGAGGCGGAAGTGCGCTGCCGCGGTGAGCTGCGGCGCCAGGGGCCCCAGGGGATCCTGCTGGGCATCGGGCTGAACGACACGGCCCGCGTGGGGCGCCCAGATGGGCGCCACCAACTGGCCCCGGAGGCGTTCCTGTTCGGCCTGCAGCAACTGCTGCACCAGGCCGGGCAGCTGGCGCCGGTGATGGTGATCGGCCTCACCCCAGTGGATGAGGCGGTGATGCCCTTCGCCGGCTGTCTCTGGTACGACCTGGCCACCGTGCGCCACTACGAGGGCCTGCTGGAGGAAGCCTGCCTCGAAGCGGATGTGCCGTTCCTACCGCTGCTCGATGGCCTGCTGGAGGATCCGCACTGGCTGCGGCTGCTCGACAGCGACGGGCTGCACCTCAACAGCGCCGGACACCGGCGTCTCTATGAGCGTCTGAAACACTGGCCGGCCCTGTTGCGCTGGGCCTCACTGGAGCCGCAACAGAGCCGCACCCCTGCCTGAGCGAGCTGCTCATCACCCGCCTGACTGCCCGCCAGAGCAAGCGGCAACCTCCTTGATCTCACCCCTACGGGGGAGGCGAAATCACCGGGAGTGGGGATGGTGGGGAAGGGCCACCCGGCGAGAAGGTGATTCCAAGGACTTCCCATTGGCACCTCCGGTTCCCCACCATGACGCTCACCATCTTTCAACGCCGCAATCCCGAGCTGCTGGCGCAATACCAGCGCAGCGGCCATCCACGCGATCGCAACAAGATCGTGGAATTCAACCTGCCCCTGGTCCGGCAGGTGGCCAACCGCCTCCGGCCCCACACCGCCGTGCCGTTCGACGATCTGGTGCAACAGGGCTCGATCGGTCTGATCCGCGCGGTGGAAGCCTTCGATCCGGCCCAGGGCACATCCCTCAGCAGCTTCGCCGTGCCCTTCATCCGCGGGGCCATGCAGCACCACCTGCGCGACAACGAACAGCCGCTGAAAGCCTCACGCCTGCTGCGCGACCTGCATCAGCGCGGGCAGACCCTCCAGCAACAACGCCTTCACCAGCAGAAGCCCGCGCTCCGCGACGCGGAGCTGGCGGCCGCCCTGGGCTGCCCTGTCGCCCAGTGGCAGGAGGCCTGCAGCCTGCACTGGGCCCTGCAGTGCTCCAGCCTCGATGCGCCGGTTGGCACGGCTGAAGCCTCCAGTACCCCTCTGGTGGAGAAGCTCAGCGCCCGGGAAGCCCCCCATCCCTGCCGCGCCGATCGTCTGAGCGAATCCTCCTGCTCCGAGCCGGAACCGCAGCATTGGCTCAGGCAGCGGCTGCAAGACCTGGAGGTCAGCGAGCGGCGATTGCTGGAAGGGCGGGTGCTGGATGGGGCCTCCTGGCGCCAGCTGGGCGAGGAGCTGGGGATCCGGGCGCGGGTGGCCCAACGCCGCTTCGAACGGCTGGCGGCGCGGCTGCGCCAGGAACTGAGCAGAGAATGGGGGGATCTGTTCGCCCAGGCCTGAGTCAAGCGCCCCTGAATCAGGCGGCCAGGCCCAGCGCCACGGCGCCCCAGGCCAGCCCCATGGCGATCAACGCCGCCAGCAGCGTCTGGATTCCGTTCACGAGCTCGTTGGTCAGCCAGGCGAGCCGCGCCTGCAGGGTGGCGCCGATCCAGCTCTCCAGCAGGGTGGCCAACACCCCCACCAGCAACACCAACAGCAGCGCGGGGGGCGATCCCAGCAACCCCAGCAACTTCAGCACCAGCACCATCACCGCGCTGCCCACCAGGCTGGCACCCGTCCCCTCCAGACTGACCGCCCCTTCCGTACCGGCGGGTACCGGCCGCAGGGAGGTGATCAACACGGTGTGACGCCCCCAGCGCTTGCCGATCTCACTGCCGCAGGTGTCGGCAAGTTTGGCGACGAAACTGGCCCCGAAACCAAGCAGCAGCAGCGGCACCGGCGCTCCGGGCACGGTGGTGAGCAGAGCCAGCACGGCCCCGGTGGCTGCGGAGCCCCACACGTTCTCCGGCCCCCGGCGTCCACCCCGCGCTTCGGCCAGCCCCTGCTGCTGCTTCTGGCGAAAGCCCAGCCGGGTCACCAGGGAGCCCAGCACCAGATAGCCCACCACCGCAAGCCAGCCGCGCCAGCCGAGCGCGCCCCACAGCAGTGTGCCGAGCACACCCGCGTGTACCCAGCCGGAGCGGGTGAGCAGGGGGAACCGCTGTGCAGCGCTGATCAACAGGCCATGCAGCGCCAGCGCCAGCAGCCAGTGCTGGAGGGTCTGGGCCGGCAGCAGCGGTGGCGCCCCCAGCAAAGCCTCCAGGCCCGTGAAGGGGGACACCGGCACAGGCACGGCAGACAGCAGCAGAACGCTCAAGGGGGCAGACCGCACAGGCCCCAGTCTCTTCAGCAGCGGCGTGGCCTGCCGCTCTCTGTTGCACTCCCCTAAGCGGCGTCGGTCCCCTGCAGGTGCCGGCGGATAATCACAGCCAACGTTCCGTCTTCGGATCACCATGCTGTTCAAGCGCAAGGGCTCGTTCTTCATCGACTTCGACAAGAACGCCACCGCTGAGCCGGTGACAGTGGCCCCTGTGACGGTGGCTCCGGCGGCTCCTGTGGCTCCATCCACCAGCGCGGATCCCGCTGCAGCCACCGCAGGGCCAGCAGCAGAGGCCGGCGTCGCTGCAGCGGGCAGCGTGCTCACCACCGCAGAAGCGATGGCTGCCGAGCTGCGGCGTGAACAGGACAACCTGCCGCCTCCTTCGCTGGTCACCTTCTCGCCCGATTGCCTCACCCCCGCCGGCGCCCTCTCCCGCCGCCGCCGGCTGGCCGGGGCCAACATCGGCCCGTTCAAGGCGATGGCCGCCAGCCTGATGAAGAGCTGAGCGTGGCAATCTGCGCCCCAGGGATTCAGCCGCCGCTCGATCTTGCTCGCCTGGATCCCGCTCGCCAGGCGCTCAGCAGGCTCAGACCTGCCACAGCCGCCGTTGAGGTGCGCAGGATCGTCGGGCCCAGGCTCACCACTTGCCAGCCCGCGTCCACCGCCACCTGCTCCTCCGCCGGCGTCCATCCCCCCTCAGGCCCGATCGCCAGGCGGGCGATGCCAACACAATGCGCACCCTGGGCTTGAGCGCCACCCAGCTCTAACCCGGTCCGCTGTACTGCTCCACCGCCCAGCTCTGCCACGCCGCGCAGCTCTGTGCCAGCAGGCAGGGCTCCCGACCCCAGCAGCTCACTCAGCAGCGGCAGGTCGGCCGCCCGGGTGGTGGCCAGCCAGCAACGCTGGCCGGGCTCTGAGCGCGCTGCAGCGCTGGACGGCGAAGCCGGATTCCGGAACCAGGCGGCGGCGGCCATGGGCTCCAGCAGCTGCGGCAGCCACAGACGCTCGCACTGCTCACAGGCCTCCCGCACGATCGCCTGCCAGCGTTCCCACCGGCCCGGCCCACCGGTTTCCGCCCCCCGCACGCCGCGCTCGGCCAGCAGCGGCTGAAGGCGGTCGACCCCCAGTTCGCAGCTCATGCGCAGCACGGTGTCGAAATCGCGGCGCGGCACTGCCACCGCCAGCTCCAGCAGGGGGGAGGGCAAGGGCTCGACCGCAAGCGGTGCCTCCAGGGGCTGCTCCAGCCGGGCGCTGCTGCGGTCGGTCAGCAGCGCGCTCCACAGCTGGCCGGCACCGTCGACCACCGCAAAGCGATCGCCGGGGCCAAAGCGGAGCACCCGCGTCAGGTAGCGGCTTTCGCCGTCTTCCAAGCGGAGGATAGGCAGAGCACCCTCGCAGCCGGGCGCTGCAGCTTGCCCGCTGGCAGCGACTTCCGCAGCCGAGGAATCTGGCGGCTGAGCCGCCGCCCGGGCGAGGCGCCCGGGCTCGATCAACAGACGACGCAGCTCCCGGGTCACACCGCGCTCAATTGACCCCGGGGGCGAACATCGCATCGGGCTGGTCTTCCACCGGCCAATCGTCGTTGAGACCGCCGATCACCAGTTCCTCAATCTCCACCACGTCGTTGTCGAGCTGCCGCAGGGCGTTGATCAGCACATCAAGGGCAACGCCATCGCTGGTGCCGAGATCCACCCAGCAGCGGGCCCAGTCCTCCTGGTATTCCAGTTCGCCCATGTTGTGCATCAACGCCGGCAGGGCCCGTTCAGCGTCGTCGCCGTCGTAGGTCATCCAGCTGAGATCCACGCCCTCCTCATGCACCTGAAGGTTCTCGGCATTGAAGCCGCCCAGCTTGCCGAGAAAGAACCAGCTCTCAAAGGTCGTATCGATGTAGCCGCGCTCCCCCTGCCCGGGCGGAGCAGCAAAACGCACCCAGATCCAGCAGTTGAAGGGATCCACATCCCGAAAGCGGACGTCCATGGGAGAAGGCAGCGTGCTTGCCCCCATCAAACACGCATCCAGCAAGCTGGGGGAAGCGAAACCCGCCATGCTCGAGCTTCGATCCCTGCACTACCACCCGGCCACCACCCCAGCCGCCCTGCTCGACGGGGTGGAGCTGCGCCTGGAGCCGGGCCGGCCCGCCCTGGTGGCCGGGCAGAGCGGCTCGGGCAAGACCACCCTGCTGGAGCTGATCTGCGGTCTGGCGGACCCCGATGGCGGCGCGATCCTGTGGGAAGGGCAGGCGTTGAACGCCAGGCAGCGGCGCGGGCTCTGCGGCCTGGTGTTTCAGTTTCCCGAGCGCCATTTCCTCGGCCTCACGGTGGGCCAGGAGCTGAAGCTGGGTCAGCGGCGGCTGCCGTCGGAACGGGTCGAACAGGTGCTCACCCGGGTGGGGCTGCAGGGGCTGTCGCTGCAGCAGCCGCCGGAGCGGCTCAGCGGCGGCCAGCAGCGGCGACTGGCGCTGGCGGTGCAGTTGCTGCGCGATCCGCGTGTGCTGCTGCTGGATGAACCCACCGCCGGCCTCGACTGGTCGGTGCGGGAAGAGGTGCTGCAACTGCTGCAACTGCTGGCGCGGGACCGGGTGCTGCTGGTGGTGACCCACGAACCGGAGCTGTTCAAGGGCTGGGTGAAGGAAGGCTGGCGGCTGCAGGGTGGGGCGCTTCAGCCCCTGCCGAGGCTCCGTACGATGCCCTGAGTTGGGGCGGGGCGATGCCCGATCGATTGGTACGGGCCACGGCCGCCGGTGGCGGCATCCGCATGGTGGCGGCCCTCACGACCGTCACCACACGCTACGCCCGTCGTCGCCACGGCCTCTCGTACCTCACCACCGCCGTGCTGGGCCGGGCGATGACCGCCGGCCTGCTGCTGGCCAGTTCGATGAAGGTGGCCCACGGACGGGTGAACCTGCGCATCCAGTCGGACGGACCGCTGCGCGGCCTGATGGTGGATGCGGGCCGGGACGGTACCGTGCGCGGCTACGTGGGGGCGCCGGGCCTGGAGCTCGATCTGGTGGAAACGCCCGAGGGCCTGCACCGCTTCGACTTCCGCAAGGCCACGGGCACCGGCTATCTGCACGTGGTGCGCGACCAGGGCAAGGGCGAGCCGTTCAGCAGCACGGTGGAGCTGGTGAGCGGCGGCATCGGTGATGACGTGGCCTCTTACCTCCTCCATTCCGAGCAGACCCCGTCGGCGGTGTTCGTCGGTGAGCAGATCGACAGCAGCGGTGTGCGTTGCGCCGGTGGGGTGCTGGTGCAGGTGCTGCCCAAGGCGGCCCGGGAACCGGCGCTGGTGGCCCTGCTGGAGGAGCGCTGCCGCGAGATTCAGGGGTTCAGCCAGCGGCTCGCCGACTGCAGCGGCGATCTGCAACGCCTGCTGGAAGACATCTTCCCGGACCTCGATCCCCAGCTCCTGGAGGATGCGGAGGCCAGCCAGAACGTCACCTTCCACTGCCCCTGCACCCGCAGGCGCAGCGTCAATGCCTTGCGGCTGCTGGGGCGTGACGAGCTCGACACGATCCTGCGCGAAGACGGCCGCGCCGAGCTCACCTGCCATTTCTGCAACGAGGTGTACGGCGTGGAGGCGCCCGAGCTGCGGGAACTGATCGAGGAGCTGGCGGCTGTCTGAAGGCCACAGGCGCCTGAGCCGGAAGCGGACTGCAGCCTCACAGCCCTCAACTGGGCGTGCGGAGGCAAAGTCTGCACCCGGCAGGCATGGAAGCCTGCACGGGCTGTGAGCGTGCCGTGCCCTAGGGGCATCACTGGCGTGACCCCACCAGACTCAACCAGGGGGGCGACACAAACCTTCGGCAGCCGTCAGGCCAGCAGCAGGGCACCCAGCAACAGCAGGATCAGTGCCGGCAGGCTCTGAAGCTGTTCGCCCGCCAGCGGCAGCCCGAGCGGCAGGGCCGGATCAACGAGCTGGGCGAGCACGCCGCCCATCAGCAGGCCGAGGCCCAGCAGAGCGAAGCTCCAGCCCACCGCCGCCAGAAACCGGCCGTTGCGCCGCTGCAGGTTCACCACCGTGAGCAGGGTGGAGAGGGCGAGCAGCACGGTGTCGGAGGACGGGGGGGACACCAGGAGCAGCAGCAGGATCGCCCCCTGCCCGGCCAGGGGCACCCAGCGCTCACGGCCCTCGGCCAGGGCCAGGCGGGGCATCGAGAACTTCGGCCGCGTGAGTTTGCCGCCAGAGAGCTGGGGCAAGGAAGGCATGGCCGGCAGGGCAGGCCTGGAGGGGGCCCGGGCGATCACGGCCGGCTTCACCTCTTCCCGCTTCGAGGCACTGAGGGCGGCGCTGCTGACCCGCCCCTGTTGCCGCTCCCGCAGCCGTTCCATCAGTACGGCGTCGTAGGCGGCTTCCACACGGGCGCGGGCCTGGGGGTCGTCTCCTACCGCATCAAGGCAATGCTGACGCGCTCCCTGAACTTCGTCGAAGCTGGCATCAGAAGCGATGCCGAGCCGTTCGTAGGGGCTGGAACCATCGCTGGGGCCGCCGGTCGCGCCGGGGGGCAGGGCAGAACCGTTGGTCATGGCCTCCGGTGCGGTGAGCAGGATCGTGGTACGAGCGTATCGAGGCGCGCCCCATCCGGAGGCCTCCGCTGCCACCGAACCAGTGGTTCAGAACAAAGGTTCGCTGGAGTGGAAACCGCCTTCCTGCTGAAGATGCCGGCGGCAGGCTTCTGCCTCTTTGAGCGGCAACCACTGGCGCCGCTTCAGTAAAGGCATCTGGGGCGGGAGGTGGCTGCCTTCGCGCACCTCGACGGCTTCCTGGCTGGGGAGGAAGCGCACGTAATCGGAGCCTCCGTCGTGGCGGGGGCGAACCAGCCAGAAGGGCTCGGCCATGGCTGTGATCTTTCGTTGCAAAGATTCTGGCGGGCCGGGAGCAGCGCCGTGGGCACCCGCATCAGCAAATGCTCAGAGGGCGATCGGCTCCACGCCGCTCACCACCGGCGCCACGGCGCTGAGCTCGAAGGCGGGGTGGTCTTCCCGCAGCTGGTTGAGATTCCACTCGTTCTTGAACAGCAGCACCGGCCGGTCCCAGGCGTCGCGCACGGTCTTGCAATTGAAGATGCGCCCCACCGCCTCCAGCGCCGCCCAGCCGCCCACCACCCAGCGGGCCACGCTGAAGCCGAGGGGCTCGAGGCGCGTTTCGACTCCGTATTCGTTCTGAAGCCGGTATTGCACCACCTCCATCTGCAGCTGGCCCACGGCCGCCAGGATCGGGTCGCGCTTGCTGGCATCAGTGTCATACAGGATCTGCACGGCTCCCTCCTCCCGCAGCTCGTTCACCCCCTTGCGGAAGCTCTTGAACGCCGATGGGTTGGGGTTGCGCAGCCAGGCGAACAGTTCAGGGCTGAAGCAGGGGATACCTTCGTATTCCACCTTGCTGCCGGCATAGAGGGTGTCGCCGATGGCGAACATGCCGGGATTGTTCAGGCCGATCACATCACCGGGATAGGCGTCCTCCACCACCTCACGGTCCTGCCCGAACAGCTTCTGGGGGCGAGAGAGGCGAATGGTGCGGCCGCTGCGGGCATGCCGCACGCTCATGTCCTTCTCGAAGTGTCCGCTGCAGACCCGCACGAAGGCAATGCGGTCGCGGTGGCGTGGATCCATGTTGGCCTGCAGCTTGAACACGAAGCCGCTGAACTCCGGCCGTAGCGGATCCACCGGGCCGTCGCTGCTTAGCCGCGCCACCGGCCGCTGAGCCAGTTCCAGGAACGCATCCAGGAAGGGACGCACGCCGAAGTTGGTCATCGCCGAACCGAAGAACACCGGGCTCAGTTCACCGGCATGCACCAGCTCCAGATCGAGCTCGGCGCCGGCACCATCGAGCAGCTCCAGTTCCTCCAGCGCCGCCGCCAGCAGTTCCGGTTCCACCAGCCGAGCCAGCTCGGGGCTGCCGGCCGCCAGGCGCTTCTCCGCCGACTGGCGGCCCCGCTCCGCCCGCTCGAACAGGATCACGTCCTTGCTGCGGCGATCGATCACGCCACGGAAACGATCACCGCTGCCGATCGGCCAGTTCACCGGCCAGCAGGTGAGGCCCAGCTCACTTTCAATCTCATCGATCAGCTCGAGCGGCTCGCGGCCCGGCCGGTCCATCTTGTTGATGAAGGTGAAGATCGGCACCTTGCGCAGCCGGCAGACCTCGAACAACTTGCGGGTCTGTGGTTCGAGGCCCTTGGCGGCGTCTTCCAGCATCACTGCGTTGTCGGCAGCGGCGAGGGTGCGGTAGGTGTCTTCCGAGAAATCCTGGTGGCCTGGCGTGTCGAGCAGGTTCACCGTGCTGCCGGCGTAGTCGAACTGCAGCACGGTGGAGGTGATCGAGATGCCGCGTTGTTTCTCGATCTCCATCCAGTCGGAGGTGACCTTGCGCTGCTCTCCCTTGGCCTTCACCGCACCGGCCTGCTGAATCGCCCCCCCGTAGAGCAGCAGCTTCTCGGTGAGGGTGGTCTTGCCCGCGTCCGGGTGGGAAATGATCGCGAAGTTGCGCCGCTTCGCCACCGCTTCAGCCAGGGCAACCCCGGCCAGGTCGTCGCTGGGGGAAACGGGTGGGGGGGAGGCGCTGGTCATGGTCTCAGCCTGCCAGGCCGAGGCGGCTGTCCGGCCGGCAGAGGCTGCGCAGCAGGTGGGCGCCGAGGGCCAGATCCCGCTGATGACTGAAGGCCTCCAGCTCCAGCTGGCGCACCAGGGGGGGGATGCGGGCGTAGAGAGGCTGTGCGAGCAGTTCCCGCGCTTCCGGCGACAGGCGTACCGGCAGGCCCAGGGGGGTGGGCGGCCGCCTGAGGCCGCCGGCTCGGCAGCTCTGGGCCACATGGATGGCCTCGTGGTTGAGCACAGCGGCGAAATCAAGGGTGCCGCGGTCGGGCACATCCGGCCGGATCCGGATCACCGCCTCACGGGGCACCCATTCGCCGGCCGCCGCCGCCACCCGCGGGGTGGTCAGCTCCACCCGCACCCCCAGGCCCCACAGCTGGGCGAGCAGGGAAGTGATGGCGGTCCGCTCGGCGGTATAGCGGGGCGGATTGCGCAGCAGGTCGTGGATCTGGGCCATGGTGAGATCTCTTTCACCACGGCGCTGCCGGTACACGTAGCGGAGTCGGCCATCGGGCAACCGTTGCGGGCGGGGCAACCAGGCCTGATCACCGGCATCGAGCCGGACGAACAGCAGCGCTTCCCAGGTGGGCTGGATCGGACCGATGCTGGCCGGAGGCGCCTGCAACCAGGCGGGGGGGCGCAGAGCCTGTGCCACCACCGGCGCGCTCGCCAGTGGCACAAGGCCCATGGCTGCTGCCGCGATGGCAAGAACAGCCGCGGTGGCGGCGCCGGTGGCTGGGGCCAGCGCCAGGGCAGGCCCCCAGGGCCGGCGCCAACGGCGGGCGTGGGGCAGCACGGAGAGAAGTGCAGCAACGACGGAGCCCCTTTGGTTTAGCGGCAGCCGGTGGCTCCCCGCCGTTCAGGCCAATCGTCCCCAGACCTCCAGGTAGCGGTCGTCGAGCTCCCGCACCGCCAACCCCTCGATCCCCGCCTGCTGGAGCTGCGCCTCCACCTCCACGCGGCGAAAGGCCGCCCGCAGCGACTGGGCGTAATCACGCCGCAGCACGGGCGGAGCACCTGCGGCATGGCGCTGCACCAACTCTTCCAGGGCCGCTGGATCCGACGGACGGCGCAGATCCTTGATGCAGATGGCCGCTCCGGGGGCCGCCAGCCGGCGCACCGCCTGCCACAGCACCAGCGGATCGTGCAGATGGTGCAGAAGGCTGTTGCTGACCACCGCCGTCCAGCGGCCCTCCTGCGGCAGGGCACCCCCCGGCGTCAGCAACAGGTACTGAAAGCTCAGCCCTGGCAAGCGATCCGGGGTGGCCTGCAGGCGCGCGGCGGCGATCGCCAGCATGGCGGGGGCGCCATCGAGGCCCAGCACCCGGGCCGTGGGATAACGCTCCGCCAGCAGGAAGCTGATGTTGCCGGGTCCGCAACCCAGATCGATGATCCGCGGCCCCAGCTGTGGCCCGAACAGGTCCTCGGTGCGCTTGAGCAGGGCGCGGTCACCGGCAGCGAAGTCGGCGTCGGCATAGGCGCGCGCCTGCTCGGCGTCGTCCATCAGCTCGGGCTCGCAGATCCGCTCCATGGCCACCACCGCAGCGCCGCCAGCCTGGCGCAGCCCCGGCGGGGCGGCAGCCGGCGCTGGTGGGGCGGTCAGCCCCTGGCGAGCCGTACAGACACTGCCGCTGGTGCAGGATGAACCTTGCGCACCCCACAGGTGGGGTTAAGGTTTCTCCACGCGCCACGCTGCCCCTGTTTCCGTGACCCTCTCCGCCACGCCTGCCACCGCAGCCGAGCTCACCCGGCTGGCTGGCCTGCCAGAAGCCGCCGCTGCGGATTTCCCCGTCACGGCGCCGGCGGCGAACCCGGTCTTCTACCGCACCTACAGCCGCAAGACTCCGAACGGGCGCGAAAGCTGGCAGGAGGTGAGCGAGCGCAACCTCGAAGGGCTGCGCAGGCTCGGCAACCTCAACGCCGAGGAAGTGGCCCTGTTGCGCCGGATGCATAAACGGCAGCAGGCGCTGCCCTCAGGGCGTTGGCTGTGGATCGGTGGCACCGACTGGATCGAGCAGCCCCAGAACTTCTCCGGCGCCTACAACTGCACCTCCACCAACCTGATCGACTGGGAAGCCTTCGGTCTGATGATGGACCTGGCGATGATGGGCTGCGGCACGGGCGCCATCATCGAGCCTCGGCTGATCGATCGCTTGCCTGCGGTGCGCAACCGCCTGCGGATCACCTCCGTCACCGACATCGGCGCCACTCCCGCCGGCCAGCGCCAGGAGCACACCACCCACACGATTACGGGCCACGACGTGGCGATCAAGGTGGGCGACACCCGGCGCGGCTGGGTGGACAGCTACCAGCTCCTGCTGGAGCTCAGCAGCGATTCCCGCTTCGACGGTGAGGTGACGGTCAGCGTTGACCTCTCCGATGTGCGTCCTGTGGGCGAAACGCTCAAGGGGTTCGGCGGCATGGCCAACCCGGTGAAGCTCAAAGACCTCTACGGGCGCGTCGCCGAGATCCTCAACAAGGCCCATGGCCGCCAGCTCAGCTCAGTGGAATGCTGCCTGCTGATCGATGAGGCGGCCGTCACGATCGTGGCCGGCAACATCCGCCGCAGTGCGGGCATGCGGCAATTCTGCGCAGACGACGCCTCCGCGGCCGGCGCCAAGGAGAACCTCTGGCAGCAGGACGCGGACGGCAACTGGCGCATCGACCCCGAGCGCGATGCGCTGCGCATGGCCAACCACACACGCGTGTTCCATACCCGCCCCAGCCGCGAGGTGGTGCGGGAGGCGGTGCTCAAGCAGTTTCAGAGCGGCGAAGGCGCCATCCAGTTCGCCCCCGAGGCGATCGCCCGCTCGAATGCCGACCTGCTTTCCACCCCTGAACTGCGCAGCGAGTTCATCACCATCTACTGCGATCAGGGCCGTGAGGAAGCGGGCCGCTGGCTGCAGCTGAACCATCCGCAGATCACGGACGCCGAACTTGAGCACCGCCTCAGCCGCTACGGCCTCAACCCCTGCGGCGAGATCCTCGGCGCCGATTTCCACTGCAACCTGGCGGAGATTCACCTCAACCAGATCGACCCCGCCGACCACGAGGGCCAGGCGGATGCCTTCCGCGCCGCCGGTCTGGCGGTGGCCTGCCTGCTGAACCACCGCTTTGAGGTGGAGCGTTACCGCCAGAGCCGTGCCTGGGATCCGATCGTGGGTGTGAGCTTCACGGGCCTGTTCGATTTCTTCGTGCATGCTTTCGGCACCCCCTGGCTCAATTGGTGGGAGGAGGGCCGTCCGGACAGCGAGGCCGGGCTGGCGTTCAAGCAACAGGAAGCCGCCTACCTATCGCGCTGGAAGACGGCGGTGAACGAGGCCGTGTGGGACTACTGCGACCGCCATGGTCTGCGCCGCCCGAACCGCTGCACCACGGTGCAGCCCGCCGGCACCAAGAGCCTGCTCACCGGCGCCAGCCCCGGCTGGCATCCGCCCAAGGCCCAGCGCTTCATCCGCCGCATCACCTTCCGCAAGAACGATCCGGTGGCACTCGCCTGCATGGATTACGGCTACACGATCGTGCCGAGCCAAAGCGACAAGGATGAACACGGCCGCCTGCTGGATGATCCGTTTGATCCCCGCTGCACCGAGTGGCTGGTGGAAATCCCCACCGAAGTGAGCTGGGCCAACCTGCCCGGCGCCGACGCCGTGGAGATCAACAGCTTCTCGGCGCTGGCCCAGTTTGACTTCTACATGCAGGTCCAACAGCACTACACCGCCCACAACACCTCAGCCACGGTCGAGTTCCGCGAAAACGAAATCGAATCTCTCGCTGAAGCCATTCACGCAGCGATCGATCAAGGCAAGGGATACATCTCGGCGGCGCTTCTGGCCCGCTTCGATGCCAACGCCACCTTCCCCCGCCTGCCGTTCGAGCCGATCGACCAGACCACTTACCAGCGCCTACAGGAGGAGGTGGCGGCGCGGCGCCGCGAGTTCGATTTCTTCGCCTCCCTGCAGCGCTACGACAACGGCGAACTGGTGGAGGCGGGTCCAGCCGGCTGCGACTCCGACAAATGCCTGCTGCCGCTGGCCAAGCCCCAGAAACCATGAAAGAGCTCTACTTCGCAGACAGCACGCTCGCCGGCCAAAAAGTCGCCACGGTTCTCGCTACCGTTCGGCGGCTGTGCTGGGAGGCGGCGGCCATCCTGCGGGCTTATGCCCGCGGCGACACCCCTCCGTTCGGCTATCCGCCGATCCTCTCGGTGGATGAGGATCCCAAAGGGCCAGTCACGGCAGCCGATCTTGCCGTCAACGAGCATCTGATCAAGGGGCTGCAGAGCGACTTCCCAGCAGCCTCCTGGGCCATCCTCAGCGAGGAGACCACGGGTCAGTGGCCCGCCGATCAGGCCATCGCCAACGACTGGCTCTGGATCCTCGACCCCCTCGATGGCACCAAGGACTTCCTTCAGGGCACCGGCGAATACGCCGTGCATCTGGCCCTGGTGCACCAGCAGCGGCCTGCCCTCGGGGTGGTTCTGCTGCCAGAGCTCGATGAGCTCTGGTTCGGGTGGCTCGACCCCGACGGGATCGAGCCACCCGTCGCCTGGAAGGAAGCGCCGGACGGGGAACGTCATGCCCCTTCCCTGAGCGGGCGCACAGCACTGTCGAGCCTGATTCCGGTCACCAGCCGCAGCCACCGCGACGACCGGCTGGAACAGCTGATGACCTCACTGCCGATCGCCAGCGGCATCGCGCGCGGGAGTGTGGGGGGGAAGGTGGCGTCGATCCTGCGCGGCGAAACCGACCTCTACATCTCCCTGTCCGGAAAGACAGCTCCGAAGGACTGGGACATGGCTGCTCCCGAAGCGGTGCTGCTGGCAGCAGGTGGCGCCTTCACTCACGCCGATGGGCGGCCTTTGCTGTACAACACTGGGGACTTCCGCCAGGCCGGTTGCCTGATTGCCAGCCACGGACCCGCCCACCAGGTTCTCTGCGATGCCGCGGCAGCAGCCATGGCCCGCATTGATCCGGCGGCAGCGCTCTGAACTGGCGGTGCTCTCCACTCCTGTACCCTGCAGATCCTTCCATGCCTGTGAATGCAAGCGGTGAAGCCAGCAACGTGATCAAATCCAGCAACATCGTCTGGCATCAGGCCTCGGTGGATCGCAGCAGCCAGGCGGAGAGGCAAGGTCACAACAGTGCCATCCTCTGGTTCACCGGGCTCTCGGGCAGCGGCAAGAGCACCCTTGCCAATGCGGTGAATGCGGAGCTGTTCACCCGCGGGCTCAGCAGTTACGTGCTGGACGGCGACAACATCCGCCACGGCCTCTGCAAAGACCTGGGGTTCTCGGATCACGACCGGGAGGAGAACATCCGGCGGATCGGAGAAGTAGCAAAGCTGTTCCTCGACGCGGGCGTGATTGTGCTTACGGCGTTCGTCTCCCCCTTCCGCGCCGATCGCGACAAAGCCCGGGGGCTTGTCGGTGAGGGAGATTTCATAGAGATTCACTGTGCCGCCGACCTGCAGGCCTGCGAAAATCGGGACCCGAAGGGGCTTTATGCCAAAGCACGTGCCGGTGAAATCAAAGAGTTCACGGGAATATCCAGCCCCTATGAGGCTCCGGCTGCCCCGGAACTGCGCGTGGAAACCGGAACATTAAATGTGGACCAGTGCGTAGATCTGGTGATGCGCGAGCTGGAATCCCGAGAGATCCTGTCATCACCAGCTGGCAGTTGACACCACAAGCTTGACTCTGATCCTTATCGCTCTGCACGCTGCTGGGGTCATTGACACTCTGTAGCAAGCACAGCTTGTGCAGCCAATAAAGATCACGCCGCAGCCCCCATGGCGACTCCCACGAAATAATCATGCGTTGATTTCCAGCGACGCAACACACATAAAGCATGCTTTAATACAACAATGACACTGTAGAACACAAGCAAAGCTCAATCAACGCATCAACAAGCTCCACCTCATCCAAACAGAAAAGGAATCATTCTTGCCGGTGGAAGTGGAGCTCGCTTGGCGCCGCTGACCACAGCCATCAGCAACCAACTGATGCCTGTTTATGGCAAACCCATGATCTACTACCCACTCAGCACCTTACTACTGGAAGGAATCACTGAAATCCTTATCATCACCACCCCCAACGACCAGGAAGCTTTTCGAAGGCTGCTGGACAAGTAAAAACAATGGGGAATCACGATTGAATACGCCATTCAACCCAGCCCTGGTGGGTTAGCGCAGGCTTTTTTATCGGCGAGCAATTTCTGGGCAACTCTCATGCCGCGTTGGTGCTCGGGGACGACCTCTTCCACGGACACGACCTAGTGCCACAACTGTTGTGCGCAGGGGTCGGAGAACCTGAAGCCACCGTGTTTGCCTATCCAGTTAGCGACCCTGAACGCTATGGGGTTGTGGAGTTTGAAGCCAACGGAAAGTGCGCTCCATTGAAGAGAAGCCGGCCAAACCAAAGTCACGCTACGCGCTGACGGGGCTCTATTCATTTGACAACACTGTGGTTGAACGAGCCAAGAGTCTGCACCCCTCCTCACGTGGCGAACTGGAAATCACAGATCTAAATCTGCTCTACCTCAACGACGGCATGTCATTGCAGCCAACCAAAGGAAACCCCAAGGATGGTCACTCATCAATGTGAACTCATTCGCGATCGAAGGCCCACTGCTGTTCACTCCAAAGCTGATCAGTGACGAGAGGTTTTTTCTCCAAAAGCTGGAAGATCAAGAGTTTTGCCATCTGCCTGGGCATGGACATGGACCCCAACGTGACCCCCTTTATCGGTCCAGGCCTTATGAGAGTGGATGGTTGTGGTCATGCGGCAGCTCCCTGTTGAGCTGCCTCCAGGGGCGTACGCCCCTGGAGGGCCGAGTGTGGCCTGTAGACGAAGTCGAGCAGAGCTCATACGACTCCGCAAACCCGTTCTCCCACGGGGATCCTGGCTCGATGGTGGCCGTGGTTGTTCCGCTGGTCTCGCACCAGCCACGTAAGGCCTGGGAGATGAATTCCGGGCTGTTGTCTGACCGGATGAACGCTGGTGCCTGGTAGAGGCCGGTGAGCTCCTTCAGCACCGCCACTACGTCCTTGGCCTTGCAGCGCCTGCGTACCCGGATGGCCAGGCAGAGGCGGCTGTGCTCGTCGATCACGTTCAGGAATTTGAGCCGACGGCCATCGGCGGTGGCGTCGAACTGGAAGTCCATGGCCCATACCTGGTGGGGATGTTCCGCCCGGTAACGCCTCACCGAGCCGTCGGCGGGCCGTGCCCGCTTCCGTGTCCTGGGAATGGGCACGCTGTAGGCCTTCCTCCCACCAGAACCGTTGCACCCGCTTCTGGTTCACCGCCCAGCCCTCCCGCCGCAGGAGGCGGTAGGTCATGCGGCGGCCCCAGCGAATGTGGTCAGCCGCGATCTGCCGCAAGCGATGCCGCAGCTTGACCTCCTCCAGTTCGATCACCTTGCCCCCATGGCGATGGGTGCTGCGGTGCTGGCCCACCACACGGCAGGCCAGCCGCTCCGAAACCCGGAAGCGTGCGCGCAAGACCTCAACAGCCCAGCGCCGACGTTCCGGGCTCAGAAGTTTCCCGTCGCACCGCAAGGTCCTACTGCTTCTCTTCGAGAAGGCTTCGCCTACGCAGAAGCCAAGGGCTAGAGCCTCGCCTTCTCCAGCTACGCCTCCGCCAGAAGCATCCACTCCTTCGGAGAAGCCTTCGGCTAGAGCCGGGCGTTCTCCTTCTCCAGCTGAGTCAGCCGTCTGGCTTCCTCGGCCTGCATCCCCCGTACTGCTTGCTGTCTCCAGCGGTGGTACGTCGGCTGCGTCACCTCGATGACGCGGCAGACCTCCGCGACGGTCTTGCCCTGGGCGATCAGTTGCTCCGCCGTTTTGAGCTTGCGGATGATCTGCTCGGCTGTGTGCCTGGTGCGTTTCATGGTCGAATCCCCGGCCCAGTCTGGCCGGCTGAGGATCTCATTCACCCTGGACCGGTTTTCGGGGTCCACGTCACTTCCTCCATTTGTAGGGGGTGACCACATGAATGCACAGCTCCTGGGAAATCCTGACCACGCTTTGCCGGTGCGGCGGGATCATCCGTGTGGAGAGGTGTCATCTCTACTGGCAGAGAGGAGTCCTGTGGGTCGCTCAGATTGTTGGACGTTTTCTGATACGCCACCAGATCCATCTCCGCCAGAAACATCTCGCGACAGAGGCTTCGCCAAGCCCTCGACCACAGGAAGCGTGCGCGTCTTGGCAGTAATCTGATCAGAGTTACCGTAGGCGCAGACTTCCAAGAAGCGGATCCGGAGCTATTGCCACCGATTGAGCCCAGCTCTCATCTGCAATCACAAGGGGGATTTCGAACGAGTGCCTGGAATTTGCAGGTTCTCCCTAAGCACGTGTAGGCGATGGTCACGAAGCTGATCCCACAGAAGCTTATGATTGCCGTTGATCGAGATGAATGGAAGTCTTACCCACCCAGGCCACTATTCCACCCCTTTAGATCATTCATCTGTAAGCGATGGGGGAGAGGGTGCTGCTGGAATGGTGATGGCTGGATTGGGGGCTGCAGAGGCAGTGGCACCGGGTAGATCCTGAAGCTCACACACCGGGAAGCGGTTGATGGCATTCAATGCCTTTCGCGCCGTTGTTCTCAGTAGTTCACTGAGGGCTTCGGCGTAAGGCACCTGGGCGAGCAGATCCACCGTGCGGCGCAGGATGCGCACCACATCTCCCTCGTCCAGCGAGGTGTTGGCCATCACATCGACCCAGCTGGTACCGGACGCCCAGGCATGCACGAGGCCCATCAGCTCCGGCTCCCACCAGGCCGGAACCACCACAGCCGCCTTCTCCTGCTGACGCAACAATTCCCGCCGCAGGCCGCCAAGGTCGCGCAGAGCTTCCTCCGCCAGCGGTGGCGGGTCGTAGGCACTCCAGAGATCGGGGCGGTTCACCTCGGTGCTGATCGCTTCGAACACGGCGGCCAGCTCGGCCGGACTGAGTTCGTCGAGATGGCCGCTCATCAGTGACAGCCCGAGCCAGAGCTCGTTGTCGCCGCGCAGGGCCGCAACGGTGCGGCCCACCTCCGTGGGCACCAGACCATCCGGCCCCGCCAGCGCGCCGAAGAAGCGCAGGATCTCGATCAAGGACAGGAAGGTGTCCCAGTGACGGTTGGAGCGGTGATGGAGCAGCCGCTGCCGCTCCTCGATCTCCGCGTCCAGCTCCTCCATGCGGCGCCGCTGCTTCTTGAGCTGGCGGCGGTCACCCCAGGCGTGAGCAGGGTGACGCTCCAGCTCCGCTTCCAGCTGCTGCACCCGCAGGGCCTGATCGCGCACCTCACCGGCCAAGTCGTACTGGGGTGTGGTCATGTCGTGGCGGCGGGCCATCGATCCCACCGCCAGCGCCAGACCGCCACTGTGCTGATCGCCATGACGAAGCTCGCCAACGTGGCGCAGCTCCGGGGCCTCGATCGTGGTCACCTGCAGGCAGCTGAGCTCCGCATGCAGGCTCACGACCGCATTGCAGGGCACCAGGATCCAGATGTTGTCGTCAGTGAGGCAGAGCAGCAGCGGAAACTGACCGGGCCCCATGGGTTTCTCCACGATCACCGCCGGGGTGACCCGGCCCCTGAGCTGCGGGCACTTCAGGCTCACAAGCGTCCCTTCGCTGGCGAACTGCAGCGCCAATGTGAGCTCGTGGGCAAGGGTCTCCTCGGCCTGCTGCTGCAGGATGCGCAGCAGCCGGCGCTCCTCGCGCAGGTGGTCGCGTTGTTTCTCATAGGCCTCAAAGGCCTCCCAGGGGACGTCGTCGCCGAGACCCGTGAGCTGCTCCAGCTGCTGGCGCAGTTCAGCGATGCGGGCCTCGTCTTCTAACAGGTCGATGTTGGCGAGATAGCGGCCGAAGCTTCGCTCAACCAGCTGCCGGGCTTTGGCCAAGTCGTAGCGCTGCAGCAGGTTGAGCACCATGCCGTAGCTGGGCGTGAACTGGCTCACCAAGGGATCCGCGGGGCTGGTGGCCAGCGCCCCCGCCTCACGCACCCCCTCGAAACGGCTCTGCACCGTGACCACATAGCCCTGCACATCGAGGCCACGGCGGCCGGCCCGGCCCGCCATCTGCAGGAATTCGCTGCCCATCAGAGGTCGATGACCCCGCTCGGTGCGCTTGGAGAGCGCAGAAATCACCGTGGTGCGCGCCGGCATGTTGATGCCCGCCGCCAGGGTTTCGGTGGCGAAGACCACCTTCACCAGACCCTGCTGGAACAATTCCTCGATCAGCTCCTTCCAGGCCGGCAGCACGCCGGCGTGATGGGCGGCGATGCCGCGCAGCAGGGCCTCGGCATGGCCCCCCTCTCGCACGGCCTCCGGGGTAACGGCCACAAAGGCGTCGAGACGGCGGCGCACCACCTCCGCCTCCTGCGCGTTAAGCAGATTGCTGCGGCCAAGATCCCGCACGGCCTTGTCGCAGCCGCGGCGGCTGAAAATGAAGTAGATGGCCGGAAGCATCTCGCGCTCGGCCAGCTGGGCCACCACGAAAGGCAGCGGCGCTGGCTCCGGCTGGGGTGGCCGGGGTGTTTTGCCCTTGCGGCGATCGCCCTTGGGGGCACGCCACACCTTGCAGTTCGGGTGGAGCCCGGTGCCCTCGTCGTTGAGCAGCGGATGGAGGCCCTTGGCGCTGCAAAAGCTGAAGGCCAGCGGCACGGGCCGGTGGTCGCTCATCACAAGCGTGGTCGGACCGTGCACCCGCTCGATCCAGTCAGTGAGCTGGCCCGCGTTGGCCACCGTGGCCGACAAGGCCACCAGCTGGACCGCCGGTGGACAGTGGATAATCGACTCCTCCCAGACTGTGCCGCGCTGGCTGTCATTCATGTAGTGGCACTCATCAAGCACCACCGCCTCCACGTCAGCGAGCGGATCGTCGCCCCGATCCACCTCCGCATAGAGCATGTTGCGGAAGATCTCCGTGGTCATCACCACGATCGCCGCTTCCCGGTTCACACTCAGATCGCCGGTCATCAGGCCGACGCGCTCCTCGCCGAACTGCTGGCGGAAATCGCGCAGCTTCTGATTGGAGAGGGCCTTGAGCGGCGTCGTGTAGAAAACGCGCTGCCCGTGGGCCAGCGCCCGATGGATGGCGTATTCGCCCACCAGGGTTTTACCGGAGCCAGTGGGGGCACTCACCACCACCGAATGCCCCTGGTTGAGAGCGTCGATCGCTTCCAGCTGGAAGGGATCGAGCGGGAACGGGAACAGCTCCTCCACCGGAGACACAGGCTTCGGCTCGTGGTGGGGCTCCGGAACAGGCACCGCGGGGGGAACCGTCGTCGCAGCGGACGGAGCGTCGGTACCGGCAGTGAGCATGCAGAGATTCTATGAGCCCCGGCGCGGCTGGGCAGACTGGTGGGCCCCGTGGCCCCCAGTGGGTGGTGAACGTGCTCCCGGCCGGCGATCCTGCCGATCCCCTCAGCTCCCTGTGGCCATCCCTCAGCCGCGTCCCCCCCGACCGGCGCCGGCGGCTGCGCAGCTTTGCCACCACGGCCGGCGGCGGGCTGAAGGCCGTGGTGGGCGCCGGTGAGGCGGCAGCGCCACTGCTGGACCTGGCCAGCAACGACTATCTGGGCTTCAGCCATCACCCCCTTCTGCAGCAGGCAGCCTGCGACGCCATCGCCAGAGACGGCACCGGCTCCGGCGCCTCTCCCCTGGTGACGGGCACCCGGCCGGTGCACACCCTGCTGGCCGAAACCCTCGCCAACTGGCTCGGGCGTGGGCAGGTGCTGCTGTTCCCCAGCGGATTTCAGGCCAATCTGGCGGCTGTGCTCGCCCTCACAGGGCGGCACGGGGTGGTGCTGGCGGACCGGCTGATCCATCACTCGCTGCTGCTGGGGGTGCAGGCCAGCGGCGCCCGCTTGCTGCGGTTCCGCCACAACGACAGCGCAGACCTTGAACGGCGGCTGATCCAGCAACGGACAGCGGAGCCCCAGCGCCCGACGCTGGTGATCACCGAGAGCCTGTTCAGCATGGAGGGCACCAGCCCGGATCTGGCGGCCATCGCCCGCATCTGCCGGCAGCAGAGGTCGAGGCTATTGGTGGATGAAGCGCACGGGCTCGGCGTGTTGGGGCCGGGCGGACGGGGCCTGGCCCATGGCCTGGCAGGGGTGAGCCTGGTGAGCGGCACCTTCGGCAAGGCCTTCGGCAGTGGCGGCGCCTTTCTGGCGGCTGATGCCCCCCTGGCCGACTGGCTGCTGCAGAGCTCAGGCGCTTTCCGCTACTCCACGGCCTTAGCGCCCTGCCTAGCGGCGGCTGCCCTGGCGGCCCTGGAGCTGCTGCAGCAGGATCCCGGCCTGGGGCAGACCCTGCTGACCCGGGCGGAGCGCTGGCGCTGCGGCCTGGCCGCAGCAGGCTGGCAGCGCCCGGAAGGGACCGGGCCGGTGCTGCCGTTGCTGGTGGGCAATGACGGGGCCGCCCTGGCGCTGCAGGCACAGCTGGAGCGGGCCGGTCTGCTCAGCGTGGCGATCCGCCCGCCCACGGTGCCTGAGGGCACCTCCCGCTTGCGGCTGGTGCTGAGCCGCAGCCTGCCCACCGGCACGCTGGCGCGGTTGCTGGCCGCCCTCGGCACGCCGGTGGCCGGTGTCGGCCGATGAGCGGGCAACTGCTGGCGATGCATGGCTGGGCCGGCGACAGCCGGGCCTGGGAGCCGTGGCGGGCGGCTGCCGAGCCACGCGGCTGGAGCTGGCACTGCGGCGAACGGGGCTACGGGCCGCTGCTGCCCCGGATCCCCGCCTGGGAGAACGGATCGCCCCCCGGCAGGCGCGGTGTGCTTGTCCATTCACTCGGGCTGCACTTACTGCCTCCAGCCGTGCTGGCCTCCGCCGATGCGGTGGTGCTGCTGGCGAGCTTCGCGGCCTTCGTGCCGTCAGGGAGGGAAGGCCGCCCCCTGCGCGCTGCCCTGGCCGGCATGGAAGCGCGGCTGGCCGGCGGGCAGGCCGCGGACCTGCTGGCGGACTTCCTTCGCCAGGCGGCAGCACCCGATCCCGCCGACCTGCTGCCACCGGGCCCGGGGAGCGAGCCACTGACGGCAGCGGGCATCGAGCGCCTGCGCAGCGATCTGGACCTGCTGGGGCGGGTCGACAGGCTGCCGGCAGCGTTTCCACCCGCGGCCCGGGTGCTGCTGGTGGAAGCCGAGGATGACCGGATTGTCGCCGCCGCCAGCCGGGCCGCCCTGCGGCGGGGTCTGCCCGCGGCCACCGTCTGGCAGATCGCCGGAGCGGGCCACAGCCTGCTGCGCGCGCCCCTGATCGAGCCGGTGCTCAGCTGGCTGGAGGCGCCATGACCCTGCAGGAGCAGGTGCGCAAGGCGTTCGGCCGCCACGCCGGTACCTATGAGCAACGGGCCAGCCTGCAGCGGGCGGTGGCCTGGCGGCTGGCCCGCCACTGCCGCGAGCTGCCGTTGGTTGCCGGCCCCTGCGCCGACCTCGGCGCCGGTAGCGGCCTGCTGAGCAGGGCGGTGCAGCAACTGCGGCCGTCACTTCAGCCCCTGCGCCTCGACCTCTGCGCCGAGCTGCTGCACCAAGGTGCAAGGGACGGGGGGGAATCGCTGCTGTGGGACCTCAACACCGGCCTGCCGCCCCAGCTGGAGAACGCCTCGTTGCTGGTGTCGAGCTTTGCGTTGCAGTGGCTCGAGTGCCCGCAGGATCAGCTGGAGCACTGGTGCCGCCGCCTGGCCCCGGGCGGCTGGCTGGTGCTGGCGGTGCCCACGGCCGGCAGCTTCCCCCAGTGGCTCCAGGCGGCGGCGGGGGCGCGGGGGCCCTGCAGCGCCCTGCCGCTGCCCGATGCCGGCGCCTTGGTGCATGGCGCCCAGCGCCACCTGAAGCTCAAGGCACAGCGGCGCCTGCGCTTCAGCCGCTTCGCGCCGACGGCGCTCACCTTTCTGCGGCAGATCCAGGCGCTCGGTGCCGGCAGCACGCCTGCGGCGCCACTCACACCCGGCCAGTGGCGCCGGCTGGAGGCCGCCTGGCCGGCGGAGCCCGCCCTGAGCCCAGCCGGCCGGCCGCGCAAGCTCCTCACCTGGGAGGTGCTGGTACTGATCGGTCAGCGGCCCGTTCCCAGCCCGTGGCGCCACGCTGGCACTGTGGCGTCATGAAGCAACCCCGGCAGGAGGCAGCAAGCTCATGCACCAGCAGCATCTGAACGAGGCAGCACGTTCATGAAGCAGCAACTGATCGTCTGCGGCACGGACACCGACGTGGGCAAGACGGTGGTCAGCGCCCTGCTGACCCTGGGGCTGGGCGCCCACTACTGGAAGCCGGTGCAGTGCGGGCTCGAGGGCGGCGGCGACCGTGACCGGGTGGGCCGGATGCTGGGGCTGACCGCCGCGCAGATCGAGCAGCGATTACTGCCGGAGGCCTACCGCTTCGCCGCGCCGGTCTCGCCCCACTGGGCTGCCGAGCTGGAAGGGGAGCATCTCGAGCGGGAGCGGCTGGATCTTCCCGCCGTGGACGGACCGTTGGTGGTGGAAACGGCCGGCGGGCTGCTGGTGCCCCTGCGCCGTGACCTGATGCAGATCGATCAGATCCAGCGCTGGGGGTTGCCGGTGGTGCTGGTGGCCCGCAGCGGACTGGGCACCCTCAACCACACCCTGCTGTCGGTGGAGGCGCTGCGGAGCCGCCAGATCCCCCTGCTGGGCCTCGTGCTCAACGGCCCCCCGCATGCCGACAATCCCGGCACCTTGGGCGAGCTGAGCGGTGCGCCGCTGCTGGGCTGCCTGCCGCCGCTGCCGCTGCTGGGGGCCGCCGCGCTGGCCGAGGCCTGGGAGACCAGCGGCCTCAGCAGCGCCCTCAGCAGCGCCCTCGGCGCCCCGTAACCTTGGCGCATGACCCGAAAGCACGCGCTGGTCAGCACTGTGGTGGCAGCGACCTGCACCGCCGTGCTGGTGATCTTCACCGACATCGAGATCTCGGTGGTGCGGTGGGTGAACTGCGGCCCCCTGGCCGCCGAAGGTGAGCGCGAAGCCCGCCGCTGCCGGTGAAGGCCGCCGTTCCTGCCCGATGAGCTGGCATCCCCATCTCTGGCATCCGACCACCCAGGTGGCCACGAGCGAGCCGCCGCTGCGGGCTGTGCGCGGCCGGGGCGCCCTGCTGGAACTCGATGACGGCCGCCAGCTGATCGACGCGATCAGTAGCTGGTGGGTGACCCTGCACGGGCATGCCGAGCCCACGATCGCGGCAGCGGTAGCCAGCCAGGTGGCGGAGCTGGAGCAGGTGATCTTCGCCAACTTCAGCCATCCCCAGGCCGAGCAGCTGGCCACAAGCCTCAGCGCCGCCAGCGGGCTGGAGCGGCTGTTCTTCTCCGATGACGGCTCCACGGCCGTGGAGGTGGCCCTGAAGATCGCCTGGCAGTGGTGGCTGAATCGTGGCGAGGACCGCCCGCAGTGGATCGCCTTTGACGGGGCCTACCACGGCGACACCTTCGGGGCGATGGCGATGGGGGAGCGGTCCCTGTTTTCGGCGCCCTTCGACCCGCTGCTCTGCCCGGTGGCGCGGGCCCCCTGGCCCTCCACCTGGTGGCACGATCCGCTGGTGGCAGAGAAGGAAGAGGCAGCGTTGCAGGCGCTCGAAAGCCTTCTGGAGCGTCCCACGGCGGCGGTGATCCTGGAGCCGCTCGTGCAGGGGGCCAGCGGCATGGCGATGGTGCGTCCCGGCTTTCTCCAGGCGGTGGAGCAGCGGGTGCGCCAGGCGGGCGCCCTGCTGATCGCCGACGAGGTGATGACCGGCTTCGGCCGCACCGGCGCGCTGTTCGCCTGCCGCAAGGCGGGGATCCGCCCCGACCTGGTGGCGCTCTCCAAAGGCCTCACCGGAGGCTTCCTGCCGATGGGGGTGACCCTGGCCAGCGAGCAGCTTTACCAGGGGTTCATCAGCGGGGACCCCACCCACACCTTCTTCCACGGCCACAGCTTCACGGCCAACCCGCTGGGCTGCGCCGCGGCCAACGCCAGCCTGGCCCTGCTGGCCGGAGCTCCGGAGCGGTATGCGGGCTTCGAAGCGCGGCACCGGCCGCATCTCGAAGCGCTCGCCGCCGATCCGCGCGTGGAGCGGCCGCGCCTGTGCGGCACCATCGCCGCCTTCGACCTCAAGGTGGCCGACCCCGGCTACCTGAACCGCAGCGGGCGGGTGCTGCAGCGCCTGGCGCTGGAACGGGGCGTGTTCATCAGGCCCCTGGGGCAGGTGGTCTATCTGCTGCCGCCCCTGTGCCTCACTGACGACCAGCTGGCCCACTGCTACGCCGTGATCCAGGAGGGTCTGGCCGCCCTGTGAGCGCGGCTCAGGGCCCGGCCAGGATCGCTGATTCCACATCGGCGCGGGTGAGGCCATAGGGAAACAGCCGCACCGTGCTGCGCCCGTCCTGGTGCCAGGTCACGCGGATGTCCTCGACCGCGAACTCGATCAAGGCACTCCAGTGCGGCTGATGAAGATCCCAGGAGCTGCGGTCACTGCGGCTGGGGCTCGCTCCCAGCTGCCGCAGCCATTGCTCCAGGGCCGGCAACGGATGGTTGTAGAGGGGCGTCTGAAGCGGAGGCAGGGCGTTCATCCCCAGCGGTATCACCGGATGGAGGGGCAGTCTGCACGGACACGGGCAACACCAGCAGATCAACTCCACGCCACCAGGCCAGACCAATCCCCAGCACCAGGCTGCACACCAGGGCGGCACCGAGCAGCACCAGCGCGAACCACTCACCGCCCGAAAGCGCCCGGCGTGCGGAGAGGGCGCGCTGCCCAGCGGGAACCCCCAGGCCGGGGGCGGCGGGGGCGGCCGTGGCCTGCTGGAGCGCTGCGGCTTTCTGCAGCTGCAGCAGCCGCAGCTGCCGGTCGTAGGCGTGGCGACTGTCGGGGTCGCTGAGGGTGGTGTAGGCCGTCTGCAGGCGCTGAAACTGCTGCTCTGCTTCCGCAGCCGGCAGAGTGGTGGTGTCGGGGTGGTAAAGCTTGCTCAAGGTGCGGAACGCCAGGCGCAGCTCCTGAGCCGTCGCCGTGGTCGACAGACGCAGCAACTGGTAGTGGGTCTGCCCCCCTCCTGGACGTTCGCCTGCAGCCACCAAGCCCGCACCGGGTCTGCGAGATCCTAGAGATCTCAGTCGGTTCTGCCGGCGCGGATGGTGACCTCCTAGGGAATGAACGCTCCGCTCGATCCCCCCAGCCCCCCGGTACAGGCCAGAGACCTGACGTCGATCTGGCCCGCACTCGGCTGGCAGCCCGACGCGGCGCAGTTGGGCGCACTCGAAGCGCTGCAGCAGGAGCTGCGCCAGTGGAATGGCCGCCTCAACCTCACCCGGCTGGTGGAGGGCGACGACTACTGGATCGCCCAGGTGTTCGACAGCCTCTGGCCCTGGCGCTCCCTGCTATGTAGCCCGGCGGCGCCGCTGCAGCTGGTGGACGTGGGCACCGGCGGCGGCTTCCCCGGCCTGGTGCTGGCGATCGCCCTGCCCCAGGCGCGGCTCACCCTGGTGGATTCGGTGGGCCGCAAGGCGGCGGCCGTACAGGCGATGGCCGCCGCGCTGGATCTGGGCGAGCGGGTGGTGGTGCGGTGCGAGCGGGCGGAGCTCACAGGCCACAGCCGTGATTGCCGCGGCCGCTTCGACTGGGCCCTGGCCCGCGCCGTGGCCGCGGCGCCGGTGGTGGCCGAATATCTGGTGCCGCTGCTCGGGCCCGGGGGCCAGGCGCTGCTCTACCGGGGCCAGTGGGGCGCCGAAGACCAGCAGGCCATGGAGCGGGCCGTGCTGCCCCTGCGGGCCGAGCTGCGGCGGGTGGAGCGGCAGGAGCTGCCGTCAGGCCGTGGTGTGCGCCATGCCGTGGTGGTGGCTTCCACTGGACCGTGCCCCAGGCTCTACCCCCGTCCCGTGGGCGTACCCGCCAAGCTGCCGCTGGGCTAGGCGGCCGCCTCCCCGGCCATCAGCCGCTGGTGCGGGGTACCTCCGAGCCGACGCCGCAGTCGGCGCAGCAGCTCGGGGATCTGGGCGGCCCAGGGGCTGGCCCGGAGAGCCGCCAACAACGCCGCCTCGCTCACCTCGGCATCGAGGGCATCGGCATTGGCACCGGGGAACCAGTGCCCCCCCTGCCCCAGCAGGCCGTAGCGAGCGCGGCCGAAGCTCTCGAGGTCCCAGGCTTCCAGCAGGTTGTACAGCCAGAGCAGCACCGGCACGTTGATGCCACCGGGGGTGTCGCTCCAGTCGGGCAGCCCCTCCTGCCAGCTGGCCAGCCAGGCAGCGCCGAGCGCATCGAGCCGCGCTTGTTCCAGCCGCTCCAGCACCGGCGGCAGCAGCTGATCAGCCTCGGGGAGCCGCTGCACAGCCTCCAGGTGCAGGTCGAGGTCCTGGGGGCAGGCCGCTCCGACGCTGAGTGTGTGCACGTCGGCGTTGGCGAGGCAGAAAAGATCGTTGAACACGATCGGATGCAGTGGCGCGCACAGCTCACACAGCCGCTCCGAGGGGCTGTGCAGGTGCCCCCCCTTGTCGGTGGGGCTGATCAGGAACACGCCCATGTCGTGGCGGCGGGCGGCCTCGATCGCCGCGCTGTTCTGCTGGCGGATGAAATACCAGTGCAGGTTGATGTAATCGAAGGCATCACTTTCGATCGCCTCCAGGATCAGCGGCAGCGGAGCATGGGTGGAGAAGCCGACAGAGCCGAGCCTGCCGTCGCGCTGCCAGCGGCGCACCACCTCCAGGCAGCCGCCCGGGCGCAGGGTCTGCTGCAGGTGCTCCGGCAGGTTGACGCCATGGATGGCCAGCAGATCGAGCCGCTCCACCTGGAGCCGCGCACAGCTGAGTTCCAGCTCAGCATCGAAGGCGGCGGGATCCTCGTGCGGCGGCACCTTGGTCTGGAGGATGCGCTGCGGATCCGGCGTGGGCCCCAGCAGCCAGCCCAGCTGCCGTTCAGAGGTGCCGTAGTGGCGCGCCGTTTCGATGTGATGCAGGCCATGGGCGCGGGCCCGCTCCAGGGTGGCCGCCACATTCGCCTGGCTGGCCGGGGTGATCTGGTCGCCGGGAAGGTCGCTCCAGCTCTGCTGGTAGCGCATGCCGCCGAGGGAAAGCACCGGCATGGGCAGACCGGTGCGGCCGAAACGGCGCGTGGGGATGGGCGGCATCACCGGTGCTGCTGCGGGACGGGTGGGGAGATTCAGGGCCGCGGCAGGGTGCGCTTGACCCGTGCCGCGCAGGGCAGGCCCAGAGGGTGAAGCTCCTGCTGGCGCAGTTGCTCCTCCAGCGCCGGGATCTCCTCGTAGGCCACCCAGTGAATGCAGTCGACCGGGCAGGTATCGATCGCTTCTTGAATCGTCTCGGTGCTATCACCGTCCTGACGGATCGCACGTGAGCGTCCCCACAGGGGCTCCACCAGAAAGGTGTTGCCGGCCACGTGGGCGCAGTAACGGCAGCCGATGCAAACGGCCTCGTCGACCCAGACGGCCCGCTGACGCAGACGCCCGCCCAGCAGCGGTTCACGCCCGGTGGGCACAGGGCGTGCCGTGGCCGCGGCCGTGAAAGCCAGCGAAGGATCAGCAGCTGCAGCAGCGCCCGGGACTGCAGCAAAGCTGGTGGCTGCCGTGGCGGACTGGGGCCGGTCAGGCGGCACGGACTCAGGCGTCCCAGCGGGACACGACCAACTCGATGCTGCCGTCGACGGCCTGGGTCTGCTCCGTGACCTGGAAGCCTTCCGCTGCCGAAGCGGCAAGAATGGAACGGAGTGCGTAGCGCTGGGTGACCTGGGCCAGGAAGCGCTCCACAGGCACGGGCTGCTTCCACAGATCGAGGTCGGTCACCAGCTCGTAGCTGTTGCTGGTGGCATTCCAGCGGAAGCCGATGTCGCCGCCACCACTTTGCGCCACGCAAAGGTCGGCGAGGACGGTCTGGCCGCGATAGCCGCGCACCGGACGCTCGCTCGGATCGGGCTCATGGCCGAGATCACGCAGGGCGCCGAGAAGGGCCTCACGGTCGCGGAGCTCGGTCTTGACGGTGCTGAAGTGCGACATCGAAACAGGGGGCGAACGGTGAAGGGTTCAGGCGGAACGCTGCTCGACCGGCAAAGCCGCCGAGGAGGTCTGGATCTGGCTCTGGAAGGCTTCCGCCGTGCTGCTGCGTTGCTGAACGCTGCCGAGGCTGGATTCGATCCGCTCGGTCAGCTGCTGGCAACCCTCACCACGAAATCCATGGACCAGCTCCTCGACGGTGCCGTCGGGCCGGATGCGAAATCGGATGGTGTGCTGAGCCATCCTGCGGCAGAAAGCGTGGCCGGATGCTAGCCGGATCGATCAAACCGTGCGGCGCTTCAGTTCAGCAGGCCCTCATCGACCAGTGTCTGCAACCGTTCCAGCACGGAGGGATCCTCCAGTTGCTCCAGGGCCACGCGGGCCTCGTCGCGCACGGTGGCGTCGTTGTCGTTCAGCAACACGTCCACAAGCACACCCACCAGCTCCGACTGGCGTGGGGGGACGAGATGGTCGTACAGGCGGCCGAGTGACCAGGCGCTGTTGCTGCGCACCACCGGCTCGCTGTCGATCCGCAGACTCAGCAGCAGCTGGGCAGCCGCCTGATCCGCCTTGGCCGCTCCCGTGCTGCCGGCGTCAGCCAGCGACCCGGCTGCCCAAAGGCGCACAGCGGCGATGTCGAGCTGAAGCGCCCGGATCAAGGGGTTGAGCACCGGCGCTTCCGGGTAATTGCCCAGACTCCAGGCCACCGCCTTGCGCACGTAACCGTTGGCATCGTCCTGAAGGAGGGCCAGCAAGGGCTCCACCGCCCGCGGATCGGGGTTGCGTCCGAGGGCGTACACCGCGCTCATCCGCAGGATCGGGCAGGTGGAAGCCAGCAGCGGCAGCAGCCGTGGCACGGCGCGAGGATCGCGGTGTTCGCAGAAGATGCGCAGCCCCTGCATGCACTGGTCGTGGCTGCCGGCCAGCAGCTCCAGGCCCAGATCGCACTCAGCGGCGATGTCGCCTTGGCCAGGCTCGAGCGTGTCGATGGCATCGAGCGGATCGAGAGCCAGTTCCTGAGCCAGCTCGCCGGCCAGCAGCTCCGGATCGAACGCCAGTTCCGCCGGGCTCCTTGAGAACGGCGGCACGGATTCGCTGCTGGCTTCGTCTTCCATGGGCACCAGACTGCCCCTCCTCATCCAATCGGCGCAGGCGCTGCCATGTCGCCGGGAAGCCAGATCCTCGCACTCACGGCGAACAGGGCCAGGCCGAAGAGCAGCACGATTCCGGCCGGCAGCAGGGTGGAGCGAAAGAACGACACGGAAAGTCCTGGTGGTGTTGGCATTCTGAAGGCATAGGGTTCGCCCAGTCGTGAACGGGACCCTTGCCGCCTGTTTCCAGCCCTGCCCCCACCATTCCGTCCTGGCGCCGGCTTGTGGCCGTGGCGGCCGCCGGTGTGGCCAGCGGTGCTCCCTACATGGTGGGCAGCCGCCTGCTGCAGGGCTGGCTGAGCGCCAGCCAGGTACCGCTGGGGTTGATCGGCCTGATTCCCCTGGCCGAATTGCCCTACACCTTGAAGCTGTTCTGGGCGCCGCTGCTGGATCGCTGGCCGATCCCCTGGCCCGACCGGCGCCGGGGCTGGTTGGTGCTGCTGCAGCTGGTGCTGGTGGTGGTCACCGCCGCGATGGCGCTGCTGCGGCCGAGCACCGACGCCACCAGCCTCGCCGCCATCGGCGTGATGGCGCTGGTGCTGGCGATCTGTAGCGCCACCCAGGACATCGCCGTGGATGCTTACCGGACCGACCTGCTGTCGGAACTGGAGCGGGGGCCCGGTGCGGCCGCCGCCTCGCTGGGCTACCGGGCGGCGATGCTGGCAGTGGGGGCAGGGGGATTCCTGCTGGCAGGGCGCTTCGGCTGGCCGGCGGCCTTTCTCGGCTCGGCGGTGCTGATCGCCGCCATGCTGCCGTTCACCCTGACGGCACCGCGGCTGCCCGCCATCGACCATCCGGTCACCAGCCTGCGCCAGGCGGTGCTGGGCCCAGCCCGGGAATTCCTGCGGCGCAGCGGCCCGAACCGCTCCTGGCAACTGCTGCTGCTGGTGCTGCTCTACCGCTGGCCGGATGGCCTGCTGAGCGCCATGGCGATCCCGTTCCTGACCAGCCAGGGCTTCAGCCCCGCCGACATCGGCCTGGTGCAAGGCGGCTGGGCGGTGGCCGCCACGATGGCGGGCACGGTGCTGGGGGGCGTGCTGTTCAGCCGGCTGGGCATGAACCGCTCCCTGTGGCTGTTCGCCGTCGCCGGGGCGCTAGGCAATCTCAGCTACTGGGCACTCGCCCAGTTCGGCGGCGGGCTGGCAGGGCTGATCACGGTGGTGAGCCTGGAGAATCTCTCCGGCGGGATGGTGGGCGCGGTGTTCGTGGCCCTGCTGATGAGCCTCTGCAACCCGCGCTTCTCCGCCACCCAGTACGCCCTGTTCTCCGGCGTCTACGCCATGAGCCGCTCGGTGCTGGCGGCACCCGCCGGGCTCGTGGCCGAGCGGGCGGGATGGGGACCGTTCTTCCTGTTCACCGTGGCGGCAGCGCTGCCAGCCTTCCTGCTGATGCTTCAGCTCACGCCCTGGAGCGAAGCGGAAGCCCGCGGGGCGTTCGATCCCTCCCGCGATGCCACCTGACGGGTGACCCACGGTCGTTGTTGGCTGGGGGTGAGAGCGGCCCTGATCCAGCGGCTTCAGCGTGCCTGGGTGAGGCCGTCTGCAAAAGACGCGCTGGCATGCCGTACAACGGCGGCGCGCCTGTCTCATCCACGCGCCACAGCGGCGTGGCCTCAGGGGAAAGGCCTCAGCCGGTCGGTGCCAACCGTCGCCGCAGTTGCCCGCAAGCGGCGTCCTGATCCAACCCCCGACTGGCCCTGACGCTCACGGCCACATGGCGGTCCTGGAGGGCACGCCGGAAGGCCTCGACCCGCTCCAGGCTGGGGCGTTGGAACTGCTCTTCCTCAATCGGGTTGTAAGGGATCAGATTCACGTGGCTCTGGAAACCGCGCAGCAGCTGGGCCAGGGCCACTGCCTGACGCGGGTGGTCGTTGAGCCCGCCCAGGAGGATGTACTCGAAGCTCACACGCCGACCGGTCAGAGCCACGTAGCGGCGGCAATCGTCCAACAGCCGTTCGAGTGGGTAGGCGCGGGCCGTGGGAATCAGCTGCTCCCGCAGCGACTGATCAGGCGCATGCAGGCTTACCGCCAGGGTGAACTGGGCGCGGCCGAGCCGTTCGAGGGCCCGCTCGGCCAGCTGCGGCAAGGTCTGGGCGACCCCAACGGTGCTCAGGGTGATCTGGCGCTGGGCCATGCCGAGATCAGTGCACAGGCAGTCGATCGCGCCGAGCACGGCCTCGATGTTGAGCAGCGGCTCACCCATGCCCATGAACACCACATGGCTGGGGCGCTCCCCCATCACCTCGCGCACCGTGAGCACCTGATCAACGATTTCATGCACCGCCAGGGAGCGATCAAGGCCGGCCTTGCCTGTGGCGCAGAAGCGGCAGGCCATCGGGCAGCCCACCTGGCTGGAGACGCAGACCGTGAGCCGGTCACGGCTGGGGATGCCGACGGTCTCGAGGCTCAGCCCATCGGCGGTGGCCAACAACAGTTTGGTGGTGCCGTCGCTGGCCACGCTGCGAATCAATTCGCGCGAACGGCCGATCGGATCGGCCTGCTCGACGTCGGGATTGCCGCCGAGCCGCTCACGCCAGAGCTTCGGCAGCACGGTGACATCGGCAAAGCGCCGGGCGCCCTTCGCGTAGATCCACTCGTGAAGTTGGCCGCCGCGGAAGGCGGGCTGGCCCTGGGCCACCGCCCAGGCTTCCAGGGCCTCAAGCTTGAGGCCCAGCAAGGGAACTGTGGGAGGAGCCGTCAGGGCCACACCAGCAGGCCATGACCCAGCTTCCACTCCACGGCCAGCAGGGCGATGAAGCCAAGCATGGCGAGGCGGCCGTTCAGCAGCTCGGTGTGGTGGTGGAAGCCGAAGCGCGGCAGGCGGCGCTGCGGGACGATCGGGGGTTGGAGAACCATGGATCAGTCGTCGCTCAGGAGACCTTCTTCCAGCAATCCTTCCACGGCGGCTGGATCAGGAATCAGCTCCTCTTCCAGACCTTCCTCGACACTGGGCCGGGCGAAGGCGGCAAAGGTGCTGGCCGTGGCTTCGATGCCCCGCTTGCTGCGCACCGCATCGAGCTCGTCCTCGGAGGGGTCATCGAGCACCGCGGGGGCGGCGACAGCCGTGGCGGCCGGCATCTCCACGGTGTAATCGGGACGCAGGTTGGCCACGCGGCGGTAACCGCCGGACTCCTCATCAAGAATGTCGGGATGGGGGCCAGCTTCGCTGCGCAGCTCTTCCTCGAAACCACCGAAGCCAGTACCGGCGGGGATGAGCCGACCAATGATGACGTTCTCCTTGAGCCCGCGCAGCCAGTCGCTCTTGCCTTCGATCGCTGCTTCGGTCAGCACCCTGGTGGTTTCCTGGAAGCTGGCGGCAGAGATGAAGCTGTCGGTGTTGAGCGACGCCTTGGTGATACCCAGCAGCACTGGTGTGAACTCCGCGGGAGCACCACCGGTGATCGCCATCGCCTGGTTCACCTGCTCCACCTGGCGCAGTTCGATCAGTTCGCCCGGCAGCAGGGTGGTGTCACCGGCATCTTCGATGCGCACCTTGCTGGTCATCTGACGGACGATGACTTCGATGTGCTTGTCGTCGATGGTGACGCCCTGGGATTTGTACACGTTCTGCACTTCCTGCACCATGCGGAACTGAAGCTTGGAGATGGCTTCCTGAGCCGCTTCCATCGAAGGCTTGCGGGAACGCAGATCCTCGAAGTAGCACTCGAGCAGTTCGTGTGGGTTGATCGGGCCGTCGGTGAGCATCTCACCGGCACTCACCTGCTGCGCGTCGTTGACCATGGCATTGCGGCCATGGGAGAGCTGGTAGTCGGTCTGGGCGTCGTCGGATTCGATCACCGTCACCGTCACAGTGTCGTCGTCTTCGCCCTGCTTGATCTGCACCGTGCCCGACCTGCGCGAGAGCACCGCTGATTCACGTGGACGGCGGGCTTCGAGCAGTTCTTCGATGCGGGGCAGACCCTGAACGATGTCACCCGTTTTCTGGCGCTCAAACACCAGCAGCGCCAGAGCATCACCGCGCTGCACCAGTTCACCGTCGCGGACGTGCAGGACCGAATCGGGGGACACCATGTAGGGGCGGCCGAGACGGATCGTGATCGTGCTGCCGCTGATCGCCTCCACCTGGCCGCAGCAGTCGGCGCGGATGCCTTCGGCGAGGAGCTCACCATCGACGAGGCGCTGACCGACCGTGACTGCGATCGCGGCCGAGCCGCAGTCGACGTCTTTGGTGTCGTGAGCACGCTCGACGATCAGACGGCGGACGGGCTCCCCATCCACCGGGTCAGGCAGCTGAACCAGGCCGTTCTCCTTGCAGAGGATCTGGGTGGTGGCGACCACGTCGCCGCTCTTGACGGCCACGCCGTCCTCAACCTGGAGCTTGGTGTGGGTGGAGCCGTGGCTGGCGTCGGAGAGGGTGTCGCGGCGCACGAGCAGGGTTTCGAGAATCACCAGCTGCAGGCGTTCGATCGTCTTGGCACGTTTGTCGGGCACCACTTCCACATCCACCGTCATCTGGGGGGTGGTGTCGAAGGTTTCAAGAATCAACTGGGTGCGCAGCAGTTCTACGCCCTCCACCGACTTGATCACCTCACCGTCTTTGTAGGTGAGACGCTGGGTGGCTTTGAGACCGAGCGACGGTCCGCCGTTCTGCTTGATGGTACCCAGTTCAGGAAGGTGGGCCTGATCGGGAATGGTGTATTCCTCCACCGGACGCAGCAGCAGCGCTCCTCCTTCGGGAGTATCCACTGCCTCGACATACACCATCGCCTCGGTGACAAGGCCCGGAGCGATTTCCTCCCCAGGATTGTGCAGCTTGCCTTCATCGGCGTAGCGGCCCAGCACCTTGCTGTCCGAGACAAGGTGGAGAGTGCCGGAGCGAACGATGATCTCGCGAAGGATGTCGTTCTTCTGGGTGACGGTGACGATGCCAGCGATCTGGCTGAAGATGTCCTTGACGACTTCAGTGCCGGCTTCAATCCACTGGCCGTCCTCAATCATCAACAGGGAGATGTCCTTGTTGATCTCATGGGTTTCGGTGGGAATCCACAGCAGGGTGCCGCCTTTGGACACCTCGTAGCCGTTCTTGGCCGACCGGGCCTTCTTGATCGAGAGGCCGGGGGCGTACTTCACCATGCCGCCCGTCTGGGTACGGAAGCGGTCATCTGCCAGCTCGGCAATCACTTCGCCGGTGCCGATCTTGCTGCCAGGGTGGGTGCGCACCACGTAGCGGGAATTGTCCTTGCCTTCCAGGTGCCAGGTTTCCCCCGAATGGGTGGATTCATGCACCAGCTTGCAATCCTTGAGGGTGAGGCTCGCGGTGACGATCTGCACTTCACGCGAATCGCCCGCCGATTCCCGCAGGCGCACAGCACCACCGTGCTCACTGACGAGCCGGCTCTCGGCGAGCACATCGCCGGTGGTGACGGGCTTGTTGCCGGCCACCACGGGCTGGGCATTGGGAGGAAGGTTGTACACATCGCCGGCCAGCACCCACATCCGGCCCAGGCGCTGAGCCTTGAGGGTGATGTTGCCCTGGCGGTCGGTGACTTCCCGAGGTTGGATCACGTCCTCATAGCGCACCTGCCCGGCCAGGTCACAGATCACGTCTTTGGTTCCCTTCTCCACGCTCTTCTTGACGGACGTGCCGGCCGAGATCTGGGCCAGGACCGTGTCCGCCGGGATCGATTGGCCGTTGGAGACGAACAGGATGGAGCCGCTAGTGACATCCACCTTCTGCACCTTGCCCTTGGCACTCGGAATCACCGAAAGGGTGAAATCGGTTTCGGCGATCTGAGCCTCCACGCCATGGGGCGTGCGGTGCTGACGCACCCGGGCCTTGGGGCCGAATTCCGCCACCCCTTCCAGCAGCGAGCGCACCACGCCAGTTTCGGCCGTGGACACACCACCAGTGTGGAAGGTGCGCATGGTGAGCTGGGTGCCGGGCTCACCGATCGACTGAGCAGCGATGATGCCGACGGCTTCACCCAGATCCACCAGCTGGTTGTGGGCCAGAGCCCAGCCGTAGCACTTGCGGCAAACCGAACGGGCGGCCTCACAGGTGAGCGGAGAGCGCACCAGCACGGTGCGCACACCGGCGGCTTCGATCAGCGCCGTGATCGGCTTATCGATTTCGCCATCACGCTCGACCAGCACCTCGCCGGAGGAAGCCACCACGGGCTCCGCGGCCAGGCGGCCGACCAGCTTGGCCTGGAAACGGCCCTTTTCATCGGCCTGAATGGGGATGCCGCGGGTGGTGCCGCAGTCGTCTTCCCGCACGATCACGTCCTGGGCCACGTCCACCAGACGGCGGGTGAGGTAGCCGGAGTCGGCGGTACGCAGAGCCGTGTCCACCAGACCCTTGCGGGCGCCGTAGGACGAGATCACGTACTCGGTGACCGTGAGCCCTTCGCGGAAGTTGGTGCGGATCGGCAGGTCAATGATCTCCCCCTGAGGGTTGGCCATCAGGCCGCGCATGCCCACCAACTGCCGCACCTGGGACATGTTGCCCCGGGCGCCGGAGTTGGCCATCATCCAGACGGAGTTGAGCGGGTCGTTGTCGTTGAAGTTCTTCTTGACTTCCTCGACCAGACGCTCGTTTGTTTCGGTCCAGGTGTCGATCACCTTGGTATGGCGCTCCACCTCGGTGATTTCGCCGAGCCGATAGCGTTCTTCGGTATCGGTGATCTGCTGCTCGGCTTCCTCGAGGAGGCGCACCTTCTGAACCGGAATCCGCAGATCTTCCACCGAGATCGACACGGCCGCCTGAGTGGCGTAGTGGAAGCCAAGGTCCTTCAGCTCATCCGCCATCGAGGCGGTGGCCGCTGTGCCGTGGTGCTTATAGGCCCACGCCACCAGGTTGCGCAACGCCTTCTTGTTGATCTCCTTGTTGATGAAGCGGGGGGCTTCTTTGGTCAGGGGAGCGTTGCGGCGACCCTGATCGGACGTGGAGGTGGAAGGTGTGCTGGTCATGGGGGGGCGCGGAGGAAGGCGGGTGGAGGAGGGCAGAAACAACTCGGGCGGAACTGAGCCTTCAGACGGCGGCCACCGCATCGATGATGGTGACGTTCATCACGACGCGGCCGACAGTGGTGAGCAGGTAGCGGCTGATGAGAGCACCGTCTTCATCGAAGCGGTCGCGGCGGTATTTCCATTGCTCGATGCGGGTGCCATCGCTGAGCGTTTCCTGCTTGAGGGGAACATCACTTTCGTCCTCGTCGTCGATCTCACCGGAGAAGCGAACCCACACCCAGTTGTGCAGGGCGAGGTGCTTCTCATCGAAGGCATTGAGCACATCGGCCAGGCCAGCGAAGGTGCGGCTCCTGTCACCGAAGGCCGGCTTCGCCTCATTGCGATCGAGAGCCGTGAGGTAGTAGATGCCCAGCACCATGTCCTGGGAGGGGGTGATGATCGGCTCGCCGGTGGCCGGCGAGAGGATGTTGTTGCTGGCCAGCATCAACATGCGAGCCTCCGTCTGAGCTTCGATCGCCAGTGGCACGTGCACGGCCATCTGGTCACCGTCGAAGTCGGCGTTGAACGCAGGGCACACCAGCGGGTGCAGCTGGATGGCGCGACCATCCACCAGCTTGGGCTCGAACGCCTGAATGCCGAGACGGTGCAGCGTGGGGGCCCGGTTCAGCAGGATCGGGTGACCTTCAATCACCTCCTGAAGCACCTGCATCACTTCGTCGTCGGCGCGCTGAATCAGCTTCTTGGCCGCCTTGATGTTATTGACGATGTTCTGACGGATCAGCCGGTGGATCACGAACGGCTGGAACAGCTCGATCGCCATCTCCTTGGGCAGACCGCACTGATGCATCTTCAGCTTGGGGCCCACCACGATCACGGACCGGCCGGAATAGTCGACCCGTTTGCCCAGCAGGTTCTGGCGGAAGCGCCCCTGCTTGCCCTCAATGATGTCGCTGAGGGACTTGAGCGGCCTGTTGTTGGCGCCCACCACGGTGCGGCCCCTGCGGCCGTTGTCGATCAGGGCATCGACAGCCTCCTGCAGCATCCGCTTTTCGTTGCGGACGATGATCTCGGGAGCCAGGATCTCCTGCAGCCGCGCCAGGCGGTTGTTGCGGTTGATGACCCGGCGGTAGAGATCGTTGAGGTCGGAGGTGGCGAAACGGCCACCATCGAGCTGCACCATCGGGCGCAGATCCGGCGGAATCACGGGGATGGCATCAAGCACCATCCACTCCGGCCGGGCATTGGTGGCGATGAAGTTGTCGATCACCCGCAGGCGCTTGATCAGCTTGGCCCGCTTCTGACCCTTGCTGCCGGCGATGTCCTCGCGGAGCTGTTCAGCGATCTCGGTGAGGTTGAGGTCGACAAGCAGCTGCTTGAGAGCTTCCGCACCGATGCCCACGATGGGCTCGTTCTCGATCTCCGAGTCCTCGGCGTAGATCTGATCCTCGATCTCCAGCCACTCATCTTCCGTGAGCAGTTGCTTGTAGGTGAGGTCCTTGTGGTCGCCCTTTTCGAGCACCACGTAGCAGTTGAAATAAACGATCTGCTCCACATCCCGCAGGGGCATGTCCAGCAGGATCGCCACGTAGCTGGGGATCCCCTTCAGATACCAAACGTGCGACACCGGAGCCGCCAGCTTGATGAAGCCCATGCGGTGACGACGCACCCGGCTCTCGGTGACCTCCACCCCGCAGCGCTCACAGACGATGCCGCGGTGGCGCACCCGCTTGTACTTGCCGCAATGGCACTCCCAATCCTTGGAAGGGCCGAAGATCTTTTCGCAGAACAGCCCGTCCATCTCGGGCTTGAGCGTGCGGTAGTTGATCGTCTCAGGCTTGGTGACCTCACCGACCACCTGACCGTTCGGCAGGGTGCGTTGCCCCCACTGCATGATCCGCTCGGGGGAGGCGAGCGTGATCTTGACGTAGTCGAAGTGGTTTTCGGTGCGGAGGTTGCTGTTGGTCATGGCCGGGGTGTCGCGCGGACGTCAAGGAGTACGGAACGGATCAGGCGTGGATCTTCAGTCGTCGTCGAAATCCGCGACGCCGAGCGACTCGTAGGTGGGCCGGTTGGGGGTGCTGCGGCGAGGATTGACGTCCTGCATGAGGTCAACCTCGACGCCTTCGTCGGTGTACACCGCGATGTCCAGACCCAGGGACTGGAGCTCGCGCATCAGCACCTTGAACGACTCAGGTGTGCCGGGGCGAGGGATGGGCTTGCCCTTGACGATGGCGTTGAGCGCCTCGTTGCGGCCCTGCATGTCGTCGGACTTGACGGTGAGCAGCTCCTGCAGCGTGTACGCGGCGCCGTAGGCCTCCAGGGCCCAGACCTCCATTTCCCCGAGCCGCTGGCCGCCCTGTTGGGCTTTGCCGCCGAGAGGCTGCTGGGTGACGAGCGAGTAAGGGCCGGTGGAGCGGGCGTGGATCTTGTCGTCGACAAGGTGCACCAGCTTGAGGATGTGGGCATAGCCCACGGTGACCGGTTGGTCGAACTTCTCGCCGGTGCGACCGTCGATCAGCTGGATCTTGCCGGGGTTCTCGGGGTCATAGACCCAGTCTTTGCCGGGTTGATTGGCAGCTTCTTCGAGGTACTTCTGCACGGTGTTCTTGGAGGTTTCATCCCCGTGCATCTCATCGAAGGGCACCACCTTCACGCGGCAACCCAGGTGGGAGGAAGCCCAGCCCATCAGGCACTCGAACACCTGGCCGACGTTCATCCGGGAGGGCACACCCAGCGGGTTCAGCACGATGTCGATGGGGGAACCATCGGGAAGGTAGGGCATGTCTTCACGGGGAAGAATGCGGCTGATGATGCCCTTGTTGCCGTGGCGACCGGCCATCTTGTCGCCCACCTGAATCTTGCGGCGCTGGGCCACATAGACGCGCACCACCATGTTCGCGCCCGGCGGCAGTTCATCGCCCTGCTCGCGGGTGTAGATGCGCACGTCCACCACGCGGCCCCGTTCGGTGTTGGGCACCCTCAGAGAGTTGTCGCGCACATCGCGAGCCTTCTCACCGAAGATCGCACGCAGCAGCTTCTCTTCCGGCGGCTGATCGGATTCCCCTTTGGGCGTGACCTTGCCGACGAGGATGTCACCCGATTCGACATAAGCGCCGATACGGATGATGCCCATTTCATCGAGATTACCGAGGCTCTCTTCCGCCACATTGGGGATTTCCCGCGTGATCTCCTCGGGTCCGAGCTTGGTCTGGCGGGCTTCGATCTCGTACTTCTCGATGTGCACCGAGGTGTAGAGGTCGTCCTGCACGAGCCGTTCGCTCACCAGGATGGCGTCTTCGTAGTTGTAGCCCTCCCAGGGCATGTAGGCGATCAGCACGTTCTGGCCCAGGGCAATCTCACCCCCCTCGCAGGCAGATCCATTGGCCAGCACCTGGCCGGCGATCACCGCATCACCCTGCTTGACGATCGGGCGCTGGTTCAAGCAGGTGTCCTGGTTGGAGCGCTGGTACTTCTGCAGCAGGTGGGGATGGTCGACACCGTCGACATCGCGGATCACGATCGCCGTGGCATCCACGAAGGTGACCACACCGTTGACACGGGTGATCGGCACCATGCCGGAGTCGCGCGCGACCTGGGTTTCCAGACCAGTGCCCACCAGCGGCCGCTCGGGCCGGAGCAGGGGGACCGCCTGACGCTGCATGTTCGAGCCCATCAGGGCACGGTTGGCGTCGTCGTGCTCCAGGAAGGGGATCAAGGAGGTGGCCACCGAAATCACCTGCACCGGCGACAGCTGGACGTAGTCCACCTGGGTGGGAGGAACGGTTTCGAAATCCTGGCGGTAGCGGACCGGAACCAGTTCGGCCTGAATGCGTCCCTCGGCGTCGGTGGCCACGTCGCCAGGAGCAACGCGACACTCGTCTTCGAGGTCGGCCGAGAGATAGATCGGGTCGCCCTGCTTCAGGACGATGCCATCCTCAACGCGCCAGAAGGGAGTTTCGATGAAGCCGTATTCGTTAACCCGCGCGTGGGTGGCGAGCGAGCCGATCAGACCGGCGTTCGGCCCTTCCGGCGTCTCGATCGGGCAGATGCGGCCGTAGTGGGAGGGGTGAATGTCACGCACGGCGAAGCCGGCGCGCTCCCGCGTGAGGCCCCCAGGGCCGAGGGCGCTGATGCGGCGTTTGTGGGTGAGCTCGGCCAGAGGATTGGTCTGGTCCATGAACTGGCTGAGCTGGCTGGAGCCGAAGAACTCCTTGATCGCCGCCACCAGGGGCTTGGGGTTCACCAGCTGAGCCGGGGTGAGCGACTCGGTCTCACCGACGGTCATGCGCTCCTTGATGATCCGCTCCAGCCGGTTGAGGCCGACGCGCACCTGGTTCTGGAGCAGCTCGCCCACCGAGCGGACACGGCGATTGCCGAGGTGATCGATGTCGTCGACTTCGTAGCCGGGCTGTCCGAGCTGCAGGCCGATCAGGTAGTCAAGGGTGGAGAGCAACTCCTCCTTGGTGAGCACCCGGGTTTCGTCGGGAACCGTGAGCCGGAGCTTCTTGTTGATCTTGTAACGGCCGACCCGGCCGAGGTCGTAGCGCTTGGCATCGAAGAAGCGGGAATCCAGCAACTGCTGGCCACCGCTTACCGACGGGGGCTCGCCTGGACGCAGCTTCTTGTAGAGCTCCAGCAGAGCCTGATCCTGGGAGGTGATCAGCTCGACGTTGGTGGCTGTTTCGATCGTCTTGCGGTAATAGTCGGGGTGCCGCAGTTTGTCGAGCACGTCGACGTCTGAGAGGCCCATGGCCCGCATCAGCACGTGAGCGTTGATCTTGCGGGTCTTGTCGACCCGGACGTGCATGAGCTCGTTCTTATCGGTTTCAAACTTCAGCCAGGCACCGCGGTTGGGGATGACACTGGCGTTGTAGGTCTTGCGACCGGTCTTGGGGTCGGGCTCTTCCTTGAAGTAGACGCCGGGGCTGCGCACGATCTGGTTGACGATCACGCGCTCAGCGCCGTTGATGATGAAGGTGCCGCGCTCGGTCATCAGCGGCAGCTCACCGATGAAGACCTCCTGCTCCTTGATCTCACCGGTTTCCTTGTTGACCAGCCTGCAGGTGACATACATCTGCGAGGCGAACGTGGCGTCACGACGCTTGGCGTCTTCCACATCGTGGCGGGGGCGCTTCAGCCGGTATTGATCGCCGACGAAATGCAGCTCAAGCTTTCCCGTGTAGTCGGTGATCGGGGAGAAGCTGTCGAGCTCCTCGATCAGCCCTTTCTCCAGGAACCATTTGAAGCTCGCCCTCTGTACCTCCACGAGATCGGGCAGGTAAGTGGCGGTCTTGGCGACCTGGATCGCGCTGCTCATGCGGGGACCTGCAGTACGGAGGGGGAGGAGTGACCTGGAACGGGGGCGTCAGCGGCTTGAAATGCCCTGGGGGGCTCAAGACAAGGGGGAATGAGCCGCCTGCGCGCTGGAAACGGGCGGATCAGGCGGGTGGGGCCGGAAGGGGCGGCCCGCCTGAATCCGGCCTATGGAGCTCGGTTCAAGACTGCTGACGTCGACAATGGAGCGCTCGCTCTGCCAGACCAATAAAACATCATACACATTGAGGAATGGATGTCACAGGAAGTCGAAAAAGACCTACCGCATTGGCGGTGCTGCAAGCCGCCACTTCTGTGAGGGTTTCCCCGCGCAACACAGCCATCCGCTCGGCCACTGAGGCCACAAAGGAGGGTTCATTGCGCTTGCCCCGACGGGGGACCGGTGCGAGGAACGGGCAATCGGTTTCCACCAGATAGCGGTCGGCCGGCACCTGGCGGGCACAGGCGTGGGTGGCTTCGGCTTTGGCGAAGGTGACGGTGCCGCTGAAGCTGATCAGCAGCCCCAGCTCCAGAAAACCTTCCATTTCTTCAGGGGTTCCGCCCCAGCAGTGCATCACCCCGCGGGGGCAGCGTCCTTCGCTCTGCCGGGCTCGCAGCTCGGCCAACATGGGTTCGGCCGCATCGCGGCAGTGGATGATCACCGGGAGATCCAGCTCCACGGCCAGGTCCAGCTGCGGACGCAGGATGTCAAGCTGCACCTGAAGATTGGTGGCGCGGAAGCTGTCAAGGCCCAGCTCCCCGATCGCCACCACCCGCCCATCGGCCTGAGCGGCAGCGCGCAGCACCGCGGGGGTGTCGTCCTGCCAATGCTCGGTGTCGAGCGGATGAACCCCCACGGAGTAGCGCAGCTCAGGGATGCGATCGGCAAGGGCGCGAATCGCCGGAATCTCGGCAGGTTCGACGCAGGCGTGAAGCACGGAGACCACCCCGGCCTGGCGCCAACGCTGAATCACTTCCTCGAGATCGTGCTCGAAGTTGCGAAACACCAGATGGCAGTGGCTGTCGATCAGTGCTGGCGTGGTCAGTGCTGGCGCGGACTGGCCTGTCATGACGGCGGCGTGGAAGGGCAGCGGCGTAGACCGGACAGAGAGGTGGAGACGAGGTAGTGCCCTGGACTGCAAGGAGCCCTGCAGGGGAGGGCAGCTTGGAGGAGGGGGTGGCACCTGTAGGACATCTGCCGGGGCTGCAGTGCCTGCAAGCTCAGGCAGTGAGCTGCGCTGATGGACAAAGGAGAGAAACCCCGGCGGGCGATCAGGCCTTCGGGGCTGTCGCCGGCTCGATCGCCTGTTTCACGGCGTGGCTGAGCCGGGACTTCTGGTTGGCGCCGGTGTTGCGGTGAAGAACGCCGCGCTTGACGGCCTTGTCGATCTTACTGAAGGCCGCATTCATGGAGCTGCGAACCGCTTCCTTGGCCTCATCGCCAGGCTGCTGCTCGTAGCTGGAGACGGCGGTGAGGCAGCGCTTCATGAGCGTGCGCACAGCCGACTTATAGGAGCGGTTCTTCAGCCAGTTGCGCTCGGCAACCAGGATGCGCTTCTTCGAGGATTTGTTATTGGCCACAGGCGGGTTCGGCGCTGAATCGGCAGTCGCTGATCCTACCTTCAACCCTGCCGACCTGCCCAGGGGCGGGGATCTAGCCTCAACCGACACGCACGAGGCCCCCGGTGACCAACGCACCAGCAGCTCTGGCGATGCAGGTGCTCCAGGAACCGGAGGCGATCGGCAGCCGGCTGGAGGAGATCGCCCAGCGCACCGGCAGCGCCGAGATGAGCGAGGCCGCACGGCAGGTGGACGCGATCCTCGAGCGGGTGCGCCTGGAAGGGGATCAAGCGCTGCTGGATCTCACCGAACGCTTCGATGGTGTGCGGCCCGACCCCCTGCGCATTCCGGCGGAAACGCTCGCCGAAGCCTGGCGCACCTGCCCCGCAGACCTGCGCAGTGCCCTGGAGCTGGCCCATCGCCGCATCCTCGATTTCCACCAGCGCCAGCTGCCCCGCGACATCAGCGTCAGCGGCGTGCATGGCGAGCGCCTGGGCCGGCGCTGGAGCCCGGTGGATCGGGCCGGGCTGTATGTGCCTGGCGGCCGGGCCTCTTACCCCAGCACCGTGCTGATGAATGCGGTCCCCGCCACTGTGGCGGGCGTTCAGCGCCTGGTGATGGTGACCCCACCGGGTCCCGACGGCTGGCCCAACCCGATCGTGCTGGCAGCGGCCCACCTGGCCGGCATCCGTGAGATCTACCGCGTCGGAGGGGCCCAGGCGATCGGGGCGCTCGCCTACGGCACGGATTCGATCCCGCGCGTGGATGTGATCACCGGCCCGGGCAACCTTTACGTGACCCTGGCCAAGAAAGCGGTGTACGGCCGGGTGGCGATCGATTCCCTCGCCGGCCCGAGCGAGGTCCTGGTGATCGCCGACCAGAGCGCCAATCCCACCCATGTGGCGGCCGATCTGCTGGCGCAGGCGGAGCACGACCCGATGGCGGCGGCAATCCTGCTTACCACCAGTGCCGCCGTGGCCAAGGCCGTGCAGCATGAGGTGGAAGCCCAGTTGCGCAACCACCCCCGGGCGGAACTGGCGGCCACCGCCCTGCGCGACTGGGGGCTGATCGGCATCTGCGCATCGCTGGAAGAGGCGGCTCGGCTCAGCGACCGCTTCGCTCCGGAACACCTTGAGCTGCTGGTGGAGCGGCCAGCCCCACTGGCCGACCACATCCGTCATGCCGGAGCGATCTTCCTCGGCCCCTGGAGCCCTGAGGCGGTGGGCGACTACCTGGCCGGCCCCAACCACACCCTGCCCACTTCAGGCACGGCCCGCTTCGCCGGCGCCCTCAGCGTGGAAACCTTTCTCCGCCACACCAGCCTGATCCAGTTCAACCGCCAGGCCCTGGAGGCCACCGGCCCCGCCGTGATCGCCCTGGCGGACAGTGAAGGCCTGCACAGCCATGCGGAATCGGTGCGGCTGCGGCTGAACTGAAGCCCGCCGCAACCGCTCTTGTCACACCGCCACAACCGCTGACGCCGGTCAGCGCTTCGGCAGGTCTTTCACCTCGGGCACGCCATCGGTGATCTGACCCACCAGCACCTGGTCGGCCAGGTTGACGAACAGACCGTTTTCAAGCACGCCGGGGATGTTGTTGATCTCCTGCTCCAGCGAAACCGGGTCGCCGATCCCGCCGGGGAACTTCAGGTCGAGCACGAGATTGCCCTGGTCGGTCACCACCGGGCCGGCCTTGCGCACGGCCATGCGCAGCTCCACCTCCGCGCCGATCACCTCCAGCTCCGACTTCACCTGACGCCAGGCGGCGGGCAGCACCTCCACCGGCAGAAGAAAACCCAGATTGAGCCGTTCCACGAGCTTGGTGGAATCCACCACCACAACGAAGCGCTGGGCACGGCGCGCCACCAGCTTTTCCTGCACATGGCAGGCACCGCCGCCCTTGATCAGCTGGAAGTTGGGGTCGACTTCATCGGCACCGTCGATCGCCAGGTCGATCCGCTCCACCGCGTTGAGGCTCTGCAGCGGGATGCCGAGCTCCGCAGCCAGCACTTCGCCTTGAAACGACGTGGTCACGCCCACGATGTCGGTGAGTTCACCCCGGCTGAGCTTGGCGCCCAGCTCCTTGATCATCAAGGCAGCCGTGGAGCCTGAGCCCAGACCCAGCACCATGCCATCCCGGATCTGGTCAACGGCCGCAGCAGCCACCGCCTGCTTCATGCGGTCCTGCAGATCTGACATCGAAGGCGCGCCAAAGGCCGTGACCGTAGCAAGGGCGCTGCCAGGCTCAGGCGGGGTGGGGCAGGGCGCCGGGACGGATCGAGAGCTGCAGTTCGCGGGCACCACGCACCACTTTCAGCGGCAGGCTTTCTCCGACCTTGGAAGCCTCCACCTGCTCCAGCAGGCTGGCTGGATCCCGCACCGGCCGATCGGCCGCCGCCACCACCAGGTCGCCGCGGCGCAGGCCGGCGGTTTCGGCCGGGCTGTCGGGCAGCACACGCTGCACCAACGCGCCATCGCGCTCCGGCAGCTGGAGAATCGCATCGGGATCACGGTTGTTGTCACGGGCGCGGCGGGCAGTGAGCGGCACCAGCTGGAGGCCCAGGTAGGGATGCACCACCTGGCCACCGGTGCGCAGCTGGTCGGACACCCGCCGGGCCAGGTTGATCGGGATGGCGAAGCCCAGACCCGCACCGGGACCGGAGCGCACCAAGGTATTGATGCCGATCACCTCTCCGCTGGCATTGATCAGTGGCCCCCCGGAATTGCCGGGATTGATGGCGGCGTCGGTCTGGATCAGATCAAGCCGCTTGTCGGCGAAGCCAAGGCTGGTGATGTTGCGGTGCAGGCTGCTGACGATGCCGAGTGTGACCGTGCGCTCCAGTCCGTAGGGGCTGCCCAGGGCGATGGCCCAGTCACCCACTTCCAGGGCCTCGGAATCACCAAGGGGAGCGGCAACCAGATCGGGCGAGGCGTCGATGCGCACCACCGCCAGGTCGGTGACCGGATCGGCGCCCACCACCCGGCCATCCAGCTGGCGGCCGTCAGCGAGGGTGACCTCCACCAGATCGGCCCGATCCACCACATGGGCGTTGGTGAGCACCAACCCGGAGGCATCGATCACCACGCCGGAGCCCTGACCCCGCTCCCGGGTGCTGCTGGAGGGGTCACCGAAGAGATCACGCAGCAATGGATCGAGCAAGGCGGGGTCGAAGGCCTGGCGCGCCACACTGCGCTCGGTGTCGATCCGCACCACCGATTCCCCCACCCGCCGGGCGGCCTGCGACACGAAGCTGTGGGGTGGAACCATCGCAGCCGCTGGGGACGGGGCACTGGGAGGCGCGGCCGTATCGGCTCCGGCTGTGCTGGCTGCAGCCGTGTTGGACGTAGCTGGGACCGGGACGGTGGCCGCTGGCGCCGCCGCTGAGGGGGGGGCGACGGCCAGGGCGGATCCCGGGCCCGCCGTGATCAGCAGCAAGGCCAGCGGCAAGGCCAACAGGCGCAGCCACAGGGTACGGAGCACGCTGGAGTCGGAGGACACGGGCCCGAGACGTGAGGCCACTGACGCTAGGGGGGTGACGCTTCACTCGCTGGCGCCGAGCCGGGGGCGGCGGCGGCAGGCCAGCGCCGCAGTTGCTGCTGCCAGCGGCCGTCCGGGGCCAGCTCCCAGACGCGCCCGCCGGGATCGCAGGCACGGCCCAGCGGGCAGGCCTGCACCGCCTCAAACTGGCGGTGGGTGGAAGGACACCCCAGCAGCTGCACGTCGGGCCGGCCGGGCAGCACCCCCCGCCAGTGCTGATGGATGTGCCCGAAGGTGACCGCCCTGAGCCAGGGGCAGGCCGCCAGCAGCTCAAGCAGGGCAGCAGGGTGCCGCAGGGCGATCCCATCCATGACGCCGTGGCCGATGGGCACCGGCGGATGGTGCAGGGCCACCAGCAGGGGGCGGTCGGCCGCTTGCAGTTGCGCTTGCAGCCAGCGCAGCTGATCCGGGCCGAGCCCACCATCGACGCGGCCAGCCAGGTGGGTGTCAATCATCAGCAGCCGCCATTCACCCAGATCGACGGCGGCCGGTGCGATCACGGCCTGCCGGCCCAACGCTGCCCGCAACAGGGCCGGGTGGTCGTGGTTGCCGGGCAGCAGCGCCACCGGCCAGCCCCGGGCGCTCAGCAGCTGGCCCAACCGCACATAGCCACCCCACGACTCGTCCTGGCAGAGGTCGCCGCTGATCAGCAGCAGATCGAAGGGAGCTTCGCCCGGCGCAAGGGCCTGCTCCAGCGCACTGGCCAGCGACGCGTTCGGCTGAAAGCCATGAAGCCAGCCGTGCGGATCGGCGAGCAGATGGGGGTCACTGAGCTGAAGGAGGCGCACAGCTGGCAACGGGAACTTTTTGACGTCGCACCTTTTCGACGTCGCAACAGTGGGGCCCGGGCCCGCAGATAGCAGCCTAAGTTGCCTCCAACCGCCGCCATGCCATGGCTTCGATCCCCCCCGGCACCCGCGTGCGCTGCGCACTTTGTCAGGTGGAGATCCAGGGGATGGTCGGTGGCAATGACCAGGTGCTCTTCAGCCAGGGCGCTCCCGGCACCCGCGCCAAGCTCTGGGCGAGGGTCTGCCAATACGTGAAGGAGCCGCAGCGCTGCATCAACCAGGACGCGGCCCTGCGCGGTGAAGCAGGGGTGGACGACTTTTACGGGGAGGCCCCCAGCCTCGGCCTGTTCGGCGGCGCCCCGAGCACCAGCCTGGGCACCACGGAGTGAGGCGTCGCCTGGCCGCTGGGCGGTGCTGGAGCACCGACCTCTAGGATGACGAAGTGCCCGGCGGGCATACCCAGGCGCACGAGCTTGCTCCAGCGTCCGGGGCAGTTCTCTGCAGGAGCCGGTCGGGCTCGCTCCACTGCTCCTGACCCGGCCCGGTGCCCCACCCCCTTCTTCCCGCACTGGAATCCCTCGCGCGCCGGGTGGCTGACACAACCGGATTTCGCGTGGTGGAGGCGCAGATCCAGACCCATCGCCATCCCTGCATCGTTCTGGTGCAGATCCGCACTGGTGATGGCGGCGATGTGACCCTCGACGATTGCGCCGCATTCAGTGGTGCCCTGGCTGAGGCGATGGAGGCCGAAGAGCTGCTGAGCGAGGCCTATGTTCTCGAAATCAGCAGTCCTGGTCTCAACGACACGCTGGTTGAAGACCGTGACTTCCACAGCTTTCGGGGTTTCCCGATCGAGGTGCGGTTCCGGGATTCCAGCGGAGCTGAATGCACCCGTGCCGGGCTGTTGCTGGAGCGCGACGACGCCTTCCTGCACCTCAACGTCCGTGGCCGCCGCCAGCGGATTCCCCGCCAAGACGTGCTGACCGTCAGCCTCACCCGGCCGAGCGAGTGACTCCGCCCGCAGCCTGAGCGGCGCGCCGCTTCCCAACCCGATTGTTGTTCCAACCCCTCTTCCCATCCCATGGCGCTCGTTCTTCTCCCCGGTCTGCAGAACCTGATCGAGGACATCAGCGATGAGAAGAAGCTGCCCACCCAGGTGGTGGAAGCGGCCCTGCGCGAGGCGCTGCTGAAGGGCTACGAGCGTTACCGCCGCACCCTCTATCTCGGCATCAGCGAGGACCCGTTCGAGGAGGACTACTTCAGCAATTTCGATGTGGCCCTCGATCTTGATGAGGAGGGCTACCGCGTGCTCGCCAGCAAGATCATCGTCGAGGAGGTGGAGAGCGAAGACCACCAGATCGCCCTCGCCGAGGTGCAGCAGGTGGCGGAAGACGCCCAGATCGGCGACACCGTGGTGCTCGATGTCACCCCCGAGAAGGACGATTTCGGCCGCATGGCCGCCTCCACCACCAAGCAGGTGCTGGCCCAGAAACTGCGCGACCAGCAGCGCCGCATGATCCAGGAGGAGTTCGCCGATCTGGAGGATCCCGTGCTCACCGCCCGGGTGATCCGCTTCGAGCGCCAGTCGGTGATCATGGCGGTGAGCTCCGGGCTTGGCCGGCCGGAGGTGGAGGCGGAGCTGCCTCGTCGCGACCAGCTTCCCAACGACAACTACCGCGCCAATGCCACCTTCAAGGTGTTCCTCAAGGAGGTGAGCGAGGTGGCGCGCCGCGGGCCGCAGCTGTTCGTCTCCCGGGCGAACGCCGGCCTTGTGGTGTACCTCTTCGAAAACGAAGTACCGGAAATCCAGGAAGGTTCCGTGCGCATCGTGGCGGTGGCGCGGGAAGCCAACCCCCCGTCACGGGCCGTGGGGCCACGCACCAAGGTGGCAGTGGACAGCGTGGAGCGCGAAGTGGACCCCGTGGGGGCCTGCATCGGTGCCCGCGGCTCCCGCATTCAGCAGGTGGTGAACGAGCTGCGGGGCGAGAAGATCGACGTGATCCGCTGGTCTCCCGATCCGGCCCAGTACATCGCCAATTCGCTCAGCCCGGCACGGGTGGAGATGGTGCGGCTGGTGGATCCGGAAGGGCATCACGCCCACGTGCTTGTGCCGCAGGACATGCTCAGCCTGGCGATCGGCCGGGAAGGCCAGAACGTGCGCCTCGCCGCACGCCTCACCGGCTGGAAGATCGACATCAAGAACGCGGCCGAATACGACCAGGTGAGCGAGGACGCCCGCGCCGCCGAGCTGATCGCCCTGCGCGAGGAAGACGAGCGCCAGCAGGCCGAGGCGGAAGCCCGCCTGGCGGTGGAGCAGGCCAACCGCGCGGAGGAGGATGCGCGCCTGCGGGAGCTCTATCCCCTGCCCGAAGACGAGCTCGACCTCCAGGAAGAAGACGAAGAGCCTGTCTATGAAGGTGAAGCCGAGCCTGGGGAAGACGCTGAAACAGAGGCCGACGCGGAAGCGGCAGCTGACCTGGAGCCCGAAGGCGAACCCGATGCGGAAGCTGAGCCGCTCAACGGCTGAGGGTCACCCGATGGCGACCTCCCCCACCCTGCGGCTTTGTGTGAGCTGCCGCCTGCTCGCCGACCGGGACCAGTTCCTGCGGGTTATCCGCCTGGCGGGTGGCGGCATCGCCCTGGATCAAGGCATGGGCCGCTCGGCCTATCTGTGCCCCACCCGGGCCTGCTTTGACGAGGCGAAGCGGCGAAAGCGGCTGCAACGCGCCCTGCGCTGCGCGGTGGCGGAATCCACCTATGCCGCGCTTGAACAGCGGCTGAACCGCTCTCCGGCAGCAGCCTCTGAGGCAAGATGATTGATGGCTGCACCGCGTGTGGGGCCCGGCGGCACCTGCGGCCCCGACCGATCGGAGACCTGAATGACCAGCAGCGGCAAAGTGAGAATCTATGAGTTGTCCAAGGACCTGGGCCTGGACAACAAGGACGTGCTCGACGCTGCCGAAAAGCTGTCCATTGCCGCCCGCAGCCACAGCAGCTCGATCAGCGATGACGAAGCTGCCCGCATCCGGAAGCTGATCCGCCCCAACGGCAGCGGCATCTCCCGACCCACGCCGCCCTCCATGACCGCCCCGAAGCCCGCGACACCGCCGCTGGCGGAGCCTGGCAAAGCGATCCTGGCCGTGAAGAAAGCGGCTCCTGTAACGCCGCCGGCCACCGCGGCCGCCTCATCTGTTGCCGCACCTGAACCCCCCCCGGCCCGGCCGCCAGCTCCTCCGGTCATCGTTGCCCAGCCGGCCCGCCCTGCGGTTTCCCCGCCAGCGCCGGTGAAACCTGTTCTGGTGCAATCTGCCGCGCAGCCTGCGGCTCAGAAGCCCCCCTCCACCACTCCGCCACCAGCCAGGCCCACGGCGCCGCTGCCCACACGTGCGCCGGCCGCCGGCACATCGCCTCCCTCCCGGCCCCCTGCCGCGCCCCCTTCGGCTGCCGCACCTTCGGCTGCCGCCAAGCCGGCACCCTCACGGCCGGTGGCCCCTCCCGCGCGCCCTGCCACCCCGGTGAGCAAGGCCCCGGCCATGCCGGCACGCAAACCCGAAGCGCCTGCGGCCAGCACGCCCACCAGCCCCCGTCCGGTCGCCGCACCCGCCACCAGCCCCCGGCCCAGCACCAGCCCCCGGCCCGTGCCCGTGCCCCGCGGCAATGCCCCGTCGAGCCGTCCGGCGCCGCCCCAGCGCCCCAGCGTGCCGACCCGCGCCGACGGTGGCGGCAAACCCCAGGTGATCGGACGGGTGGCACCCGGTCAGCCCCAACCACGCCCGGCCGCGCCCAGCCCCTCCGCCGGCACAAGCAACCGGCCGGCTCCGCCTTCGGGGCGGCCAGCCCTCAGCCAGCGCCCGGCCGGCGCCCCGCAGCGCACTCCAGCGCCGAGCCCCCGGCCGGTGCAGGCCCGCAGCCCCTTGGAGCTGGTGGGCAAGCCGATCCGCCGCGACGCTGCCGGTCCTGGTGCTCCCGGCAAGCCGGGCCCGCCGATCCGGGCCGGCGGCATGCCTCAGGGCATGCGCAAGCCGGTGGCGCCCGGCGAGCTCATGCAGCTGCAGAAACCCGGCACCCGCCCCACTGCCCCGCCCCCGCGCCGGCCTGAACGCGGCGAGATCGCCAGCCCTGCCGATGCCGGCCCACGGCCCACGGCCACTCCACCGGCCGCGCCGCGGCGCCCGGGATTCCGCACGCCCCAGCCGGCCGGGAAGGCCCGTCGCCCGGAATGGGACGACAGCGCCAAGCTCGAAGCACTGCGCAGCAAGTCGCCGCAGAAGCTGCGCCAGAAGGTGCACATCATCGGCGAAAACGATGATGCGCTCACCGCTGAAACCGGCGGATTCGCCGGCGAGCACGAAGCCCAGGTGCTTCAGGCCAGTCTGGCCCGCCCTGCCAAACCACGCACCCGCCAGAGCGCCCCGGCGGCCAAGCCGGTGGTGGCGATGCGCAAGCGCAAGAAGGAAACCACCCGCCAGCGCCAGCGGCGCCGGGCCATGGAACTGCGCGCCGCCCGCGAGGCCAAGGCCACCCGGCCGGAAATGCTGATCGTGCCCGAGGGCAACCTCACGGTGCAGGAGCTCGCCGACCGCCTCGGGGTGGAGAGCTCCGAGATCATCAAGTCGCTCTTCTTCAAGGGCATCATCGCCACGGTCACCCAGACCCTCGATCTCTCCACGATCGAAACGGTGTCTGAGGAGTTCGGCGTTCCCGTGCTCGAAGACGACGTCCAGGAAGCCGCCAAGAAGACGGTGGACATGATCGAGGAGAGCGATCTCCAGCATCTGATCCGCCGACCACCCGTGGTCACCGTGATGGGCCACGTCGACCACGGCAAAACCAGCCTGCTCGACGCCATCCGCAAGACCCGCGTGGCCGCTGGAGAAGCCGGTGGGATCACCCAGCACATCGGCGCCTATCAGGTCACGATTCCCCACGCCGGCGAAGAGCGCCGCATCACCTTCCTCGATACCCCGGGCCACGAGGCGTTCACCGCCATGCGTGCCCGCGGCACCAAGGTCACCGACGTGGCCGTGCTGGTGGTGGCTGCCGATGACGGCGTGCGCCCCCAGACCCTCGAGGCGATCAGCCACGCCCGCGCCGCCGAGGTGCCGATCGTGGTGGCGATCAACAAGATCGACAAGGAAGGCGCCCAGCCCGACCGCGTCAAGCAGGAGCTCTCCGCCCAGCAACTGGTGGCCGAAGACTGGGGCGGCGACACGGTGATGGTGCCGGTGAGCGCCATCAAGCGGGAGAACATCGACAAGTTGCTGGAGATGATCCTGCTGGTGTCGGAGGTCGAAGACCTCCAGGCCAACCCTGACCGCATGGCCAAGGGCACCGTGATCGAAGCCCACCTCGACAAGGCCAAGGGCCCGGTGGCCACCCTGCTGATCCAGAACGGCACCCTCCGTGCCGGCGACGTGGTGGCCGCCGGCCCCGTGCTCGGCAAGGTGCGCGCCATGGTCGACGACACCGGCAAGCGGGTGAAGACGGCGGGTCCGTCCTCGGCCGTTGAAGCCCTCGGCTTCAGCGAAGTGCCCACCGCCGGTGACGAGTTCGAGGTCTACCCCGATGAGAAGACAGCCCGCTCGGTGGTGGGGGAACGGGCCACCGAGGCCCGCGCCACCCGGCTGGCCCAGCAGATGGCCTCACGGCGGGTGTCGCTGGCCTCCATGTCGGGTCAGGCGAGCGAGGGCGACCTCAAGGAGCTCAACTTGATCCTCAAGGCCGATGTCCAGGGCAGTGTGGAGGCGATTCTCGGATCGCTCGAACAGCTGCCCCAGGGCGAGGTACAGGTGCGGGTGCTGCTCTCGGCACCGGGCGAGATCACCGAAACCGACGTGGACCTCGCTGCCGCCTCCGGTGCGGTGATCGTGGGCTTCAACACCTCGATGGCACCAGGCGCCAAGCGCGCCGCCGATGCCACCGGCGTCGATGTGCGCGACTACGACGTGATCTATAAGCTGCTCGAGGACATCCAGCTGGCCATGGAAGGTCTTCTGGAGCCGGAGATGGTGGAGGAAACACTCGGCGAAGCGGAGGTGCGCGCGGTGTTCAGCATCGGCAAGAGCGCCGTCGCGGGTTGCTATGTCACCAACGGCAAGCTGCAACGCAACTGCAAGGTGCGCGTCCACCGCGGCAAGCAGATCGTGTTCGAGGGCGACCTCGACTCCCTGCGTCGCAACAAGGACGACGTCAAGGACGTGGCCACCGGCTTCGAATGCGGCATCGGCTGTGATCGATTCGCCAACTGGCAGGACGGCGATCGGGTGGAGGCTTACAAGCTCGTCACCCAGCGCCGCACCCTCAGCACCAACTGACCATGAACCCCCGCAGCGAGCCTCTGCTGTGGATTCAACTGCTTGGCCTGGCAGCACTTCCCGCCGAATTGCTGCTGGCCTTCCTGTTGCTCGCCGGGGCTGACCCAGGCCCGCTACCCGGCCTGGAGAGGCTGCTTTGCTGGTCGCTGGGAGCGTTGCTGCCGGCGGTGCTGTTCTGGCGCCAGCCACCCGATGTGTGGTCGGTGCTGGTGGTGCAGATCCCCCTGCAAGGGCGGCGGGAGTTGCAGCGGCGCCTGAGTGCCTTGCAGGCACCCCTGGCAGTGAAGGTGGTGGGGGCGGCCGGCACGGTGTTGCTGCTGGCACTGGTATGGCTGATGGACGATCGCGCCGGGCTGGCCATGGCCGTGTCACCACTGGCGGGCAGCTCCAGGCTGGTGACGCTGCTGCTCACGATCCCCCTGCTGGCCGTCTGCCTGTGGCAGTGGCAGCAGCTGTGTCAATCCGCCTGGCTGCTGAGCCGGCCAGAAGCGCTGGTTGCATGTGCGGCGCCAGGTGGCCTCAGCCTGGAGGCCACCGCCAGGGAGCGCCTCTGCCTGGGTCTGCCGCTGCTGCTGCCCGAGCCCCTGCTGCTGGCCGAGCTGCTGCCCGCTCAGCCCCTCGTTATTCCTGCTCCAGCCACCAGCTCCAGCTCCTCACCCACCACCACTTCCATCACGGCCAGCGAGGTGGACTCAGCGATCGCGCCAGAGCAGCACGCCGAAGAGGAGCAGGGCTCCGCTCTGGATGATCAGGTCTCCTGAGGCCAGCTCTCCCCCCGCCGAGACCCGCATCGCCATGGTGGCCAGGCCGATCGCCGCAGATGCGCTGAAGGCAAACCACAGGCCTCGGCGCAGCCCGCGCCAGGGCGTGCGTGCTTCCTCCAGCAATCGGGCCCGCAGTTCGGGATCGAGCGGCCTGGGCGGGGTGGGTGGCATCGGCAGGCGCTGGGGTAGGGCTCGATGCTAGTTTCCATGGATTGCCGGTGTAGCTCAGTGGTAGAGCAACTGATTCGTAATCAGTAGGTCGTCGGTTCAAGTCCGATCACCGGCTTTCTCTTCTCGTTTCACTCGCCGCAATTTCGGCGGCACCTCTTTATCTCTGACGACTATTCAGGCTCACCATTGATCTGAGCAGCAATTCGTCAGGGTGACGATCAGCCAGCGTCACGATGGGCGTCATCCAGGGCGCCAGCGGGACGATCAGTCAGGATCACGATGTCCGCCGCCAGGATTGGTGTCACCACGATTGGCAGGGTGGCGTTCGGCGGCGTCGATCAATCGGGCTTCCCCACCTCCACCTCCATTGGCTCTGGCTTTTGACTTTGTTCTTGACGTTCAGTCGTTGGTGTCGCGTCGCGAACGCCAGAGTGTTCGTGTCAGGGACGAGGGGATAAGTCTCGGCAGTCGCGAAGGAGTGCTCGTAGCGCAGATGTGTCAGGGGGTGATCGTGCGGCGCGGCGTCGCCGGAGGGAAGGGAAGGCCGTCAGGTCGGGATGGGTAGGGAAAGTCCGCCAGGGCGGGATTGGCCGTGAGCAGCATCAGCCGCTCAGTCTCTGCTGGGGTCACCAGCATCCGATCGAATGGATCACGGTGCGGCTGTGGGAAGGTTCCGGTCCGAAGCCGATGGACGCGGCGAATCCACAGAACCTGAACAAGGAAGATGGTGCGCTTCCTCGTTGCGCTGCGGAAAGGACAGATCCAGCACCACGCACCCCTCATCACTGCGGAAGGGGCCGTGCAGTTCCCCCGGAGGACGGCTGGCGTAATGGCCCGCCTCCAGCCAGATCCCGAAGGCGGCGTCGTGAAGGCGGCCACTCACGATGAAGATCTCCTCTGGAAACGTGTGGGCCTTGGCGCCGAAGGGGGTGGTGTCGGCTCCCGGCAGAAAGCGGGTGAGGCGGGTGATCTCGCCGCTGCTGGGGTCGTGGCTGAGGATCAGCTCCTGCACCTGGCCTTCCAGTCCTTCGATCCAGCGCCAGCGGTGCTGCTCCGCCGGCAACAAGGGATTCCAGTAGGTGGTGGTGGATTTGCTCATGGCTGGAGCTGCAGGTGGTCGGCGATCAACGCAGCCACGAGCGCGGCGTGGGTCATCGCCAGATCGTGATCGCCCCCGGGGATCACCTGCAAGCGGCTGCGGGGGATCGCCTGCGCCAGCGCCTCGCCCACACCCACGGGACTGATCGGATCGGCATCGCCCCAGAGCAGCAGCACGGGCAGGCGCAGCTTGGGCAGCTGGCCGGTGAGGTCAACCGCAGCCTCGCTGAACCAGGCCGGCAGGTCGGGGTGGCTGGCGCGGAAGCCCGGACGCCAATCGAGTGCGCCATGGCGGGCCATCGGCAGGCCGCCGGAGGTGGCAGCGAGCACCAGATGGGTCACTTGGCGAGGCCGCTGCAAGGCGGCCTGAACTGCCAGCACCCCGCCCATGGATTGGGCGATCAGCGCGCAGGGACCATCCAGCTGGGCCAGCACCCGTTGCAGCAGATCCGACCAGCCGTTGATGGCGGGGTCGCGGGGCGTGCCGCCGAAGCCTGGCCAGCCCAGGTGGCGGTGCGGCAGGCCAGCCGCGCTCAACCGTTCAGCGACGGGATGCCAGAAGCAGATGTTGCCGGAGGCTCCGGGGAGAAACAGGAGCCGCTCGGGCGCTGCTGCCGGGATGCATTCCATGCGGCTTCTCCCCACCACGCTTGATCCTGCCGGACGTTCTCATGGGTGCCCACGCGCTGAGGGAGCGAATCCGCAGCCAAAACCGCGCTCAACGCCGAGGCCGGTGGGTCTGTTCTGGGCTGGAACTGTTCTGGACTGGAACGACTCAGGCCTTCAGGGCGGCCGGACCGTCGGCCTGACGGCGGTGCTCCTCGCGGGCAAGGCGCAGATCGTGGCGGGTGACGGCGTAGCCAAGTTTGCGCGCCACCAGCAGGAATTCCTTCAGGGAGCGGCAGTGACGCAGCGGTGATCGCAGCGCCGGATCCTGCTCCGCTTCGGCCACCAATCGCTCCAGTTCGCTCCAGCTCATGGCGCCCGCTGCATTTGCTTCAGCGTTACCGCAAGCAGCGGTGGCGGCAAGTGGCCGCGCAACAGTCCGACGTCGTCAAGCCAGCACCGACTGCGCGTAGAAGCTCAAGGGGACGCGGCGCAGTCGTCGTGGCTGACTTCCAGCTGCAGCGTGCTCTGCCGGATTCCCAACGCCTGTAACCGCTGGCGGGCTTCTGTCAACAGAGCGCGGCCATCGTCGGTGGATGCATGGTCGTGGCGCACCAGATGGGCCGTGAGTGCCAGCCGGGAGGTGCTGACCCCCCAGACGTGCAGATCGCGCACATCGACCACATCCGGCAACTCCAGCAGCGCCGCGCGGATCGCCGCCAGGTCGGTGCCACGCGGCGCGGCATCGAGGCTCACGGCAATCGCCTCACGCAACAGAGAAAGGGCGCTGATCATCACCACAATGCCGACCCCGATGGCGGTCAGGGGATCCAGCCAGGCCCACTGGGTGAGACCGACCAGCAGGGTGCTGACCAGCACGGCAACGGACACGGCCGCATCGGTGAGCAGATGCAGCACAGCTGCGCGCTGATTGAGGTCGTGGTGATGGTGCTGGCCGAACAGGCGCGCCGAGAGCAGGTTGATGACCACTCCGGCCGCCGCCGCCCAGGCCACTGGCGCAGGATGCAGCGCCACAGGCGCAGACAACCGCTCGATGGCTTCCACCACCACCACGCCACCGGCCACCAGGATCAACAGCCCGTTCGCCAGCGAGGCCATGTGGGTGGTGCGGCCATAGCCGAAGGTGAAGCGTCCTTTCGCCGGCCGCTGACTCAGCCGCTCCGCCCCCCAACCGAGCGCCAGACCCACCACGTCTCCGAGGTTGTGCAGGGCGTCACCGACCAGGGCCAGGGAGCCGAAGCTCAGGCCGATCACCAGCTGCAGGCTGGTCAGCACGGTGTTGAGCAGCACGCTCCACTTGAAGGCGCCGGCAGGGCTGCGGCCGTGCTGGTGGCCGTGGGAACGGCCGTGGGATTGGTTGGGGTTGGGGTGGTGGTCGTGCTCGCTCGGAGCGATGGAGGGTGAGGAACGATTCGCGTTCACCGGTGGCCCCTGCGGTCGTAGGAAAGCTAAGCGGCGCTCAGGCGCCCATCACGGGCGAAGGCTTGCTGAAGGGGTCATCTGATGGGGTTCTGCAGAGCCGTTCCCGGTGTGAATGCTCAGAGGCGTACAGGGATACGGCTTCTGATGCGTGAAGGCAATGATGCCGGTGGATCATTTTTGCGGACGATGCTGAAGGGTCCTTGCTATGGGCAATGTCTGCTGATCCTTGCTCCGTGCTCCCTGCGGAGGCTTGCTCTGGATGTCCTGCCGTTGCAGGATCCGGGTGAGAGCCGCGGATGGTTGCTCCTGATCCTTCCGTGTGCTGACTGCTGCTGACAGAGCCATGGCACTTTCCACGTGTTGAAGCGAGGTAAATCCGCTGCACATCGCATCAGACTGCACGTGATTGCAGCGCCTGAAGAGCTCGCTTACCAGTCATTCTGTCGTTCCGATTCGAACGCTAAAGCAAGCGATCTGAAGCCTCTTCCTTGTGAAAGAGTGGAAACATCGGGAGCCAGTCATGGGGCAGCAGCAAGCCGTCACAGGCATGGGAACCATTCTTTGCGCGGATGGCGTGGCGTTCCGCGTATGGGCGCCCAATGCCAGGGGGGTGGCCGTGATCGGCACCTTCAACGATTGGGACAGCCGCGTGACTCCAATGCAAGCGGAGGAGGGAGGCTATTGGTACGCCAAGGTGGCGAATGCAGGGATTGCTGATCAATACAAATATGCCATTGATACCGGCAAAGACACAGTTTCCCGTATCGATCCCTATGCCCATGAGGTGACCAACTCCGCAGGGAATGGGGTGATTCATGATCCCAGCTTCCACTGGGGAGAAGAAGGCTTCTCCATGCGCGGCTGGAACGAGCTCGTCATCTACGAGCTGCATGTTGGCACCTTCAATGACGAATCCAGCGGCCCAGGCAAATTCTTGTCGATCACAGCTCGGCTGGAGCACCTGAAGCGGCTTGGCATCAATGCGATTCAGATCATGCCAGTGAGCCAGTTCGCAGGGATGCGCTCCTGGGGCTACAACCCATCCAACATCTTTGCAGTGGATTCGGATTACGGCGGATCCCTGGGCTTCAAGCAGTTCATCAAGGAATCCCATGCGGCTGGCATCGCGGTGATCCTTGATGTTGTTTACAACCATTTCGGCCCCAGCGACCTCGATCTCTGGCGATTTGATGGCTGGTGCGAAAACGATCAAGGAGGCATCTACTTCTACAACGACCACCGCGCGCTCACGCCCTGGGGGGCAACCCGTCCGGATTACGGCCGCGGGGAAGTGCGTCAATACATCCTCGACAACGTGCGCATGTGGATCACGGAGTACCACCTCGATGGCCTGCGCCTCGACAGCACGCTGTTCATCCGAAGCATCGATGATGCGGGCACCGAAGATCTTCCGGACGGTTGGAGCCTGTTGCAGGCCATCAATGAAACCACTGCTCAGCTTCAACCCGGCTTCCTAACCATCGGCGAAGATCTGGAAAGCAATGCCTGGATCACCAAGGATGTAGGCGCTGGAGGCGCTGGCTTCGGTTCGCAGTGGGATCCGCGTTTCGTGCGAGCGATTCGCCAGGCGATGATCACAACGCAGGATGAAAGCCGTTCCTTGCACAGCATTCGAGAGGCCATCCTTTACCGCTACAACGACGACGCCTTTGAGCGCGTGATCTACAGCGAATCCCACGATGATGTGGCCAACGGCCAGTCACGTGTACCGCAGGATGTCAACCCCGACGATCCCACGGGTTGGTTTGCCCAGAAGCGCTCCACCATGGCAGCAGCCCTGGTGCTGACCTCGCCGGGCATTCCCATGCTCTTTCAGGGGCAGGAGTTTCTGGAGGGGGGCTGGTTTCGTGATTCGGTGCCCGTCGACTGGGACCAACGTGATGAGTTCCGGGGGATTGTGCGGATGTACCGGGATCTGATCCGCCTTCGTCTCAACCGTGAAGGTGTGTCACGCGGGCTGTGTGGGCAGTTCACCCAGGTGTTTCACCTGAATGAGGAGCGCAACGTGATCGCGTTTCACCGCTGGGATCAAGGTGGTGCGGGAGATGATGTGGTGGTGATCGTCAACCTCCTCAACGGCTTCCAGGACAACTACACCGTGGGCTTCCCTGGAGCAGGCACCTGGGAGCTGCGCTTCAACAGCAACTGGCAGGGCTACAGCGATCTGTTCGATGATCACCTCTGCGGTGACGTGGAAGCAGTGGCCCAGAGCAGAGACGGGCTTCCCTGGTCAGCCGCCGTGGCGCTGGCGCCCTACAGCGTGCTGATCTATTCCCAGGCGACGGCCAGACCTTGCCACTGAACCCTCTTCTGGAGGCGGCGGATCCGCCGGTGTTCCGCGTCGTTCGCCCCACCGGCCGCTCGGCGGTGCTGCTCACGGCCGACCATGCCGGCCGTGCCATTCCGCGTCGTCTGAACCGCCTCAACCTCAGCGACACCGTGCTTGACACGCACGTGGCCTGGGATCTGGGGGTGGCCCAGCTGGGGCTGGGGCTGTCGGCGCGGCTCGACGCCTTTCTGATCCTGCACAACTACTCACGGCTGGTGATCGACGCCAACCGCCCTCCAGAGGCGCCCGATTCGATCGTGTGCCTCAGCGAGCACACCCTCATTCCCGCCAACGCCGACCTCTCCGCAGACGAGCGGCAGCAGCGGCTGGAAGAGCTGTTCCAGCCCTACCACCGGCGCATCGGCGCCGAGCTGGAGGCCCGCCAGCAACGGGCCCGGCCCAGCGTGCTGGTGGCGCTGCACAGCTTCACGCCGGTGCATGCCGGCGACGTGCGTCCCTGGCATGTGGGCGTGCTGCACGGCCGCGATGGCCGCCTGGCCGGACGGGTGCGTGAGCGGCTGGAGCGGGAGCAGGGGCTGTGCGTGGGCAACAACGAGCCCTACGCGGTCTGCGACGCCAGCGATTACACAGTGGTCGTGCACGGCGAGCACCGCCGGATTCCGCATGTGGAGCTGGAAATCCGCCAGGACCTGCTGGCCAGCGAAGCCGGACAGCGCGAGTGGGTGGAGCGGCTCGCCGCTGTGCTGCTGGATGCGCTGACAGAGGGATTCCCGCCGCTTCCCTGAGAGCAGACGTTCTTAAGCTGGGACATGGAAAGACCTGAACGCCCCACCCCGACGCCAGCGGAACCACTCCCAGCGGAACCGACGCCAGCGATTCAGCCGCTGCAGATTCGCGTGGGGTTTGATCTGCTGCTGCGCTGCCAGCGGCCCACGCCGATGATCGTGATCCTGGGGGTGCATGACTCCCGCGCCTGCGATCTGCTGGAAGCGGACCCGCTGCAGTTATCGCCGCAGGTGCCCTGCCAGTCGTACGTGGACACCTACGGGAACCACTGCAACCGGCTGCTGGCCCCCGCCGGGCCCATGCGCCTGCGGGGCCGTGGCCTGGTGGCCGACAGCGGCCTGCCGGATCCGGTACTGCCCTGGCTGGAGCAGCAGCCGGTGGAGCTACTGCCGGATCACGCCTTGCTGTTCCTGCTGGCCAGCCGCTTCTGCGAGAGCGACCTGCTCACGGACTTCGCGTGGTCCCAGTTCGGCCAGGCGCCCGAAGGCTGGGGGCGGGTGCAGGCGATCTGCGATTTCGTGCATCAGCACGTGCGCTTCGACTACAACCGCTCGAGCCCGACAAAATCGGCCCTGCAGACCTTCGAAAGCCGCGTGGGGGTCTGCCGTGATTTCGCCCATCTGGCCATAGCCCTCTGCCGCTCCATGAACATCCCGGCGCGATACTGCACCGGTTATCTGAGTGACATCGAGGTGCCACCGCCCCATACCGCCATGGATTTCTCGGCCTGGTTCGAGGCCTATCTCGGCCAGGGCTGGCACGTCTTCGACCCGCGCAACAACACCCCGCGGATCGGGCGGATCCTGATCGCCCGGGGCCGGGATGCGGCGGATGTGGCCCTCACCACCAGCTTCGGGCCGTCGGTGCTGGAGTCGTTCGAGGTATGGGCGGCATGACTTACTGCGTGGCGGTGCTGTTGGAGAGCGGCATGGTGTTCGCCTCCGATTCACGCACCAATGCAGGCCTTGATGATTTCGCCAGCTTCTGCAAGATGACGGTGTTCGAGCGGCGCGGCGATCGGGTGCTGGTGCTGCTCAGCTCCGGCAGCCTGGCCGGCACCCAGGCGGTGATCAGCCTGCTGCGTCAGCGCGCTGACGCCGACGACGGCACGCCCAACGTGTGGACGGCCCGCACCATGTTCGACGTCATGGGCCTCGTTTCCGATGCGGTGCGGGCGATCGAAGAGCGCGATGGCCCTTACCTCAAGGGGGCGGCCGGTGGCTTCAATGCCTCCTTCCTGGTGGGCGGGCAGATCAAGGGGGAAGCGCCACGCCTGTTCCGCATGTACGCCGAAGGCAACTTCATCGAGGCCAGTGAAGGCACCCCGTTCCTGCAGACCGGCGAGGCGAAGTACGGCAAACCGATCATCGACCGGGTGATCGACCGCGACACCACCCTGGCGGAAGCGGCCAAATGCGTGCTGGTGTCGTTCGACTCCACCATGCGCAGCAATCTGTCGGTAGGGATGCCGATCGACCTGCTGCTCTACGAGCGGGACAGCCTGGCGATCCAGCAGCGCCGCCGCTTCGCGGAAGGAGATAGCTACTTCAAGCAGCTGAGCGGCGAGTGGAGTGCGGGCGTGCGCAAGGTGTTCCGGGAGCTGCCAGAACTCGCCTGGTAAGCAGGTCAACCCTGCCGCGCTGTTCTCACCATGGGGCGGCCTACCTAGCTTGGAGAGATACCGCCGGAGCCGACCGTTGGACCTGGTGGCGATTTCTCTTGTGGTGCGCTGGTTGCTGGGCTGGGCCCTCTGCCAGCGGCTCACGCGGCTTCCCGAGCGCCGGCTGCAGGGCGAGCAGACGATTTCCGTGCTGATTCCCGCCCGCGACGAGGAGCGAACCCTGCCCAACCTGCTGCCAGCCCTGCAGGCTCAGAGCCTCAAGGGGTTGGAGGTGATTGTGGTCGACGATCACTCCAGCGATCGAACGGCAGACATCGCCCGTGCCGCCGGCGTGAAGGTGATTCAACCGCCGCCGCTGGCCGAGGGCTGGTGCGGCAAAACCTGGGCCCTGCACCATGGCGTGCGCGCCAGCACAGGCGACATCCTGGTGTTTCTCGACGCCGACACCGAACCGCGGCCCGAGTTTCTGGAGCGGCTCCTGGCCACCCGTCAGGCTCTGGGCGGGCTGGTGTCGGTGCAACCGTTCCACCGCACCGAAAAGCCCTACGAACAGCTGTCGATGCTGTTCAACCTGGTGGGGTTGATGGCGGTGCCGATGGGGCCGGGGTGCGGGGTGGCGTTCGGTCCGGCGATGGCCACCAGCCGCGCCGACTACGACCGGGTCGGCGGCCATGAGGCGGTGGCAGGCAAGGTGGTCGAAGACTGGTTCATGGGCCATCTCTACGAAAAGGCCGGGCTGCCGGTGAGCGCCTACATCGGCGATGGGCTGATCGAATACCGCATGTACCCCGGCGGCCTCCACGACATGGTGGTGGGCTTCGCCAAGAACTTCGCCACCGCCGCCGGTGAGGTGCGCTGGCTGTGGATGCTGGCGGTGTTGCTGTGGCTGTCCGGTCTGTTCTGGGCGGCCTGGTGCCTGCCGGCGGCGCTGCTCGGCTGGCCGATGGTGGGGGATGCCACCCTGGCACCCAACCTGGTGCTCTACCTGGCGTTCGCCCTGCAGCTGCTGGTGATCACCCGGCGGGTGGGGGATTTCGGCTGGATCTGCCTGATCTTTCCGCTGCCGGTGCTGTTCTTCCTGGCGGTGTTCCTTCTGGCCATCCTGAATCTTGAGCGCGGCACGATCGAATGGAAAGGCAGGCGTTTTCCGACGCGCTAGCGGCCCTCGCCTGTGCGTTGGGCTGGTTGCTGTGGTCGCTGCTGATCGGCTGGCTCGCTCAGCGGCTGCCGCTGGCGGCCCTTGAGCGTGACACCTGGCTGACCGCGCGGCGACCCTGGCCGGAAACGACCCAGGGCTACGAGCGCCGGCTGGGAATCCGGCGCTGGAAATCCCTGCTGCCCGATGCCGGCGACGCCTTGCCGGGTGGAGTGCGCAAAAACACCCTGGTACGGCGGGATGCCGCCACCCTGCAACGGCTGGTGGCGGAAACCCGGCGCGCCGAGCTGGTGCACCTGGCGCTCTGGCCCTTCTGGCTGCTCACGGCCCTGTGGTTGCCGCCGCTGGGTGCGTGGATCAGCCTCGGCTTCGCCACCCTGTTCAACCTGCCCTGCCTGTGGCTGCAGCGCTACAACCGCCTGAGGCTGGAGCCCGTGCTGCGGGCGCTGCAGCAGCAGTCATGAGAAAGCCCGATGGCAAGGCCACCGGGCTTCGCTCCTCTGGGGTGTGACGATCAGGCCAGGGTCAAGGACAGGCGTGATCTCAACACGGGTGAATCAGATGAACCAAGGGCGAATCAATCGATTCGCAAAAGATGAAGTTGTGGGACGGAGTTGCTGCCGCTGGCACCTGGGGCCATGGTGATCAACGGAATGGCTTCATCCATACCCATGGGCACCTGAAACGATGCATTGGGTGGCTGCAAAGAGCAACCATAAAGCCACGATGTCCTGCGAGACTGTTGGAGCAGGGTCCGAAACGTCAGCGCACTCCTGATCGATGTTCAGGGGGAGTATCTGCCAAATGGTGCCTCCGAATCCCAACAAATGAATCATGGAACGGTGGGCCGAAACCGTCCATCGCTCTGTACATCTGTTCATGCTTGCGCCGGTCACTGCCGGATCCACACCTCCGCCAAGGCGGCATCCGTGGAATCGAAGAAGCGGGTTTCGGCGGTGATGAAGCGGGAGGTGGCCTTTTCGGCCAGCTTCTGCCACACCTTGTTGCCCACCAGGGCCACACGCCGGATCGCCCGCTGATGGTCGCGGATCAGCCCCAGGTGGCGGCTCAGCGCCGCCAGCCCAGCCCAGCCGTCAAAGGCGCTCAACTCGAGCAGCAGCCGCACGCCGTCGAGGCCGGCGAAAGCCGCCGCGATCTCCTCGTCGGCGTGGGCGTAGGCACCGGCATCCAGCGAGCCGATCAACCGCACCGTCACCACATCGGCGTCACGGGACACCTGAATGAGGCCGAGAGCCTCGCTCAGCCAGCGGCGCGCCTCCTCAGGTTCGGCAGTGCCGAACACCCGCACGGGGTAGGGCAGGGCCACGGCGATGGCCGGCAGGCCGTGCCGCATCCAGGCCACATCGGTGACCACAGCCAGCCGCTCAAAACCGTCCCAGTGCCGCAATCCCTCTTTGGTGTCTTCCCAGGCGGCCCCCAGGCTGAAGCCTTGAAAATCGTCTCCGAGGCAGGCCAGCGCCTTGATGCGGTCGTGCTCCTCCAGTGCTCGATCCAACGCCGGAGTGAGCACAAGATTGTAATCATCGGCCGTGATCTTTCCTCTGAACTGAAAACCAAGTGTGCCTTCCGGCAGATCATCGATGGTTTCAATCATGGGGCCTACAGCCAGGAAGATCCATAGCAACCGTAGCCATCGCTCAGCAAACGGCCCACGCACCGAGCGGCAACACACGCCTGCAGCGAAAGCGCTGCAGGTTGCAACAACCAAGGGAAGGCGCTGCTCAAGCAGGGATGGCGCGCCTGAGTGATGGGGCACGCGCTTGGGAAGCGCATTTGGTACAACAACGCCGTGGCCAATCAAGGCACGTTGCAGGAACGGACGTGCGGATTCTCTGTTGCTTCGGAGGCTGAAGATCGAGCTCAGCTTGTGCCTCCTTGCACCAGCAGCAGAAACGGGTTGCCCTCCGGATCGGCCATCCAGGCTTCCGCTCCGAACGGCTCCAGCCGCGCCGGCTCCAGTTCAGCGGCCCCCCGGGCCTGCAGCTGCAGCCGCCAGTCGTGCAGCACCTGCAGGGCTGGCTGTGCTCCGGCCGCCCGTATCGCGCAGATCCCCAGCCGGCCGTGCTGTCGCGGCCTGGGCCGCCGTGACGACGGGGCGTAGATCTCCAGCCGGCCGCCGGAGGGCAGCGGCAGGCGCCAGTGCCGCGCGCTCAGCCCCGGTTGCGCCGTGCTGTCGAGCAACAGCCCATAGAAGCCGGCGAGCTGCTTGGGATCGTCAGCCGCCAGCACCAGCGAACTCTCGATCGGGCCCGCCTGAGAACTGGAAGTCACCGGATTGTGAGCAACACACCGCCGCCAGGATGCCGTGGCCGCTCGCGGCAGGAAGGCGCCGCTGCCAGGCTGCGCCAGCCATTCACAGCAGGCGGACATCGCCATGGTTCAGCAGGTGTTGAGCGCAGCCCAGCGGGTAAAGCTCGATGGCTCCGACGACGCCCTGTTCTATGCGGAGCCCCGTTTCGTTCAGCATCTCGATGCCAGCTTCCGCAGCAGGCTCACGGCGCTCTACCGCGAGCGGATTCCCCCTAGCGCGGTGGTGCTGGATCTGATGAGCAGCTGGGTGAGTCACCTGCCCGAAGGCCTCACCTACGACGAGGTGATCGGCCATGGCCTCAATGCCCGGGAGCTGGAAGCGAATCCCCGGCTGGATCGTCACTGGGTGCAGAACCTCAACCGCGACCAGATGCTGCCCCTGGCCGAGGCCAGCGTGGATGCGGTGCTGATCGTGGCCGGTTGGCAATATCTGCAGCAGCCGGAAGCGATCGCCGCCGAGTTGCTGCGGGTGGTGCGTCCGGCCGGGCAGGTGATCGTGGCCTTCTCAAACCGGATGTTCTTCCAGAAGGCCCCCCAGGTGTGGACCGACGGCAGCGACCGGGACCACCTGGAGATCGTGGCCCGGGTGCTGGCCGCCCAGGGCTGGACGGTGGAAGCGGTGATCGCCGAAGACACCCCTGCCCAGGGGCCGCTGGGCTGGCTGGGCGGCAAGGGAGATCCCTTTTTTGCGGTGATCGGCCGCAAGGCCAGCCTCTGAAGGGCGGCCGGCGGTGATGCAGCGCTGGGCCGTGTTCAGTCCGTGCCGAAGCTACCGGTATGCGCTCGGGCGCCGCTGGTCGGCCGCGCCGGTAGTGCTCATCGTGGGCCTCAACCCCAGCAGCGCCGATGGTCACAGCGACGACCCCACGGTGCGGCGCTGTATGGCCTTCGCGCGCAGCTGGGGCTATGGGGGGCTAAGGCTTGGCAACCTGTTCGCCTTTCGCGCCACCGATCCCCGCAGCATGCTGACGGCCACCGATCCGGTGGGTCCTGCCAACGACCGCTGGCTGCAGCAGCAAGCCGAAGGCGCCGCTCTGGTGGTGGCGGCCTGGGGCGTGAAGGGCCGCTTCGCCAGCCGTGACCGGGCGGTGTGCCACCTGCTGCCCCCGCTGCAGTACCTGAAGCTCAGCCGGCAGGGCTGCCCCATGCATCCGCTCTATCTGCCTGCCCAGCTGCGGCCACTGCCCTGGCCAGGCCGTTGATGTGGTGCAAGGCAGGTGGTGGGCTCAACCGGCCGGCGGGGCGGGGGCAGGGCGGGCATGAGAAAATCTGACCACCCCCGCGGGGCACCTGGAGAGGTGGTCGAGTGGTTGATGGCTCTGGTCTTGAAAACCAGCGAGGCGAAAGCCTCCGTGGGTTCGAATCCCACCCTCTCCGTTTCCAAAAGCTCCTGGCCTGGCGCCCGTTCCCCCCGGTCGTGCGCAGTTCAGCGCCGCCGGCCCGTGGCCATCACGCCCAGCCCCGCCAGGCTGAGCAGCCCGCCGGCGGCCAGAAAGGCGAGCGTCTGCAGAAGCAGCAACAGCACGCCGAGGGCAGAAAAGAAACGGATCTGGATGCGCGCCTTGATCAACAGAGTGAGCAACAGCAGCACCGTGGCCTTGAGGCTCAGCACGGCAGCACCCCTGAGCGGGCAGAAAGGGTTGGGAAGCATCGCCGAACCACGGATTGTTCCAACTCTGGACGAACCCAGCCCACAAACGCGAGCGGAGATCTGCCCAGCGGTGGAGCCTGGGGGTGCGAGGCGGCGTGTCGCGCGCGGGGCCACAGGCGTCGCCAGCACGGAGCAGGCCTCAGGCGCGGCGTCAGCTCACACCCCTTGCGCCGCAGCTGTTTGGGAGGAAAAAGGGATCGCGAGGAAGACTGTTACGATAGTCACAATCCCTGCAGCGAAGGATTCCCATGGCCATCACGCTTGAAGACGCTCGCGGCATTTTTCCAACAACGCTTTCAGCGGATGTCGTGCCAGCCACGATTGCGCGATTCAATCAGCTGAGCGCTGAAGATCAGCTCGCTCTGATCTGGTACGCCTATCTGGAAATGGGAAAAACAATCACCATTGCGGCTCCCGGCGCCGCTCGGATGCAGTTCGCCGAGCCCACCCTCAACCAGATCCGCCAACTCAGCTTCCAGGATCAGTCGCAGGTGATGTGCGATCTGGCCAACCGCGTGGATACTTCGATCTCCCGCACTTATTCGATCTGGTCGCCGAACATCAAGCTTGGCTTCTGGTATCGCCTCGGCGAATGGATGGAGCAGGGCACCGTGGCCCCGATTCCCCAGGGGTATCAGCTGTCGGCGAACGCCGCCGCCATCCTCAATGCCATCAAGGGGCTGGAAGGCGGTCAGCAGATCACCGTGCTCCGCAACGCGGTGGTCGACATGGGCTTCGACCCGAACAAGATCGAAGATGCCGAGCGGATCGCCGAGCCGGTGGTGCCCCCCACCGAGCCCGCCCAGCGCAGCGAAGTGAGCATCAAGGGAGTGAGCAACACCACCGTGCTCTCCTACATGAACCTGCTCAATGCCAACGATTTCGACGCGTTGATTGAGCTGTTCCTTCCCGACGGTGCTCTTCAGCCCCCCTTCCAAAGGCCCATCGTGGGCAAGGCAGCTGTGCTGCGCTTCTTCAAGGAAGATTGCCAGAACCTCAAGCTGCTGCCTGAGCAAGGCGTCACTGAGCCCGCTGCCGATGGTTATACCCAGATCAAGGTGACGGGTCGGGTGCAGACCCCCTGGTTCGGCGCCGGCGTGGGTATGAACGTGGCCTGGCGCTTCCTGATCGATCCTCAGGGGAAAATCTTCTTCGTGGCGATCGATCTGCTGGCCTCCCCCAAAGAGCTGCTCAATTTCATCCGCTGAGCCCGTCGCGGAGCACTCCGCCTGATACCACCGATGAACAGCCTCCGGGCAGGGCCCAGGAGGCTGTTCATCGGTGCACCGGTCCTTGATCAGGCCGAAACAGCCTCGTTCAGCGCTGCCAAGCCTGCGCTCTCTGAAATCCCCCTGGCTACGCCATGGGGGCTGAAGCTTTCAGGGCGGTGCCTTTCCAAGGTGGCCATCACCGCCGCCATGGAACTGCCTCCAAACAGAAGGGCGGCGGTTAAACCGCATGTGGTGGGATTTAACGCGCTGCAGCTTCCATCCGGAAGCGCCTGAGAGCAGCTGCTGCTCCAAAGCGGCAGCCGCACCAACGGACAGGCCAACGGCTTGTCACATCACACCATCAAGCCTCATCGCAACGGCACGCTGGCCTCACAACAACCAGCGAGGATCCTCAAGTGCGCTTGTTTCGGCCGATCGTCATGGGAACCGATGCCTCGGTTTCGGTCCCGCCGTCCATGGGCGCAGAGCAGCGGTCATGGGTGGGGCTCGCCCTGGCGGCACTGATCGTGGTCGCCTGGCTGGCCAGCCTCTTGCTGCTGCTGCAGGTAGATCTCACTGCGCTGCTGGCCACGGGCCGCCTCACTCCAGCCCAGGAGCTGGCTCCCTGGCGCCTGCCGCACACCTGGATCGCGGCGGCTGGGGTGGGCACCGAGATTCTGGTGCGCACCTTTCTGCAGACCGGGCTGTTCATCGTCGCCCACGACGCCATGCACGGCAGCCTCATACCGGCGCGCCCACGCTTGAACCACCGCCTGGGCCATTTGGCGCTGACGCTCTACGCCTGCCTTCCCTACGGCGACTGCCTCAGGAAGCACCGCCAGCATCACCAGGCTCCCGGGAGCCCAGGCGATCCCGACTTCCACGACGGTATCCGCTCCCATCCTGTCAGCTGGTACCTGCACTTCATGCGGGGATACCTTTCAATGCCCCAGATTGTCAGCCTGGCGGCAGCCTGGATCTGTACTGCAGCAGTGATGCCATCAGCAGCGCCAACACTTCCACTCAACATCGTTGTGTTCTGGGTCGTGCCATTGATGCTCAGTTCCGTGCAGTTGTTTGTGTTCGGCACCTATCTTCCTCACCGCCACGGCCAGGCGGGTGATGGTGTCACTCACAGGGTGGAAAGCCTGCCGCTGCCTGCATTGATCTCCCTGGTGAGTTGTTATCACTTCGGCTTTCACTGGGAGCATCATCAACATCCAGAGGCTGCCTGGTACGAGCTGCCTCGCCTGCATCGCAGACACTGGTCGCACAACGGTCACCCACGGCTACAGGGTGAGTAATTTTACCTAGCACCTGCGAGCAAAGTAGCCTCCGTCGCGTGCCTCTCAGTCGGATTTTTGATGTGTTAGGGTCTCAATATCACAAAGTCAATTCTGAAGAAAGGTGGAAGTGAGCCACTCCGGCTGGACGCCCGAGGAAAAAGAAGCAGCCCAGAAAGCAGTGGAGTTGGCTTATCAACGCGAAGTGGCTGCGTTGATCGCCACTCTCCAGAATCGCGTGGAGCAGGCAGCCTGTCCCAACGACGTGTGGAGCTTGCATGATTTTCTTAGTGCTAAACGTCACGAGATGGATGGCAAGTTTGACCTCAGAGATTCCTCCCTTATCTTCATGTTTGCCACCCTCGTGAAAGATGGGCTTCTCCATGTGGGTGAACTTGAAGGCATCGAGAAAGAAAAGCTCGTGAAGATCTCCGCCTTGGCCCGATTCTGAGCCCCTATGGCTACAGAGCCTGGCCTGGTTTCGGCAGCGGTCAGCTGAATCCGGGATCCCCGGCGGTCACCAGAGCTCCAGCCACCACATGCCACTCGTGCAGGATCCAGCTCACGCTGCCGGCCTGAATGAGTGGATCGCTACGCACGATGGCTTCCGCTTCCTCCCAGCTACCCGCCTGGAACAGCAACATGCCTCCTGCCCCAGGTTGGCCTTTGCACTCCTGCCAATAGCCGGTGCTGGGGCAGTGGCCACGGACCTTCAGTTCCCGCACCCAGGCGAGATGCGCCTGAAGGTGCTGGTCGAAATGGCGGCGATCCACCGTGCCCTCTTCCAGCTTCACAAACCAGCGCATGTCAACTCTGAGGTGGTGAGGCGAACAGGTAGCCCTGAAAATGGGTGACACCTTTCTGCCGCCAGTGGCTGAGCTGGCTCTGCGTTTCGATTCCTTCCATGATCACGCGGGTGGGATAGCCCACCTCAAAACTCAGCAGAAACTCCACCATGGCATTCACGCGCCGGTCGCAGGTGAGCCGGGCATAGTGCAGGTCCACCTTGATGAAGTCGGCCGGGTAGCGGAACAGATAGGAGAGGGCGGCATAGCCACAACCGAAGTCGTCGATTGCCACCCGCACCCCCAAGCGGCGGAGGCGGCAGAAGAAATCCAGCCACACAGACTCCTCACCCAACAACTCCGTTTCCGTGATTTCCATCACGATGGTCTGACGGACCGGAGCAGGGGCGGCCTCAAGGATGTCGAGGATTCCGTTGCGATGCAGATCTGATTGGATGGTGAGCGCAGAAAGGTTGGTGGCAATCAGCGGCAAAGGCTGAGCCTCCGGCGCTGGCGTACGCACCAGTCCCACCCCACCAAGCTGCCGAGACTCAACGGGCAACTGGCACTCCCCCGTCAGGGGCGCAACCTTGACAGCTTCAGCGCTGAAGGAGAGGGCCTTGCGCAACATGGAGCGATCGATCAGATGAATGGCCGACGTTCGCTCCAGCGAACGAATCAAATCCTGGAGCGGCACATCGGGCTGATGATTCCCGGAAGGCGAGAAGAGCATTTCGCGATAGGCAATGCGCTGCTGATGGCCATCAAAAAGAATCACATTCTCCAACCTGTAATGGTGGTCAATGAAACGCTCTGCCAACTGCACAACTTTAAAATCCTGGCTGCTCTGGTACCGCAGCAAAGCGGGCTGCTCAGCAGCATCCGCATCCAGGAAAGCTGGCGGAAAGTGATGCTTAATCTGCCGATTCATGGAAATGAGATCCAGAATCTGTTCTCCGATCCGATCAGGCTTCAGCCACGTCAGGTTGGAATTCACATCCGCCCGAATGACCGCGTGGAGGTTGTCGGTAGCCCGATCGATGATGGCCTGCACCTGCGCCACCAGCTCCTCCCGGGTGGCTGCCAGGTGGCGGTCCAGCGCTTCCGGCAGCGGCACCACCGCCACCAGGGCGAGCTCCTGGCTCCTGCACAGCAGCGCTGCCGGAAATGCGACGCTGAACCCTTCTTCCAGCAGCACCAGGGTGCGGTTCAGAGCCTCCAGACCGCTGGGCACAGAGCCGTCGAAGGCGCGAATCAGAGGAGAGAGCACCACCAGCAGGGGCAGGGGGTGGGCTTTCACCAACGCGGGCAGCAGGGGCAGGGCATCGGCTAGATCCGAGCTCGGCTGCAGGGTGTGCGGCAGGCCCTTCGGCCGCGCGACACGGAAGGCACGCGGGGCTGTGAGCAGCCCCCGCCGCTTGCGGTGGGAGCTGCTGCGCAGGGATCTCAGACGTAACAGACCCACCACACCGAGCCCGAGGCAGAGGGTGAACCAGGGGACGAGCACATCCAGCCAATAGCCCACCAGCAACTGCCTCCAGGGGACGGTCTGTTTGAGGCGCCACGGCGCGGTGGACGGCTCAAGATCGCTGATCGCAAACACTGGGGCAGAGGAGATACGCAGCCCCTCAACCCCAGAGCCCAGCAGTGGCACCGTGTCGACCGCCACGGAAAGGTTGTCGCGGATCTTGCCGAAGGCGCCGCGAAGGTTCGGGTCGTCATCGTTGACCATCACCTGTCCGAAGTGGAAGAACCAGCCCTTTGGCGAGTTCTGCGCGCCTTGATCGAGCACACTCGCAACAGCTCCGATCGCAAACACGTGAGCATCCAGGCAGATCCAGCCATAGGCGGTGGCAGGCTCAAAGCGACGGAGCGCGATCACCCTGCTGAGCTTCTGGGCAACGCACCGCTGCAACTCCTGACGGGCCGCCGGACCCATGGCCTCTCCCCCGGGTCCTGACAACGAATCGAACAGGATCCGGCCATCCGCATCGGCGATCAGCATGTTCTGGCCGCCTTGGAGAATCTCTGAACCGGCCAGCCTTTCCTTCAGGGCATCCGCCGGACCACCAGCAACAGCGGCGTTGATCTGATCGTTTCGGCCCCATTCCTTGGCCATGAGCTTGTGCCATTGCACGCGCAACTGCAACAGATTGCTTTCCGCATGCCAACTGCGTTGCGCCTGCTGTGCTTGGGCATCCATGAAAAGGATGGTGGACACCACCAACACACAGGCGCCGGTGGCAACAAGCCCGAAGGCATCGGTAGTGATCGTGCGCGAATCCTCAACGGACAATCCCGACCAGCCCTTGCTGATGCTGCCCAGGACATTGCCCAGAACGGTGTGCGCTCTGCTCAGGCTTCGAGGCACAGAGAGGAACAAGCGCTCCGCTGGGTGATGGGTTCAATTGTGCCCGAGAAACGTCCCAAGGCAAGCCAGAAGCCGTGGCTCTCCTGAATGAGAAAAAGCTAAACGCGGCACGCAAGCCTGCAGGCTTTCAGGTACGAGGACGTTCAGGCAGAGGTGCACGTCCTGGGTGCCTCATCACCATGCAGCAGCAGGGAAGATCGGGATTCGACGATGAGGCAAAACAACGCCATCGTGCCATGCACAAGCGTGAATCATTAGCCCCGCGCGCTACGCATTGACCCCGCTTGATGCCGCCGGGGAGGAATGGCAACCCTGAGCCGAGGGATAGAACGGAGAGGGTGGGATTCGAACCCACGGAAGGTTTCCCTTCAAACGATTTCGAGTCGTTCGCTTTCGACCACTCAGCCACCTCTCCAGGTGGTTCCAGGGAACCGATGGCCCTCCCCATGCCAACGAAGGCGCCGGAAGAGGCAGGGATCCAGGGAATGCAGAGCTGCCACTCCGGTGGGAGCCGCGATCTGCATCGACTTAGCTTACGAAGCGGTCAGCCGGCAGCCCCAGCGAGGAAACCACTGGAACCGCTGGCCCTCCAGCCCGCCGGTGGGGACGCCCAGGCACCGCTCACCCAGCGCCTGGCTGTCCCCACCACCTCCAGGGCCTGTCGTTCAGCGTGCTGTGGCGCAAACCCAAGCCAGAGGCCGGCCAGATGAGGCGGCAGCGCTGGATGGCCCTCCGCCAGCTGCTGCTGCCAGGCCCACACCGATTGGCGGTCGGGCAGCAGCAACCAGGGATGGCGGCCCACCGTGAGCACATGGGCGGCGCTGCTGGCGGTGAGCGGCGCCAGACGCAACCCGCGGCTCTCCAGCCGCTGCCCGGGTTGCAGCGAGGTGCTGCCGTCCCCTGCATCCAGCACCAGGGCACTCAGCCCCCGCCAGCAATCCCGATCCTCTGTGGCCACCGGATCCAGCAGCTGGATCCAGTCGAAGCGCTGCACCCCCAGGCCCACCGCCAGCCGGGCGGCGCTGGCGCAGCTCATCCCATCGGCGCGGCTGCTGAGCAGGGCGGCCCGGCCCTGATGGCGCGCGATCAGCAGATCACCGCCCCATTGGTGCACCACCAGCAGCTGATCCCCCGCCAGCGCCGCCATGTGCACGCCCATGGTGAGCGCCATGGCGCCCAGGCCCAGCGGGCGGGCCCAACCCCGCAGGCGCCGCCCCAGTGCTGGCACCAACCAGGGCAGCAGACCGAGCGTGAACAGGGCCACCAGCAGCGGCTGGGAGCGTCCCACCTGCCACTGCGCCATCGGCAGGGCGGCGAAGGCCTGGGCCAGCCAAAGCAGCAGGGCCGTGAGCTGCCCGAGGGGCCAGGCGAACAGCGGCAGCAGCGGCGGCACCGTGACGGCCACCACGGCCGCCGCCATCGACCCGAGCGTGAGCGGGGTGAGCAGCGGCGCCACGGCCAGGTTGGCGGGCACGGCCCAGAGCGGCACCGTGCCGAAATGCAGCAGCTGCAGCGGCAGGGTCCAGAGCGAGGCGGCCAGCGGTACTGCCACGCCTGCAGCGGCCCAGACCGGCAGGCGATGAGCCAGCGCCTGCTCCAGATCCCGGGCCGTGAGCATCAGGCCGGCGCAGGCGGCCACCGACAGCTGGAAGCCGATATCGAGCAACCAGCCGGGCTGGGCCAGCAGCATCAGCAGCACCGAGGCCAACAGGACACCCAGCGGGCGGCTGCGCTGGCCGCTCTCCAGCACAGCAAAGGCCACGGCCCCCATCAGCACCGCCCGCACCACCGAGGGCTGGGGGCCGGCCAACAGCAGGAACAGCAGCATGGCGCCGGCCGCCAGCAGGCAACGGGGCAGGCGCGGCAGCCGCCGGCCCACGGCCATCACCGCGCCCAGCAGCACCGTGAGGTGAAAGCCGGAGGCTGCCAGCGCATGCGAAAGCCCCGCCACGCGGAACGACTCACGCACCGCGGCCGGCAAGGGCACCACGGCGCTGCCCAGCACCAGGGCGGCCTGCACCCCACCCCGTTCCGGGCCGTCCTGCTTCAACAGTGCAGCGGCCATGCGGCGGCGCAGATCCGCGGCCGGGGTGGCCGGACGGGCAAGCACCCGCACCGCATCGGGGCTGGCCGCCACCGTGAGCCGGCTCCACACTCCCTGCCGGGCCAGGCGCTCGGCGCCACTGCCCAGCAGGGGGTGGGCCGGTGGGGCGGGGCGGCTGAGCACCCCACGGACGCTCACCCGCCAGCCTTCCTGCAGGGGCAGGCAGGAGGGCAGACGCAGCTCGGTGTTACCGCCGGCGCTGGCCAGCATGACGCTGCAGCCGCCCCCCTCTCCCCTGGCGCGGGGGTCGGCCAGCAGGCGTCCGCTCAGTTCGGCCGGACGTGACCGCTCAGTCCCCAGCAGCCGCACCGGATCGGCCGGGCCTGGCTGGGGCAGACGCAGCTGCACCCAGAGCATCAGCAGGGGCAGCAGCGCCAGCACCAGCAGCCGGGTGTGCAGCGCGGCGCCCTGCCGCGCCAGCCACCACCAGGCCACCGCGGCCAGAGGGATCGCGCCCAGCCAGCCGTGCGACCAGAAGCCGAGCGCCAGTGCCGCCAGGGCCACGCTCACCACCACGAAGGGCATGCCGGCCACTCCTGATCGCCTGTGTGCGCTTAGGGTTCCCCGCTTTGGCCGGCTTGTGGCGGGGCTTCAGAAGCTGGGCAGCCGCTGGATCAGATCGCAGACCTGCTCACTCGGCATGGTCTGGCCCAGCAGGGGCGCCACCAGGGCGGCCACCGGCCGCAGCCGGCAGGGCCAGATCGCCCGTTCGGTGAGCCGACCGGCCTGAAAGCTGCCGGCCAGCAGCACCACCACGAGCAATGTGCGCTTCAAGGCTCAGCGCGAGGCGGTGCCAGCCGCCGCCGGCAGGGGCGGCGCGGCCGATCCGGCCAGCAAGGGAAAGCCCAGAGCCTCCCGTTCCTCCAGCCAGGCCTGGGCCACCTGGCGAGCCAGGTGGCGGATGCGGCCGATCGTGGCGGTGCGTTCCGTGACCGAGATCACGCCGCGGGCCTCCAGCAGGTTGAAGGTGTGGCTGCACTTGAGCACGAAGTCGAGGGCTGGGGCCGGCAGTTTGCGGGCCACCAGATCCGTGGCTTCAGCCTCGTAGAGCGCGAACAGCTGCTGCAGACGCTCGGGGTTGGAGGCCTCGAAGTTGTAAGCGCACTGGCCCTTCTCGAACGGCAGCCAGATCTCGCCGTAGGAGCGCTGCTCGTTCCAGCGCAGCTCCCAGATGCTCTCCACATCCTGGAGATACATGGCGAGACGCTCAAGGCCGTAGGTGATCTCGATCGACACCGGCCGGCAATCGAGGCCGCCGCACTGCTGGAAGTAGGTGAACTGGGTCACCTCCATGCCGTCGAGCCACACCTCCCAGCCCACGCCCCAGGCGCCGAGGGTGGGCGATTCCCAGTTGTCCTCCACGAAGCGGATGTCGTGGTCAGCGGCGCGGATGCCGAGCGCTTCGAGCGAGGCCAGATAGGTTTCCTGGATGCCATCCGGTGACGGCTTGATCAGCACCTGGTATTGGAAGTAGTGCTGGGCCCGGTTGGGGTTGTCGCCGTAGCGGCCGTCGGTGGGGCGGCGGCAGGGCTCGGGGTAGGCCACGGCCCAGGGCTCGGGCCCGATCGCCCGCAGCACCGTGTGGGGGCTCATCGTGCCGGCGCCCTTCTCGGTGTCATAGGGCTGCAGCAGCAGACATCCCTGCGCCGCCCAGAACTGGTTCAGGGTGGAGATGATGTCCTGAAAAAGCATGGCCGGGTTCTGAGGTGCGGGGCGAAGCGTGAAGAGGCGCGGGCAGAGCACCGGCCACCGATCCTGTCAGAACGCAGCCGTGCGCTGCCTCACGCCACCAGCTGCAGCAGGCCCATCAGGCCGCCCATCAGCGGCCGGTGGCGCACCTGAGTGAAGCCGGCGCGGCGGGCCATTGCCTCCTGATCCGCCGCCCTGGGGAACTGCTCCAGGCTGGCCTCCAGATAGGCGTACTGCTCGGGCAGGCCGAAGCGGCGGGCCGCAGGAACCACTAGGCGGCGGAGGTAGAGCTGCTGGAAGCTGGCGGCGGCGGCACCGGCCGGGGTGGCGGGATCGGGGCGGTTGAAATCCAGCACGGCAGCGCGGCCACCGGGGCGCAGCAGCCGCCGCAGCTCCTGCAGCCCCGGCCCAGGGGCGTTGAGGTTGCGCAGGCCGTAGGCCATCACCGCCCCGTCGAAGCGGCCGCTGGCCAGGCCGGTGGCGAGGGCATCGCCCTGCTGCCAGCACACAGGCAACCAGGGCTGGCGGGCGCTGCGCCGCTGGGCGATCGCCAGGGGCGCTGCGGCCGCATCGAGGCCGAGCACGCGGCCTCCGGGCCGCAGCTTTGCGGCCAGCAGCAGGGCAAGGTCGCCGGTGCCGCAGCAGAGATCAATCAGCTGCTGGCCCGGAGCCGGCTCCAGCCAGCGCACCGCCTGACGCTTCCAGACGCGATGCAGGCCGAGGCTGAGCAGGTCGTTGAGCTGGTCGTAGCGGGGGGCGATGCTGTCGAAGAGCTCACGCACCGCCTGGGGATCACCGGGCTTCAAAGCGAACCGCGCTGTGTTGGCTGCTCAGGAGGATGGCAGGGGGGCGCAGAAGCGGGCATCCACCAGGCAATCCAGGGAGTCGTCGAAGGGCAGGGCCACGGCGTTGAGGCTGATGCCGGCATCGGCCTCGCTGCGCGCCACTCCGGCAGCGGGGAAGCGCTCAGGGCTGGTGAGGGTGATCACCATCACCGTGGCCAGACCAACGGCAGCGGAGCACACCATGCAGCCGGCGAGCATCAACGAAAATTCACGGCGTGCGTTGGCCGCCTCCATCAGCTGAAGCGCCCAGGCCACCAGGCCGACCACGGCCAGCACCATCACCAGGCAGATCACGGTGGTGAAGGGAGACAGAACGACCGGCACGGCGAAACGCAAACGGGTGACCGGCAAGCGAAGAGGAATCTCCTTAATGTAACGACCCTTTACAGCGCCCCGAGCCCGGTTTCCGCTTCCGGCTCCAGCTAACCCTCCATCAGGCCGTCCAGCGGCGGAGCGGGCGGGCGCAGCACCAGCCCCCGGCCAAGCAGATCGGCCTTGATCGCCTCCACCGTGAGCACGCCGTCATGCAGGAGGGAGGCCAGCAGGGCTGCCGCCGCCTTGCCCTCGCTCAGCGCTGCGGCGATGTGGTCGATGCAGCCGGCGCCACCGGAGGCGATCACCGGCACCTCCACCGCCTCCACCACCGCACGGGTGAGTGCCAGGTCGTAGCCCGCCTGGGTGCCGTCACCGTCCATGGAGGTGAGCAGGATCTCGCCGGCGCCCAGCGCCACCACCTGGCGGGCCCAGGCCACGGCGTCGAGCCCGGTGTTCTCGCGCCCCCCCTTCACGTACACATCCCAGGCAGGCGCGGCCCCCTCCGGCAGCTGGCGGCGGCGCGCGTCGATCGCCACCACGATGCACTGGGAGCCGAAGCGGCGGGCGCCCGCGGTCACCAGCTCGGGCGTGCGCACGGCCGAAGAGTTGAGGCTCACCTTGTCGGCGCCGGCACGCAGCAGTTCGGTGATGCCCTCCACGGAGCCGATGCCGCCGCCGACGGTGAAGGGAATGGTCACCGCCTCAGCGGTGTGGCGCACCAGGTCCACCAGGGTGGTGCGCCCCTGGTGGCTGGCGGCGATGTCGAGGAAGACCAGCTCGTCGGCGCCGGCGGCGTCGTAACGGCAGGCGAGCTCCACCGGGTCGCCGGCATCCCGGAGGCCCACGAAGTTCACCCCCTTCACCACCCGTCCATCGGCCACGTCGAGGCAGGGAATGATGCGTTTGGCGACCATGGCGGGCGGCGGCGCAGGGCCGTCAGGGAGCGGAGGGTGATGGCTCCAGTTTCAGCCCGTCGCGTGCTGCGAGGGCGCTGGTAATGTTTCAGGGCTTTTTTGGCCCGGCTTCATGTCGCAGAACGCCATCACGATCGGCTCGAAAGTGCGGATTCAGCGGGTGCGTGACCGCATCCCTGCCGAGATGGTGGGCCTGCTGCAGAGCGATGCCTCGGGCGTGGTCAAAGAGTTCAAGATGACGGATGGCAGCGGCATCGGCGTGGTGGTGGAGCTGAGCAACGGCAGCACCGGCTGGTTCTTCGACGACGAAATCACCCCGGCCTGAGCGTCCCCTTCGCCTCTCTCACTTGAGCGACACCCCCGATCCCAACGCCAGCAAGGCCGCCGAGGCGTCCGGCAGCGCCCGCCAGCTGCTTGGCATGAAGGGTGCGAGTGGCACCAGCAGCCTCTGGAAGCTGCGGCTGCAGCTGATGAAGCCGGTCACCTGGATCCCGCTGATCTGGGGGGTGATCTGCGGTGCGGCGGCGTCGGGCCGTTTTGAATGGACTCTGCCGAACGTGCTGGCCTCCTTCGCCTGCATGCTGATGAGCGGCCCCCTGCTCGCCGGCTACACCCAGACCATCAACGACTACTACGACCGCGAGATCGACGCGATCAACGAGCCCTACCGGCCGATCCCGTCGGGCGCCATTTCGCTGCCGCAGGTGAAAACTCAGATCTGGGTGTTGCTGCTGGCGGGGCTGGCGGTGGCCTGGGGCCTTGATCGCTGGGCCGGCCACACCACCCCGGTGCTGCTGCTGCTGGCGCTGGGCGGCTCCTTCGTGAGCTTTATCTATTCCGCTCCGCCGCTCAAGCTCAAGCAGAACGGCTGGCTTGGCAACTACGCCCTCGGCGCCAGCTACATCGCCCTGCCCTGGTGGGCCGGTCAGGCCCTGTTCGGACAGCTCACCTGGCCCACCGCCCTGCTCACCCTGGCCTACAGCCTCGCGGGCCTCGGCATCGCGGTGGTAAATGATTTCAAAAGTGTGGAAGGCGACCGCACCCTGGGCCTGCAATCCCTGCCGGTGGTGTTCGGGATCGAGCGGGCCAGCTGGATCAGTGCCGCGATGATCGATCTGTTTCAACTGGCGATGGTGGGCGTGCTGATCGCCATCGGCCAGCATTTTGCGGCCGTGCTGCTCGTGCTGCTGATCGTGCCGCAGATCACCTTCCAGGACATCTGGCTGCTGCGCGATCCTGTGGCCTTCGATGTGAAATATCAGGCCAGCGCCCAGCCCTTTCTGGTGCTCGGCATGCTGGTCACCGCCCTTGCGATCGGGCACAGCCCGCTGACGGTGGGAATGTGAGGCGCCGCCAGCGCCAGCTTCTGGTCACGGCGCTGCTGGCTGCCGGTGCCGGCGGGGTTGTGGCCGTGGGTCAGGTGTTCGTGGTGCGCACCCTCGACAAGACCCTGCCTGATGTCAGCCGCATCGGCACCTTCAACCGGCCTGGCACCGTCACGATCCTTTCGGCCGATGGTCAGGTGCTGCAGAAGCTGGGCCCGGCCACGCGCGAAAAGCTGGTGGGCGGCCAGATGCCCGAGCTGGTGCAGCAGGCTTTCATCGCCGCCGAAGACCGCCGCTTCTACGAACACAACGGCATCGACGCCTGGGGCATCGGCCGGGCCCTGTGGCGCAACGTGCAGCGAGGCGCCGTGGAGGAAGGGGCCAGCACGATCACGCAGCAGCTGGCGCGGCTGGTGTTCCTCAGCCAGGACCCCACGCTGGTGCGCAAGCTGCAGGAAGCGCTGCTGGCGGGAAAGCTGGAGCGTGAGCTCAGCAAGGACCAGATCCTTGAGCAGTATCTCAACTATGTGTATCTGGGCTCCAGCGCCTACGGGGTGGCGGACGCCGCCTGGATCTACTTCTCCAAGACCCCGGAACAGCTGACGCTGCCTGAAGCGGCACTGATCGCCGGCTTGCCGCCGGCGCCGTCGGTGTATTCGCCGCTGGTGAATCCGGAGCTGGCCCAGCGGCGCCGGGCGGTGGTGCTGCGCCGCATGCGTGAGGCCGGTTTCATCGACGCCAGCGAGGAGGCCGAAGCCAACGCGGCGCCGCTGGCACTCAAGCCGGCAGAGCCCAAGTACTGGACCAGCCGCGCGCCTCACTTCACCAGCTGGGTGGCGCAGGAACTACCGAAGGTGCTGACCCCGGAGCAGCTTGAAGTGGGCGGGCTCACGATCCGCAGCAGCCTGAACCTCGCCTGGCAGAAGGAAGCCGAGCAGGTGATCGAGGGCAGCGCCTACGGGGGCATGGAGGGAGCCCTGGTCACGATCGAACCCGGCACTGGGCTGGTGCGGGCGATGGTGGGCGGCAAGGACTACAACGAAAGCCAGTTCAACCGCGCCACCCAGGCGCTGCGCTCACCGGGCTCCACCTTCAAGCTGTTCGTGTATCTGGCGGCGCTCAAGGCCGGCATGAAACCGGAAGACACGGTGCTGGATGCGCCGCGCTGCTTTGCCGGCTATTGCCCGAAGAACTTCGGCGACCGCTACATGGGCCGGGTTTCCATCGCCACGGCCCTGCAGAACTCCCTGAATGTGGTGGCGGTGAGCCTGCTGCAGCAGGTGGGCTTCGACAAGGTGATCTCCGTGGCCCAGGGCCTGGGCATCACCCGCCCGCTGGGCCGCTTCTACCCGATGGGCATTGGCGCCTACGAGCAGACCGTGCTTGACATGACCGCCGCCTACGCCGGTGTGGTCAACCGCGGCATCTTCGTGCCGCCCACCCCGTTCGAGGAGATCAGCGGGCCTGAGGGGCAGCTGCTTTGGAGCCGCCGGGTGCAGGGCGATCGCGGCCGTCGCGTGGTGAGCTCCGATGTGGCCGACGCCATGGTGTGGATGCTGCAGCGGGTGGTGACCGGCGGCACCGGCGGCGCGGCGTCCTTGCCGAACCGGCCGGTGGCCGGCAAGACCGGCACCTCCGAGGGTGCCCGGGATCTGTGGTTCGTGGGCTCGATTCCCCAGCTCACCACCGGCGTCTGGCTGGGCTACGACAACAACCGCAAGACCAACAGCGACAGCGGCGCGGCGGCAGCCGCCTGGGGCCGCTACATGGCCGTGATCACGAAGGATCTGCCGGTGCGTCAGTTCCCGCCCAAGCCCACGCTCACCTCCACCTTCAACGTGCGGGGCGTCAAGCCGCAGGCGCCGCCCAGCTCCGGCGATCGGGGCGCGGAATCCAGCCGGCCCTGGGAGCCCGCGCCCGCCAGCCCGGAGGAGGGCCTCGGCGACGACAGCCGCTTCCAGGGCGAACCGCCAGGCCCCTCCGCCCCATCGGGCCCCAGCGAAGCCCCTGCACCCTCCACCCCCACGGTGCCGTCGCGGCCCAATTCGCCCAGCCAGCCCGCACCGCCAGCGGCCCCTCCGCCGCCGGTGAGCGCACCACCGGCCCCGCCCCCGCCCGTGGCGCCACCGCCGGCGCCAGCTCCCGTAGCGCCGCCGCCGCCTTAAGCCGCCTCGAGAACGGCGGCATAGAAGCCATCGCCGCCTTGGGGGCGGGGCCAGAGCTGCTGCTCGAAGCGCAGCTGCCAGCCAGGGTGGGCCTCCAGAAAAGCGCTGATCTGCTGCTGGTTCTCGCGGGGATGCACGGTGCAGGTGGCGTAGACCAGGCGACCGCCGGGCCGCAGCAACGGTGCCACACCAGCCAGCAGGCTCTGCTGCAGCTCCACCAGCGTGTCGATGGCCTCGGGGGTGAGGCGCCAGCGGGCATCGGCGTGGCGGGCAAGGGTGCCGAGGCCCGAGCAGGGGGCATCCAGCAGCACGCGATCGAACGGCGCCTCGCCCAGATCCGCTGCCAACGCCGCCGCATCACCTTGAACCGGCTGGATCGTCCGCAACCCGAGCCGCTCGGCGTTGTCACGCACGCGCTGCAAGCGGCCGCTGGAGCGATCAACAGCCACCACGGTGCCCACATCGCCGATCAGCTCAGCGATGTGGGTGCTCTTGCCACCGGGGGCGGCGCAGGCATCAAGGATCCGCTCACCCGGCTGCGCCTCCAGCAGGGGGACGATCGTCTGGGCGGCGCGGTCTTGCACACACCAGTGGCCTTCCGCGTAGCCGGGCAGGGCACGCAGATCGCTGCTGCGGGCGCTGAGCGTGAGGCCGGCGGGCAGATCGGCGAGCGGCTCGGCGGGCACCCCTGCGGCCTCGAAGGCGGCCAGCACGGCAGCGCGGCTGCTGCGCAGCCCATTCACACGCAGATCCAGCGGCGGCGCCTGGTTGGCCGCCAGAGCGAACGCCTCGGCCTGCTCCGCCGGCAGCCAGACCAGCAGATCCGCCGCCAGCCAGTCGGGCAGGGAATGGCGCAGCGCGAAGGCGGCGGCGGGATCCGCCGGCAGCGGCAAGGGGGCGCTGCGGCGCAGGAAGGCGCGCAGCAGACCGTTCACCACCGGCGCCAGCCGGGCGAGGCCGTCGCGTTTGGCCAACTCCACCGCCGTGCTCACCGCCGCCGAGGCCGGCACCCGCTGGGAGAACAGCAACTGGTAGAGGCCAAGGTGCAGCAGCCAGCGCAGCGGCGGTGGCTGCTGCACGGCGGGAACCTTGCCGAGCTGATCCAGCCAGGCGTCGAGCAGGCGGCGCTGGCGAATCGCCCCGTAGGCGAGTTCGGTGGCCAGGCCCCGGTCCTGGGGGGCCAGCGGCAGGCGGCGCAACTCCCGCTCCAGTGCCAGATCGGCATAGGCCCCCGAGGCCACCGCCAGCAGCACCCGCCAGGCCACCCGCCGGGCATCAAGACCCGGTGCCGGCGCGCTGGGGGGCGGGGTGGAAGCGGGAATGGCGGCGCTCAATCGGCAGGCAGCGGTGGAACCCACAGATAGCGCCGCAACGGCAGGCGTCCGTCGTCCGCCACCGGGATGCCTTCTGCGAGCAGCAGGTCGCGCTGAATCCAGTCGCTGCCTTCCCGGCCCAGGCTCATGCTGATGCGCCCCTGCGCATTCACCACCCGGTGCCAGGGCACCGCCGACGGCAGCGGCAGCCGCCGCAGTGCCCAGCCCACCTGCCGGGCACAGCCATAGGCACCGATCCGATCGGCGATCTGCCCGTAGGTGGCCAGCCGCCCATGGGGAATGCGCTCCACCTCGGCCCAGACGCGTTGATCAAACGGGTTCGCCATGGCAGGAGATTCTGGCTCGCCCAGCCGGAGCGAACGATGACAGGATCCCCCCGCAGGCCGGTGGGGAAAGATCCTGTCATCAGGCGTGCGGAGGCCAGTGAGAGACAGGGGAATCAGGCGACGTAGGACGAAGGCATGACCTGGATCGTCTCCTGACGACTGCCCCGATGACCTTCCCCCACCAGCCCTCACCCAACCAGAAACAGCACCAGCCCCCGACCCCACACCGCCGCTCCTGGAGCGCCGCGGCGGCGGGCGCTGCTGGCCTGGCGCTGCTGCTCTCCAGCTGCGCGGCGGTGCGCAGCAATGCCACCGCGCCCACGCCAAAGCTGGCGGCGGCGGCCACGGCCCCAGGCCCGGCGGGCCAGAGCTGCAGCAGCACCAGCCAGAGCGCCGAGCAGGTGTTCAACGCCGCCAAGCAAGGGGTGGCCGTGGTGACGCGCGGCGACGGCATCGGCAGCGCCTTCGTGGTGGCCCATAAGGACGGCCAGACGTTCCTGATCACCAACGCCCACGTGGTGCGCGGCACCGAAACGGTGCGGCTGAAGTGGGTGGATGGCAAGAGCGACGGGGCACGGGTGGTGGCGCGCGGCCGGGGTGACACGCCCACCAGTGACCTGGCCCTGTTGGCGGTGCAGGGCACCCGGGGTGAGCCGCTGCGCATCGCCGACCAGCCGTCGGCGGTGGGACAGGAGGTGTTCGTGATCGGCGCGCCCAAGGGGCTGGAGTTCAGCCTCAGCCGCGGCGTGGTGAGCAGCCTGCGCGACAGCGACGAGATCCTGCAGGTGGATGCCGCCATCAACCCGGGCAACTCCGGCGGTCCGGTACTGAATGCCGGCAACTGCGTGGCGGGGGTGGCCACCTTCAAGTACAAGGACAGTGAGGGCCTCAACTTCGCCATCTCCGCAGCGGTGGTGCGGGAGTTCCTGGCAGACCTGCCGCCCGCCTCGGCAGCGGAGCCGGCACCTTCAAGGCCGCCGATCGCCCAGGCCCCGGATGACGCTGGCGACGCCACGCTCTGCCTGTTCAAACGGCCCGACGAGGAGGCAGCTGCCTCCATCCCGTGCCAGCTGAGCCGCGGCGAAACCGCTGAAGGGCAAACGTTTTATCAGCTGGCCTGGGCCGATGGCGCCCGCAACGCCTACGCCTTCTTCGGCGATGGGCGGGTGGCGATCGAGGCGCGCAGCGCGGATGGCCGCCGCGTGCAGGACGCCGGCCGCTTCCGCGTGTTGCGAGACGGGGTGGCAGTGCGCAGCAGCAGCGACGCGATCGCCGTGATTCCGGGGCTGGACCCGGTGCTGAACTGAAGCGAGGCCGGGGCACGTTGCTGCTGGAGGTGGTGGACAAACCCCACAACCTCCCGGCAGTGCTGCGCACCTTGAACGACGCCGCCAAGGGCAGCCAGAAGTGGGTGGCGCTGCAGGCGCACAACCGCGGCGCCGCAGGGGTGCATGGAGTGAATGACCGTGATCTCCTCGAGTGTCTTGCGACCACGGATCACTGCATCGCGACCCTCGCCTTGAACTCGGGCTAAGGATTCGGCGTTTGCACATGGGCGGAAGCCCCTTCTCAGGGGCAGTGCCCCGCCGCAAAGGTTAACGATGGGCCCTGCTTAGGAAACAACCCAGACCACCTATCAATGAGTGGCTTCTGCAGATGATGATGACGCCAAGTGCAATCCATCAGGAGAAGGCACACGTCATCACGCCTCTCTCGGAAATCGTGATCGTAGCGGTGCCATCGGTTGCGGCAGAACTGGAGGAAAGGCACTGAATGCCGGCAGCGCCCGGTGTGAATGCAACGGTGACAGTGCCTCCAGCCATGGTGCAAGCCACGGTGACATTCGTTGATCCCGTTGTAACGCCAACGTCCAAATCAGAAGCAGCAGTGGTGGCACATTCTTTGGCGAAGCCGACGGCTTCACCCACCAGGGCGCCGGCGGTAGTGGCATTTCTGGCATTGAGGTAAGTGGGCACTGCCACAGCAGAAAAAACGCCCACAATGGCCACAACAATCATCAACTCAGCAAGCGTGAAGGCTGTGGCCATGCAATCCCGGGCCCGGAGAGAGGCTTTCAGCTCAAGCTTGGCTCCCAAGGAAAGTCCCATCAGACCCCAAGCCGGCCTACCGAGCATCTGAACGCTAGCAGTCTAGCGGGATCCAGACATAGTGAGAAGCAGGTTGATTCCTCAAGGCAATTCTTCACCGAACTCCATTGTCCATCTGAATGTCCATGCCATCAGGAGGGGGGTCTGTCACCCTTCAGGGCTCAACTGGCCAGCACTTTCATGGAAGGCCGCCGCAGTCCGCAGAGGCCAGCTGCCTCAATCGGATGCTGAACTGAAGCGGTAACAGCCGTCGCCCATGCCCCTGCTCCCCCGACGCTTCGAACGGCTCCAGGCCGTGCTGAACCGCCGCATGGCGGATCTCACGGTGCTGCTGGAGGCGGTGGATAAACCCCACAACCTCTCAGCGGTGCTGCGCACCTGTGATGCGGTAGGGGTGTTGGAGGCCCATGCGGTGAGCCTGCCGGGCCGCACCCGCACCTTCAACGACACCGCCCGGGGCAGCCAGAAGTGGGTGGCCCTGCGCCCGCATGCCAGCGGCGCCGAAGCCGTGGCTGTGTTGCAACAGCAGGGCTTCAAGGTGTACGGCACCCACCTGGGGGTGAATGCGGTGGATTACCGCAGCTGCGATTTCACCGGCCCCACGGCCTTCGTGCTGGGGGCAGAGAAATGGGGCCTGGGCGAGGCCACGGCGGCGGCGGTCGACCAGGCGCTGTTCGTGCCGATGGGCGGCATGGTGCAGTCACTGAATGTGTCGGTGGCGGCGGCGGTGCTGCTGTTCGAGGCACTGCGCCAGCGGCAGGCGGCGGGCCTGCTGCCCACGGCCGGCGAAGGGGTGCCGGCGGAGCGGCGCCAGGAGCTGTTGTTCTCGTGGGCCTACCCGGAGGTGGCGCGCTGGTGCCGGCAGCAGGGGCGGCCCTATCCCCCGCTCGATGCCGAGGGCGCCATCACCGAACCCTTGCCGCGCACCGTGAAGATGCGCCATTGAGCGCGTCACGTGCTGAGCGATGGGTTCAGCAGGGCATCAGAACGGAATCAGCACATCGTCGCGGTGGGGGATCGGCGGCGGCGCCTGGTCGGCACGGGCACGGGGCAGCCAGAAGGCCAGCACTACACCGGCGATCTCCAAGGGCACCCCCCGGCCCACCATCACCACCACCAAAAGGGCGGCCACCGAAAGGATCCGCTCCAGCAGACCGATCACGTCGTCGCGGTTGCCGGAACCCGACAGCCAGAGGATGGCGGACACGGAGAGCAGAAGCAGGGTGAGCCAGACGGGCACAGGCAGGGCGGCTGAGCAGCCGTTAACCCTAAGGCGGGTTATGGGCACCAAAGAGCCGCCGCCACTACCAAACCCACACACACCGAAGCGCCGTTGCAGCGAGTGGACGCAAACGAGAGGCCATGGAGCGGCGGCAGATCAACAACGCGCCCACGGACAGCCAGCGATGGAACGCCAAAGGAGGCAGGGTCGTACAGCGGGCTGCATGGGGAGCGGGGTTGCCGTCCATGGAAAAGCAAGGTTCTCCACCAGCGGCTGATCAGAAAGGCGTTATCTCGCACCGGCGACCTGATGTCCCACCACTCATCCTCCTGACCAAAAGCAAGCAGCTCGCGGGAGTGCCGCATCTAGCGGGGATCAAGCACCTCCACCTGGCGCAAAACCCGCAGGCAACAGCTCACCTTGCGCAACGAGAGGCCTCCGATACTCACGAGGGGCTGCGTAACCCATGGCTGCGAGCCCGTCAGACTGAGATGGTCTGGCTTTTCTGGACAGGGTCCATCGTTAACCTCTGAGGCGGGGCACCGCCCCTGAGAGGGGGCTCCCACCCATGAGCAAACGCCGCACCCATAGCCCCGAGTTCAAGGCCAAGGTCGCCATGGAGGCGA